>CANNTZ010000035.1 GCA_947522735.1 uncultured Oscillospiraceae bacterium | reverse complement strand
TTTTCGCGCGCAGCCTGTCCTGACTGTGCTCGGGATAGCTCATCGCACCGGTGACGACCGGCATCGGATCGATCTGCTGCGTGTTCACAACGAGCGTGCCGCCCTTTTTGAGAGTGGATATCCAGCGCGCGCCCTCACACAGCTCGAATGCAAGGATGACGTCCGCCTCGCCTTTTTCGACCACCGGAGACGCGACCTTATCGCCGTATCTGACATAGGTGACGACCGAGCCGCCGCGCTGGGACATTCCGTGGACCTCCGAGACCTTCACATCGAAGCCCTCGCCGACAAGCATATTTCCGAGTATCCTGCTCGCGAGCAGCGTTCCCTGTCCACCTACTCCGACTATTGTAATGCTTTTCGTCATATTAAATTCCGCCTTCCTTTCGCCTGCCGTTCACAGGATCGCTTCAAATCTGCACATCTGCGTACACACTCCGCAGCCGACGCAGAGGGTTTCGTCGATGTGTGCCCGGCCGTCCTTGAAGCTGACTGCCGGGCAGCCGAGCTTCATGCACATCCTACAGCCGCGGCACCTGTCCGCGTCGATTTTGAGCGGCGGCAGACGCTTGACGCTCTTGAGCAGCGCGCATGGGGCGCGCGCAATAATCACCGACGGCTCCATGACCTCAATCTCCTCGCGGATGACCTGCTCCGTCGCGGCAAGATCATGGGGATCGACGACGCGTATGCGCCTAACCCCGGCCGCCTCGCACATCTTCTCCAGCGAAAGCTCCGGCACTGCGACGCCCTTGAGTGTATAGCCCGTGGACGGGTTCTGCTGGTGCCCGGTCATGCCGGTGATGCGGTTATCGAGGATTATGACGGTGGAGACGCCCTGATTGTATGTAATATTGACAAGTCCGGTTATGCCGGAGTGGATGAAGGTGGAGTCGCCGATGACCGCGACCGACCTTGCCGCAGCCCTTGCTCCCCTCGCCTTGTTAAAGCCGTGCAGCACCGAGACCGACGCGCCCATGCAGACGGTGCTGTCCATCGCAAAGAGCGGGGCGGTCGCGCCAAGGGTATAGCAGCCGATATCGCCGCTGACGTTGAGCTTGAGCTTGGAGAGGGTGTAGAACACGCCGCGGTGCGGGCAGCCTGGGCACATTACCGGCGGACGCGCGGGAATATCGCCGTCAAACACATCGTATTCAGGAGCTCTGCCGGTCAGCTTTTCGGCGACGATGCGCTGCGAAAGCTCGCCGGTGAAGCCGAACAGGCTCTTGCCCTCGACCTCGACGCCTATCCTGCGGCAGTGCGTCTCGATAATGTCGTCCAGCTCCTCGACGACATATACCCTCTTATATTTCGCCGCAAAATCTGCGATTAGCTTCTTCGGCAACGGGTTAAGCAGCCCGAGCTTGAGCACCCCCACGCCGTCGCCCAGCGCCTCGCGGACATACTGATAGCAAATGCCCGCGGTGATTATGCCGATGTCGGAGGCGGCGTCCTCGACGCGGTTGAGACAGGTGGTCTCGGCAAATTCGGCAAGCGCGGCCATGCGCTGCTCGACGACGACATGGCGGCCTCTGGCGTATGCCGGCATCATGACGTACTTCGCTGCGTTCTTGACGTAGTCCCTGACCTCGACGTCCTCGCGCGGCAGCTCCTCGACGATGCTCTGCGAGTGGGAAACTCTTGTGGAAAGACGCAGAATCACCGGCGTGTCGAAGCGCTCGGACAGCTCGAATGCGGCCCTCGTGCAGTCCTTGCACTCGGCGGAATCGGACGGCTCGAGCATCGGCAGCTTCGCGGCTATCGCGTAGTGGCGGGAATCCTGCTCGTTCTGGGAGGAGTGCATACCGGGATCGTCCGCGACGGCGATGACCATGCCGCCGGTGACGCCGGTATAGGACGCGGTGAACATCGGATCCGCCGCGACGTTCATTCCGACGTGCTTCATGGCGCAGAAGGAGCGCGCGCCGCCAATCGAGGCTCCCACCGCCGTCTCGCAGGCCACCTTCTCGTTCGGCGCCCATTCGGCGTATATCTCGTCGTATTTCGCCGCAAATTCGGTTATCTCGGTACTCGGAGTGCCGGGATAGCTGGAGACGACGCGACATCCGGCCTCATAGAGCCCGCGCGCAACCGCCTCGTTGCCAAGCATCAGTCTTTTCATCAGTTTTTACCCCGTTTCTTTTGACTTCGTCAACTTTATTGGTATAGCGATTCAACTTGCTAAATGTGCTGATTAGTATATTATAACGCCTTTGTCCGGATAAATCAAGCCTTATCGCGCAACAATAGCAATTTTCGCGGAGAAATTCCGTCCTCCGTCACAGCAGGTGCTCGAAAAGAATCTCGAACCCTATGCCTATCAGCAGCGCGCCGCCGATAATCTCCGCGCGCCCGCTTATCAGCCTGCCGAAGCGCTTCCCGGCGAGCACGCCCGCGAGCGAGCAGACGAACGTCACTCCGGCGATGACCGCCGAGGCGAGAAGCGCGTCCACCTTCACCAGCGCGAAGCCGACGCCCACAGCAAGCGCGTCAATGCTCGTTGCAACCGCCTGAAGCAACAGCGTGCGGAGGCTGAACTCTCCCACGGCGCGCGGAGACGGCCCATGCAGCTCCCGCACGGCTCCGGCTATCATTCTGCCGCCTATCGCCGCAAGCAGCCCGAACGCTATCCAGTGATCCCATTTCGTTATCGCCGCGCTGAGCGCTCCGCCCGCAAAGCAGCCGAGCAACGGCATCACGCCCTGAAACACGCCGAAAAACAGCGGTATCGCCAGCGTCTGCGCCGCCGTCAGCCGCCTGTAGCAAAGCCCGTTCGAGACCGAGACCGCGAAGGCGTCCATCGCCAGCCCCAGCGCAATAAGTATCATCGTCCACAGCTTCACCGTTATATCCCCCGTAGCTCAGAATTTGTTCCGGACAAAAGCTTTGTCCGGTAAATCCTATTTCACGGAGGCTCGTTTTATGTATCCGCCTGCATCAGCGGCAGTATCCCGCCGATATCCTCCGGCACGCCGCCGGTCAGCGGCTCGATAAAGACGCCGTGCTCCCGCGCGAAGGCGCGTATGTTTTCGCCGTCCGGCAGCAGCGAGACATCGCCGCAGAACGCGAGCGTGTCCGGCGCTATCAGCCCGCAGCAGCCGCCGATGAAGCCGGTGTCGTAGCCGTCGATATGTATGCCGCCGGGGCGTATCGGCAGCGCGTCAAGGCCGTTTTCCCGCGCCGCCGCGCATATCCCGCCGTCGGCGGTGATTATGGCTGACGCGCTTATCACGCAGACGGAGCATCTGGCGTAGCCCTGACCGACGGGAACGCAGCGGCGCGTCCGGCGGTAAAATTCCGCCGCGCGGCTCCCGGGGCAGCGCCTGCCGATAAACACCACCTCTCCCACGCAGGCTATATTAAGCGCGGTGTCCAGTGGATAATCGCGCCCGAGAGCGACTCCCGCAGGTATCACCTCAAAGCCGCGCTCCGAAAGCGTCCGGCAATATCCCGCGTCCGGCTGCGCCGCAAAGATCTCCCTGCCGCCCGCGTGGTTCAGCAGCATGTCCGCGTGGCTTGCAACCTGCCACGGCAGCGCGCCGCACTCGCCCACCGGCAGCGTCTCTATCCCAAGGCGCTCTATCGCCTCTATAGCCCCCTGCGCGCCCGCCGACACTGCGCAGAGCGTCGCTCCGGCTCGGGGGATATTCGGTATCTGTAACGGTTTCATGGCATCCTCGCTCAGACGGCTCTGCAAAGCCGTTTTTATGACAATATACGGTGCAACACCATTATACCACACCCTCACTCCTGCCGCAATGCCTCGACGGGATCGAGCGACGCCGCCTTCCGCGACGGATAGACGCCGAACACGACGCCGCCGAGCGTCGAAAAGGCAACGCAGAACGCTATAAACGGCAGATCGAGCGAGATATCGAGGCCCAGCGCCAACTGTATCACCGCGGCGGCCGCCGACCCAACCGCCGCGCCAAGCACGCCGCCAGCCAGCGACAGCACCGCCGCCTCCAGCATGAACTCCCGCAATATCGTTCCCCTTCTCGCGCCTATCGCACGCTTTATCCCGATCTCCCGCGTGCGCTCCCGCACCGAGACCAGCATCACCGTTGTTGTTCCAAGGCCCGATACCACCAGCGATATCGCCGCCACACCCGAAAGTGACGCGCTCACGATATCCAGCAGCCGCGTCAGCTTGTCGCGTTGCTGCGCCATATTCTGCGCAAGATAGCCTCCCCTGATCCCGTTGCTCGCCTCCAGAGCCCGCACAATCCGGCTTCCCGCCGCGTCCGCGTCCGCGCCGTCTGTCAGCCGCACCGCAATCTGGTCGAACCAGTCCTGCCCCGTCGCCTCCTGAAGCGTCGTGTACGGCACATAGACAAACGCCGGAAAATATTCTCCGATAAGGCTTTGCAGCGCGTTTCCGCCCGACGCCGCCACGCCCGCCACCTCCAGCTCCAGCTCGCAGTCGTCCAGCAGCAGCGTCAGCCTTTTGCCGGTGATGTTGCTCCTGCCGTAAAAGGTTTTGGCCGCGTTCTCATCCACGACGCACACCGCTCTCCTCTCCTCGACGTCCCGGCTGTCTATCAGTCTGCCGTGCAGCATTTCCAGCGATATTATCTGATCCGCGCCCGCTCCTACTCCCCATGCCACTGTCTGTGCGACAAGCCCGTGCATCGTCGCCCGCCCGTACTTCATCATGACCGGTATCGCGCCCGCCGACGCGTCCAGCCCCTCTATCAGCTCGAGGTCGTCCTCATAGAGCTGCGTCAGCCGCAGCCGCTTGTCCGCCGTGACCGATATCCCGCCTATCCCGAGCGAATCGATCTCTCTCGCGACCGCCGTCCTGCCCATCTCGCCGACAGTCCCGGTCAGCACCACCGCCGCCACGCCGATTGCAATTGACACCGCCGTCAGCAGGCTTCTTGTGCGTTTGCGCAATATATTCCTCAGCGCGCTCCTTATCTGTTCCATCAAAGCTCGTCCTCCGCGGCAGTGGCTTCGGCCACGCGATATATCCTCATGCCGTCGCGCACGCCGTCGGGCTTGAATATCGCGCGCTCGCCCTCGCCGATATCTCCGCGCACCTCGGCGCAGTAGGCAAACTCCCGCACCGTCTCGACGCGGCTTTTCACCGCGCGCCCCTCCTTTATCAGATAGACGTACTCGCCCCCCTCATCCTGCCGGATGCAGCCATAGGGCAGAGTTATACAACTGTACGGCTCGCCGAGAAGGACCTTTGCCTCGACGGTGCAGCCGGAGCGCAGCCCCGCGGCAAGCCACTGCGCAGCGTCGTCCGGCGCCGCCTCAAAGCTCACCACAGTCTCCACAGCGCTGCCCCTCAGCTCCTTTGTCGCCTCCGGATATATCCTCCTCACCGTCGCCGTCACCGTCTCGCCGCCCATTGCGCCGCCCGTCAGCTCCACCCGCGCGCCCACGGCTATCTCGCCCGCGTAACGCTCGTTGACGCTCAGCCGCGCGTAGCAGCGTTCCGGCTCCTCGAAAATGACAAGCGGCGACGCCGAGCTGCACATGCGGTTCTCCTCCGCGCTTATCGCCGTAACCACGCCGGAAAACGGCGAATATACAAGCCGCGGTATATCATTTATCACTTTTTTTGCATCCGCCTGCCCGCTCTGCGCCAGCACCGTCCCGGCGTCGAGTCCGTATTTTTCAAGCAAGGCGCCGTAGTCCTGTGCAACGGCGTTTTCCTGTCCGCAGCCCTGGCTGAGCACTGCCTCGGTAAGCTCGCTGTCCACCCTGAACAGCGCGTCGCCCTTTTTCACCTCGTCGCCGATCTCCACATACACCTCCTGCACGTAGACCGGGGAGGTCAGATACAGCTCGCTGCGGTTTTCTCCGCGGATCTCTCCCCTGCTGCCCGCCGTCAGCTGGTGCTCGGCCACGCTTGCCGTCACATATTCCACCGTCTCCACGCATTCAAGCGCTATCACCGGCGCAGCCGGCACCGCCAGCACCGCCGCCACGGACAGCGCTCCGCAGATGATCCTTGTCCTCACAGCCCTTTTTCCCATCGTCACCGCTCCTGTCAATTTTCGGTCTTATCATCTATATTTTGCCGGGCGGCGCTCGGATTATACCAAAAACCGGGCCGCAGTGACGGTGAATAATCCGGCGCGAAAAATTCACAATAACGACATGACCTTGACAAGGAGGGTTTTGTATGAATCTGATCACCTGCGACAACCGCTGCATCCACCAGCGCGACGGCTACTGCTGCCTTGACAGCGCAAAGCAGCCGTCCCCCTCGCGAAAGGACGGCTGCTGCCATTTTGTTCCTGCGGAACCTTGTTCGGTTGAAAAGTCACCCGCCGCAGACGACGCCGAACGCCTCTGAGAGAGTGCGCACGCCAAACAGGCGTATGCGCTTTTGCAGCGTCTCCGGCACCGCCTTGACGCACTGCTCCGGCAAAATGCAGCAGTCAAAGCCCTGCCGCGCCGCTTCGGACACTCTCGCCTCCACGTTTGCAACGGAGCGCAGCTCGCCCGCAAGCCCCAGCTCGCCGAAGGCGATCAGCCTGTCGCTTATCACCGTGTCGGTCACGCTGGACATCAGCGCAAGCGCGACGGGCAAGTCGCAGGCAGGCTCGTCCAGCCGCAGCCCGCCCACGACGTTGATATAGGTGTCCATGTTGCCGAGAAAATATCCCGCGCGCTTTTCTATCACCGCGATTATCAGCGCCGTGCGGCTGAAATCAAAGCCTGTGGAGGTGCGGCGCGGAGTGCCGAAGCCGGTCTTTGTCACCAGCGACTGCACCTCGGCAAGTATCGGGCGCGTGCCCTCCATCGTGCAGCACACACAGTTGCCGGAGACGCCGTGCGGACGCTCGGAAAGCAGCGCCTGCGACGGATTTTCCACGTCCACAAGCCCGCCGGAGCACATCTCGAACAGCCCGATTTCGTTGGTGGAGCCGAAGCGGTTCTTCTCCGCGCGCAGCACACGGTAGGCGTAGTTGCGGTCGCCCTCGAAGTGCAGCACGGTATCCACAATGTGCTCGAGCACCTTTGGGCCCGCTATGGCGCCGTCCTTGTTGACGTGGCCGACGAGTATCACCGGCGTTCCCGCCGCCTTGGCCTGACGGGTTATCATCAGCGCGCATTCCTTGACCTGCGAAACGCTGCCCGGCGACGAGCTGACGGCCTCGCTGCTGATGGTCTGTATCGAATCCACCATCACCACATCCGGCCTCACCGAATCGATGAGCGAGAGCACCGCGCCAAGGTCTGTCTGGTTTGCGACGAGCAGGCCGCCGCCAGACACGCCGAGCCGCCTTGCACGCAGCTTTATCTGCGTCCGGCTCTCCTCGCCGGAGATATACAGCACCCTCATCGCGGCGCACAGCTTGCCGCATGCCTGTAGCAGCAGCGTGGATTTGCCGATGCCCGGATCTCCGCCCAGCAGCACCGCCGAGCCCTTGACAAGACCGCCGCCCAGCACGCGGTTGAGCTCCGGGATGCCGACGTCGTACCGCACCTCGCCGGTGATGTCGATATCGTCTATCGGCACTGCGTCCGACGCCGCGACTATCGCTCCGGAATGCGCGGGCACTGCCGACGCCCTGACCGGCTCGCGCACCTCCTCGGTGAAGGTGTTCCACTCGCCGCATTCCGGACACCGCCCGTTCCATTTCGGCGATTCGTAGCCGCATTCGGAGCATACATATACCGTTTTAGCCTTTGCGCTTTTTGCCGACGCCATTTTTCTCTTTCCTTTCGTGACAAGTCATTCCGCCGCAGCTCCGGCGAGATATTCCGCCGCCGCGGCGAATATGACCGCGACCAGCCTGTTCTGATAGCCGTCGTCGCTCAGCAGCGCCGCCTCCTCCGGATTGGAGATGAAGCCGCACTCGATCAGCACCGCCGGCGCGTCGATCTGACAGAGCAGAAACAGGTTATCCTCCGCGCGCTTGGGCCGGCGCGTGTTGTCCGGCTGGAGCCTGCGCACAAGCTCGCTCTGCAATATCTCCGCCAGCTCCTCGCTCTCCGGCGACTTTACGCCGTAAAACACCTGCGCGCCGTCGCAGCGGCTCTGCCCGAACATGTTCTGGTGGATGCCGAGATATATGGCGCCCGGCGTCCGCGAGACTATGGCGAGGCGGTTGTGCAGATCGGAGGTTTTCATCTGCTTTGCCGTCCTTGCCTCCGGCGAGTGGATGGAAACGTCCGTCTCTCGCGTCATGACCGTCCTGTAGCCCCAGAACTCCAGCATATCCCGCAGCTTCAGCGAGATTGCAAGGTTCAGCTCCTTCTCGATAATGCCGCCCGCCCCCACCGCTCCGCCGTCGATGCCGCCGTGCCCCGGATCGATCACGAACACCGGCTCGTTTTCCGAGGAGAACGCCTGCGCCGCAAAGCCGCCTCGCGCCTCAAGCCCGCTCAGGAAAATGCACGCCGCAATAACGACGGCAAGCGCCGTCAGCGCAGAAAATATCCCCCGGCGGCGCCTCGCGGCCTCTCTGTCTGCTTTCATAACAAATCACCCCACATAACTCTATGCGGGGCAATTCGTATAATAATACTGTATCAGTACCTGTTTTTCTTCTTTTTCTTGCCGTCGTCCTTTTTCTGGTAGACCAGCCTCGTTATGACCGATACGCGCTTGTAGCCGAGGATATAGCCCACCAGCGAAGTCAGCGGGATGACGAGATAGAAGCAGTTGACGAGCAATATGCCCTTCCATGTCACCTCGTCCGGCGACATGAAGGAGTTCACCAGCAGGAGGATGTTGAAGTTGAGGACGCGGAAGGTAGAGCGCAGCACCAACGCCGTGGTGTCGTTGCCGATGAACATCGCGACTATGAGCAGGATTGTCAGCAGCATGAACGGGATCATCGCAAGCAGACCGAACTTCAGCCCCTTCAGCATGTCCTTTTTTATGCGCTTGAAGTTGACGAGGTTGCGGTCCCGGTCTCCGTCCGACCACGCGCCAACGTAGATCATCGCCAGATAGCAAAGCACCGCCAGCACCTGCGCGACGACCTTGAGCACCTTGCTGTCGGAGATGCCGAGCGTAAATATCAGCAGCGCGCCGATCAACATGCCCGAGAGCACGTTGACGATGGTTGAAAGCGCGCATTTTGGTATTGACTTGCCGTATTTTATCTCGCCGGGATTATTCTCTTTCATATGATCCTTACCTTTCCGATCTCAAAAGCGTTAGCGTCCGATGCGAAGCTCAGTCCTCGTCGTCATCGTCGTCGCGAGAGCCGTCCTTGATAAGCAGCTCGTCGCTGAAAACGGCCTCATCGTCCGCGTCAGCGTCCGTCCCCTGCGCAGCCACAACCGGGTCGATGCAGTATTTCTTGACGACCGGATAAACTCCGAAGGTCGAGATGAACATGGGCGTCGATACGCCTATCACCAGCACGACAGGCAGCGTTATCGGGAAGAACAGCACCTGTAGCCCGCCGATGATGAGCGTGAAAATAAAGACGACAACGTTATATTTCACCCCCAGCACCGAGAGGATGAAGGAGTTCTTGATGAGATGGCGGAACGGCAGCTCAACCGTGACCATCACGAGATATACGTAGTAGTTCATCGTTATGAACACGATGAGGAAAATCACGCTGAGCACCAGCAGCACGATGAAATAGCTGTTCTGGCCAAGACTCATCGCATAGAACCAGATGACCCACGCCGCAAGGCAGGACACGACGATATCGATGACACCCATCACCCACGCCTGCCTGAAGTTGGTTTTGAACGCTTTCCAGAAGTGATACCAGATGTAGGCGTGCTCCTCGCGCGCAAAGTTTCGCAGGACGTAGGTTGCACCCGCCGTGGCCGGCCCGAAGGTTATCGCCGCAAGCACGAACGAGAGCACCGCCGCCGGCATAAACCACGGCTGCGTTGTGAAGTCGGTCGAGCGGGACACGATGAGATAGAGCGCAAACACCGCCGCCGCCATCGGTATGCAGAACAAAACATAGATAATATTGAGAAGACACAGCTTCCAGAATTTGCGGAAATAAAGCTCAAAAAACAGGAAAAACCGCTTCTTTTTAGGCGCGTCCTTGCTTACGCCCGGACCCTCCTTTGCATAGTTGAACAATCCTCCGAAAAGACCCAAAACTATTCCTCCCAAAATTCTCACATATATGCTCCCGCCGGATAAGCCCCGGCGATAACAGCCTCAAGCACCGCAGCAACCGCTGCCGCAGTCAGCAATATCAGGAACTTCCCGCAATATCGCAGGATATCCTCCCGCTGCGGAAGCCGTCCGCCCCTGCCGGTCAGCGCCGCGAAATACCGCAGCGACAGCCGCGCAGACTGCGCCGCGGCGACAGTCAGCAGCGCGCCGGTGAACAGCAGATCCGGAAAGAGGCAGCAAAGCGTATAGCCAAAAACGCCCGCGCCGCTGCGGCGATATAGGCACGCGCAGGTGCAGCCGAAGCCCATGCCGCGAAAAAACGGCACGATGAACGCCGCAGGCGCCGCCCACGCGCAGAAGCCGGAGACAAACAGCGTGAGCAGCAGCGCAAACGCCGAGAGAAACGCACCCGACGCGCAGGCTATCACTCCGGCCTGCGCCCTCGCCTGCCCGAACCGCCCGACGACCGCAAACAGCGCGCTCTGCGTCTCGCCGCTTATCGCACCCGACGCGACAAGCGCCGTTCCGGCCGCCGCGCCGAGCATCAGCGCCGCCGCAAACAGCTCGCAGCCTACTGCGCCCCCGTTCTCAAAGCCTGTCCTCATCACAATCGCCTCCCGCATATGCTCTGATTGTATCATATGCGGGCGCGCTGCCCGGTATTACCTGCTAAGCTCGTATGCTCGCTTTACGCATTCGTCGATGCAGTTGTCCACCGCCGCCTTAAATTCGCCCTTCTCAAGCTGCTCCATGCCCCTGAGAGTAGTGCCCCCGGGGGAACAGACCGCTCTGATAAGCTCGTCCGGCGTCCTGCCGGATTCGGTCAGCATCCGCGCGGAGCCTATCATCGTCGCGCAGAACAGCCGCTTTGCAGCTTCGGCGTCTATCCCCATCTCTTTTGCCCTGTCGATAAACAGCTTTGCAAAATAATAGATGAACGCCGGGCTGCTGCCGTTGACCGGGATGACCTCGCGCATCTTGTCCGCAGGGACATCCTCCACGATGCCCGAGCCCTCGAACACCGACTTCGCAAGCGCGTATTCCTCGGCGCTCACGCTCTCCGTGGCGGAGACCGCCGCCGCGCCGCAGCCTATCAGGAACGGCGTGTTCGGCATGACCAGCACCGTTTTGCACGGTCTGCCCACGGTGCGCTCCACATATCCCGCCGTCATTCCCGCGACTATATATATCAGCACCTTTTCCGGCGTTATCGCACTCCTTGCCGCCTCCATGACGCCGTCAATGACCTGCGGCTTGACTGCGAACAGCACGTAATCCGCGTTCGCCACCGCCTCAGCCTCGCTCCCGGCAGGGGTGCAGCCAAGCTCCCTGAACAGCTCCAGCCTGTCGGCGTTCACGTCGTAGACGTATATCCTGTCGGGCCTTGCCTCTGAGGCGAGCATCCCCCTGAGAATGGAATACGCCATGTTTCCGGCTCCGATAAACGCAAATCTTTCAATTTTTCCCTCTTTGGACATCCGAACGCACCTCGATAGCTGTAATGTATACTATAATACAAGAATCGTCATATTTCAATCGGTTTATTTAACTTTTTATGTAAACTTTTTAAATCCTGCCGTTCCGCGGCATTATCCACGGGCCCGCCTTGCGCTTCGACATTTTTTGCGGCTTTCTGCGAAAAAACAAGGGCGGGAACCCCGCCCTCAAGCTCTCTCATCTTGCGCGCCGCCGCACGTTGACACCCACTATCCCGCCGACCGCAGCAGCCGAAACCGCAACGACCATTCTGAACAGTATGACTCCGCCCTCTCCGACTGCCCCGGCTATCGCGCCGATGACGCAGCAGAGCATGAACAGCCATATTCCGGACGCCGCGCCCGCAAGCAGCCCCTTTTCGCGCAGCAGCCGCGCGGTCAAAAAGCCCGACGCAAACGCGCCTGCGGCAAGCGACGCCACTGCAAACGCTGTGGCCGCGCTGCCCGGCAAGGCCGCCGCCTGCATCGCCAGCGCGAACAGGCACATTGCGAGCAGAAGCACCGCAAGCCCCGCTCCGCCGCCTGCCGCCACGGCCACGGCGTATCTCTTATACAGCGGCATATCCGCGCCTTTTCTGCCTGATCTCATATACATCCCACCTCTCACTGAGATGATATTCCGTGAGGGCGGGAATTATGCCGGGTATCCGGCGATTATACCGCGGTGTCGTCGTGGACGGTGTTGTTGGTCTGTATGGCCCAGCGCATGACCCTGATCTTGCTGCGGTCGCTTCCGCTCTCGATAACGACGTTGTCCTCGCGGATGCTGACCACTCTGCCGACGATGCCGCCGGTGGTGACTATCTCATCGCCGACTTCGATGGAGGAGCGCATCTTCTGCACTTCCTTCTCGCGCTTTTTCTGCGGACGGATGAGCATGAAGTACATGATGACGAAAATAAGCACCATCGAGAGGATGGGCATACCGAGAGAGGTGAACACGTTCCCCTGCTGTGCCGCCTGATCGCCGGAAGCCGCTGCGGAAGTGCTCAGAAAGAGTATCAGGTTGTTCATTTTATTTCCTCCAAATTTTATTGCATTTTTTTGCCTTATAATTATAGATTAATTCCGAATTTTTATCAAGTGCTTTACGCTTCATATCGCAAAAAAAATGTAAACTATTTGTATCTTTTTACCCTCTGTGCGAAATACATATACAGCGTACACCTTATCATTCCGTTATAGAGCTTGCGTCGTCTGTCGGCCCTTCTGCCGAAAATCCGCTCGAAATCCTCGTCCGGCGTTATGATGTAGTAGCCGGTGCTCTCGTCCGGCGTGAATACGCGGCCCATCTCGCGGTAGAGCTTTTCCGCCTCGCGGACATCCAGCAGCCTCTCGCCGTAGGGCGGGTTGCACAGCACGATGCCGCCGTTTGGCAGCAGCTTTTCCGCGTCGAAATCCCGCACATCCGCCGTCTGCGCCGATATTCTCGGGCCGACCCCGGCGTTGCGCGCATTCAGCGCCGTAAGCCTCTGCATGTCCGGGTCGATATCGAAGCCCTTTGCGAAAAATCCCGCCTTGTGGTTTATCATCGCCACACATTCGCGGCGGTAGTCGGCGATGAAGCCGTGCTCCAGCTCCTGCCAGCCCCAGCTCTCGAAGGCGAATTTGCGGCGCAGCCCCGGCGCGATATCCATCGCCCTCAGCGCCGGCTCGATCAGCAGCGTGCCGGAGCCGCAGAACGGATCCACAACGAGGCTGTCGCTGCGCACATGCGCAAGGTCGGCGATGGCGGCGGCAAGCGTCTCGCGTATCGGCGCAGCGTTCGCGCTCGGGCGGTAGCCGCGCTTGTGCAGCCCCTCGCCGGAGGTATCCAGCAGCAGCAGCACCCTGTCCTTATATATCGAGAACTGGAGCTGCTTTACAGCCCCGCACTCCTCGAACCAGCTCCGATGGTAACAGCGCTCCAGCCGCTTCGCCGCGGCCTTTTTGATGATTCTCTGGCAATCCGGGACGCTGTGGAGCTGCGAATTGAGCGAATAGCCCTTGACCGGGAACGCGTCGGTCACGCCGATATAGCGTTCAAGCTCTGTCGCAAGCACGCCCTGAAACAGCTCCTCAAAGCTGCGCGCCTCAAAGCTTGCGAGCAGAATCTGCACGCGCTCCGCGCAGCGCAGCCGTATGTTCGCGCGGACGATATCCTCCGGTGTGCCGGTGAAGCTCACCCGTCCGTCCGTGACCTCGACGTCCTCGACGCCGAGCCGCTTCACCTCGAACGCGAGCACGCTCTCCACACCGAACAGGCACGGGCAGGTCAGTCTTATCTTTTCCATCAAATTCCTCCGGTATCGCGCTCATATCCTGACGTCGAGCACCTCGCGCCAGCGGCGGTAGAACTCGCCGTAGCGCCCCTCGTCGAGCGCCTCGCGTATCCTTTTCATCAGGCTGTTGTAGAAATACAGGTTGTGCATCACGCACAGCCTCATCCCGAGCATCTCGCCCGCCTTGAACAGGTGGCGCAGATACGCCCTCGACCACGTGCGGCAGACGGGGCAATCGCACTCCGGGTCGATCGGCAGTCCGTCGCGCTCGTATTTGGCGTTCAGCAGGTTGCGCACGCCCTCCCAGGTGTAGACATGGGCGTGGCGGCCGTTGCGGCTGGGCATTACGCAGTCGAACATATCCACCCCGCGATACACCGCCTCAAGGATATTGACCGGCGTGCCGACGCCCATCAGATAGCGCGGCTTGTTTTTGGGCATGAACGGCTCCACAGCGTCGATGATGTCATACATGACCTGCGCCGGTTCGCCGACCGCAAGCCCGCCGATGGCGTAGCCGTCAAGCTCCATATCCGCTATATTTTTCATGTTCTGCACGCGTATATCCTCAAAGGTGCCTCCCTGATTGATGCCGAACAGGAGCTGGCTGCGGTTGATTGTCTCCGGGAGTGAGTTTAATCGCCTCATCTCCTCCCTACAGCGCAGCAGCCAGCGCTCCGTGCGCGCGCAGGAGTCCTCGACGTACCTTCGCGGCGAGGGATTCTCTACGCACTCGTCGAAGGCCATTGCCATTGTCGAGGCGAGGTGCGACTGTATGCGCATGCTCTCCTCCGGGCCGATGAAGATGCTGCGCCCGTCGATGTGCGACTGGAACCGGACGCCCTCCTCCGTTATCCTGCGTATCTTCGCGAGGGAGAACACCTGAAACCCGCCGCTGTCGGTGAGTATCGGGCGATCCCAGACCATGAACCTGTGAAGCCCGCCCATCGCCGCTACCGTCTCGTCGCCCGGCCGCAGATGAAGGTGATAGGTGTTGCACAGCGCGATTTGCGTATCGAGCTCGCGCAGATCGGCGGTTGAGAGCGCGCCCTTGATGGCGGCGGCAGTCGCGACGTTCATGAACGCCGGCGTCTCAAAGCTGCCGTGAACCGTCTGTGCGCGACCGCGCCTCGCCTCGCCCTCTGTCTTTATCAGTGTAAACAATCGGTTTTCCTCCGTTCGGGTGGTCTTATTTTCGGTTGCCGGTCACAGGATCCGCTCCGCACTCTCTTCGCTTGCAGCGTTTGTGATCCTCCCGTTTTTTGAATTCATATCATTTAATTATACTCAATCTCCGTCTCAAGGTCAATACCTTAGCGATTATTCCTGTAAAAGCTTGCGGAGCTGCGATTGATGTGAGGCCGTCGAGGCGGAAAAAGGCGGCCGGGCACGTTAAAAATCAGGTTATCGCACGATGCTTTAACGAGAGCGCCCAACCGCCGTGACCTCAGACAATCCTATAATAGTATGGCGCGTGGCGCAGGGCGAAAATGGCGGCGGACGTCATTGCCCTGCGCGTCAGGCGCAAGGACCGAACGTCCGCCAGCAAAAAGCCCCTTCCGCCATTACGCTCCGCGCCTACGCCTTGGTGTAGTGTCCCGTGCGGCGGAACATACGCGGGGTCTGGCCCGTCTCCTTCTTGAAAACGCGGCTGAAATAGCTGGCGTCGTCAAAGCCGCACTCCTCCGCAACGGCGCCGACCGACAGCTCCCCCAAAAGCAGCAGCCGCTTCGCCTCGTCAATCCTCCGGCAGAGTATGTACTTTCCTATGCTCACGCCCTGGATACGCGAGAACAGGTGAGAGAGATAATACTTGTTCACATGACACGCCTGAGCCAGCTCCTCGAGGGATATGTTCCGGTTATAGTTGTCGTCGATATATTTGAGCGCCATATCCATCGTCCGGCTTGAATCCAGCAGTCTGGCTGCGTTCTCGGTCTGATTGACGAGCCGGAACAGATACATGAGCAGCGTTCGCGAGACATTCTGCACTATCTCCGCATAAAAACGCTCCCGCCGCTCACATTCCCGTATCAGCATGTCAAAATAAGAGCAGAACGTCCCGTACATATCTCCGCTGTGGAAAAGAAAGCCGTACGCCGGCGGCAGCAGCCAGTCCGGCGGCAGCTCGGTAATCTCAAGCTTGTCATACGCCACAAAACGCACCTCCAGCGGATCGTCGATACTGCTCTTCTCAAAATGGGTCAGCCCCGCATTATAAACCAGTATATCTCCGCGGCGTATTCCGTATTCGTTGCCGCCGATATCCACCGTGCCGTGTCCGTCCACAACAAACACAATCTCCAGAAAGCCGTGCGAATGCGGCGCTTCCCGCCAGCCGCCCTGCTTGTCAAGAGAGCCGACATACAGCAGCCGCGGCTTGAGCCTGAAGGAATACTGTTTATCCAGCAGATAATGCTGTCGTTCCTTTGTGTTATACCGGTGCAGAATCTCCATATGGCGTTTCCTCCCATTTTGTATTAACCTGCCAAACAGGATAATCTGGACGTGTGACGCGCTTATGCGGTATTGCTTTGCTGTGTTTATGTTTTAGCACAGTCAATTTTACTGTGCTTCTTTTATAAATTACCGCTTCTATTATATCATTTTTTACTAATCAATTCAACCTCAATTAATAAAAATAGCACTTTATTGCTACAAGAAAAAAACAACCCAACTCATTGATTTCTTTGTCCAAAATTGATAAAATAAAATAGAAAATTGATGGTCTCCTATTGAGAATGGCGTCAGAGAAAGTGAGTGATAACGGAATGGGTGATGTGATCCTGAGAATGAAGGGGATCGATAAGCGTTTCTCCGGTGTTCACGCCCTTAAGTCGGTACAGTTTGAGCTGCGCGCCGGCGAGGTTCACGCTCTCATGGGCGAAAACGGCGCGGGAAAATCCACGTTGGTCAAGGTGCTTTGCGGAATACATCAGCGGGACGCGGGCGAGATAGAGCTTTTTGGCCAGAAGGTCAGCTTCGTCAACATAGCGGAGTCGCAGGAAGCGGGCATCAGCATCATCCACCAGGAGCTTAACATGATGAACCACCTTACGGTGGCGCAGAACATCTATATTGGCCGCGAGCCGATGAAGGGCGGGGTATATATCGACGACCGCCAGATGGAACGCGATACGAAGGAGCTGTTCGACAGGATCGGTATTCGCATCGATCCCTCGGCCAAGCTTGGCTCGCTGACTGTCGGCAAGCAGCAGATGGTGGAGATCGCCAAGGCTATCTCCCGCGATTCCCGTCTGCTCGTGCTTGACGAGCCGACTGCCGCGCTGACGCAGCCGGAGGTTGAGGAGCTGTTCAAAATCATGAACGATCTTCGCCGCAAGGGCATCGGCATGATTTACATATCTCACCGCATGGACGAGATCAAGACCATCTCCGACAGAGTGACGGTCATGCGCGACGGCGAATATGTCGGCACCCTCGTCACAAAGGACACCACCAAGGACGAGATAGTCAAAATGATGGTGGGCCGCGTCATATACGGCGAGCAGAAGCAGACGAGCACGGCTCCTCCGGATGCGCCCACGGTTTTGGAGGTTCGTCATCTCAACAGCGGCAATCTGCTGCACGATATCAGCTTCAAGCTTTCCCGAGGAGAGATACTCGGCTTTGCCGGGCTTATGGGAGCCGGCCGCACCGAGCTTGCCCGCGCAATCTACGGCGCCGATCCCTTTGATTCCGGCGAGATATTCGTCAACGGCAAGAAGCTCCGTATCAGGACTCCCGAGGTTGCCGTCCGCCACGGAATATGCTACCTCTCCGAGGATCGCAAGCAGTACGGCCTCATGCTCATCAAATCGGTCGCGGAAAACTCGGTGCTCGCGTCACTGGACGACTACATCCGCCTCGGCTGGATACAGGACGCCGATATACGCAGGGCGGCCGCCGAGACAAACGAAAAGCTGCACACCAAGACGCCCTCTATGGAGCAGCTTGTCAAAAACCTCTCGGGAGGCAACCAGCAGAAGGTCATCGTTGCGCGCTGGCTGCTGAAGAACGCCGATATATTCATCTTCGACGAGCCGACGCGCGGCATCGACATCGGAGCGAAGAGCGAGATGTACGAGCTTATCTCGGAGCTTGCGGCACAGGGAAAATCGATCATCATGATATCCTCCGAGCTTGCGGAGATACAGCGCCTTTCCGACCGGGTCGTGGTCATGTGCGAGGGACGCATCACAGCCGATCTTCAGATCGACGGACTTACGCAGGAAAAGATCATGCAATACGCCACCATGCGCGAGTCAGCGTAAGCGGCGGCGCAGTGAAAAAACAACATAGTACATAGTAAAAGATATTTCGGGAGGCTTTTATAATGGAAACAACCACTGTGAAGCTGAACGCTTTACGCAAGCTGCGCCGCACCGGCGTGCGCCTTGGCAATTCTCTGGCCACTAAGGGCAAGCAGAATATGATAATCCTGCTCGCTCTGGTCGTCCTGATCCTTATCTTCTACATTTTCAACCCCAACTTCCTCAAGGTGTACAACATCGTCAGCATGGCGCAGAGCCTTGCCCCCTATGCAATCCTGGCGCTGGGCGTGACCTTCGTCATCGCCTCCGGAGGTATCGACCTTTCGATCGGCACCGTGTGCATCGCCTCATCGGTCGTTTCCGGTCATCTGTATGTGCTGGGGCTGCTCCCACTGTGGCTGACCCTTCCGCTGATGATTGCCATCGGATGTCTTTTCGGGCTGATAAACGGCGTGCTTGTCGCCAAGCTGAAGGTTCCGGCGTTCATCGCGACGCTCGGTACGATGATGTTCTCGCGCGGACTCAGCGCCATTATCGTGGCTGTACCGAACATATTCTATCCCACCGGAAGCTGGTTCAACCAGTTGTTCTCGAACTACAACGGCTTTCCGATCGGACTCGCATGGGTCGCCGGCCTTATGCTCGTCTGCATGTACCTGATGTACAAGAACAGAACCGGCCGGTATATCCTCGCCATCGGCAGCAACGAGGAGGCCGCACGTCTGTCCGGCATCAACACCGACCGCTATAAGATGCTCGCCTATATTTTCAGCGGCATCGGGGCCGGTATAGCCGCCATCTTCTGGTCAGCCTCCTTCACGACCGTCGCCGCCGCAACCGGAAACGGCTATGAGCTGGACGCCATCGCCGGAGTATACATCGGCGGCACCAGCGCCGCGGGAGGCATAGCCTCAATCGCAGGCTCGGTCATCGGCAGCATGATGCTGGTCGTCATCCGCAGCGGACTCAACTTCGTGCTCGCCCGCTTCAATCTCAACGTCAACGCCACCTACGTCACCTACGTTCTCACCGGCATAATCGTGGTCGCGGCGGTTCTGATGGATATCATCAAAAACAGGAAAGCCAACCGCGTCCGCATACTCACTCCGGCACAGGAGCTTACCCATCGGTACAGAGAAGAACGGGAAGCGCTCAACTGCCGCATGGATGAGCTGCTCTCGGATCGCACCCTTACCAAAGAGGAGCGCGCTCTCAGGACGGCGGCTCTGAATGACGAGATTACGGCACTCAAGACTGAATACAGCCGCAATCTCACCCAGGCGAAAGCCGCTGCAAAATAATCCACGTCTATCGCAATACCGTCGTAAAAACCCTCACGGGTAATAATAATTCTTTAAGGAGGATATTCTCATGAAAAAGCTCAGAAAATCAATTCTTCCGGTCATCTGTGTTCTGGCTCTTCTGGTAATGTGCTTTAGCGGTTGCGCAGGAGGCAAGACCTCCAGTAAGACTGTCGCCGTCGTAGCGAAGGGCGAATCCCACGCTTTCTGGCAGTCGGTTAAGGCCGGCGCAGTGGCAGCCGGAGAGAAGTACGGCTATTCCGTCACCTTCCAGGGCCCCGCAAGCGAATCCGCAAAGGATCTCCCCTCCCAGAAGGAAATGGTCAGCACCGCGCTCAACAACAGCCCCGCAGCTCTCGTTCTCGCGACCATCGGCGAAGGCTTTGTTGACAATCTGACCCAGGCCTATAAGGAAAAAATCCCTGTCGTGCAGTTTGACAGCGGCATATGGGCAAACGACGTTGCCGCGCTTGATTCCGCCGGCAAGAACCCGATCCGTTCCTCCGTCGCAACCAGCAACGTGCTGGCCGCAGGACTTGCCGCCGAACACTTCTTCGCGGCCATCAAGGACGATATCGCCGCCTCTGATGAAACCTATGTCGTCGGCATAATCCAGCACGACGAGACCCAGACCGGCATTGACCGCGCCGCCGGCTTCGAGTCGAAGTTCATGGAGCTTGCAGACGCGGACGCCTCCACCAAGGGCAAGTATGAGATAGCCAAGGAAGTCAAGCCCGGCGATGCCGACCAGGCCTACAAGTCCGCTCTTGAGGCACTCTATGAAAAGGGCGCAAAGGCCATCTTCATGAGTAACGAGGGCGTTGTCAAGCAGGTCTACGACGCCATCGGCGCTGCTGGCGACAAGTACGATTCCATCGTTTTCTGCGGCTTCGACGCCGGCACCAAGCAGATCGAATGGATGAAGAAGACCTCCGGCCCGAAGCTCATCGGCGCTGTTGCGCAGGATTCCTATCAGATAGGCTATCAGGCTGTTGAGCAGGCTATCTTCGCCGTTGAGAGCAAGACCGTCACCGACAACGTCGCCATTGCGGGCGCATGGTGGGATGCCTCCAACGTTGACGAAATGGTCGCCAACAACCTCGTCTACGAGGGCTAAAAGGCGCTTCTCCGTGTTCCCTCTTAAACACGAACACGGTAATACGCGTAGCTTAACTATCTCCATAAAAAGACGCAAGAGCAAAAGCCCTTGCGTCTTTTATTTATACCGTGCGAAGCTCCGCATTTGTCACTCCTTTTTTACTTTTTACAAACGAAGATAACCGCTATATCTATCAGGCAATCTGTCCTCTTGCAGGAGATGATATCGAGCGTATTGACCCGTACAATATTGTCTATGCGTTGACCGGCTATATAGCAACAACAACGCAATGAGGATGTTGGGCAGAAAAAGTCCGATTCGGTTGTTAGCGGAGAAAGCTGTGATCTGAGCCGGCCGCCACAACTGCGTTCATTGTCCCACAGGTTGCTTCTTTTTTTGAGGAAAAATAGTTCATATCTCTTTACAAGCACACACTTACTTTTCGTTTTTATATAACGAACGCTTGACAAGCACCGGAAAGTGTGCTATTATATATCAAATCAATAAACCTGTGATGCGGAGATAAAGGCGGTTTACGCGCTTGCAGAGAGCCCGGAGAAGGTGGAAGCCGGACAGAGAGGCGAACCGTCAAATGGGCCGCGGAGGGCGCAGTCAAAGGCGGAAAACGCCGCCGAGTATTCTGCGACGCCAGGCGTGCGTTAACAGCCGGGAGTATGCTTGTACTCTGCAAAAGCCGTGCGATATTTGTCGCAAATCAGGGTGGCACCGCGAATCAGAATTTGATCCGCCCCTGAAAAAGCCGGAACCGATCCGGTTTTTTCAGGGACGTTTTGTTTTTCAGGACGGACGCAAATACGAATGCTGGGAGTAGATAAAATGAAGCAGTTTGTTATGGGCAACGAGGCTGTCGCAAGAGGCGCGATAGCTGCGGGGGTTGCATTTGTTTCGGGATATCCCGGAACCCCCTCGACTGAGGTTCTTGAATCGGTCGCGCGGCTGCGCCCGGACGGCGTTCACGTCGAGTGGTCGGTGAATGAAAAAGCTGCGCTGGAATGTGCCGCCGGAGCCGCCTACGCGGGCGCATATTCGATGGTGACAATGAAGCAGGTCGGGCTCAACGTCGCCTCCGACCCGCTGATGAGCCTCGCCTACGTCGGCATCGAGGGCGCAATGGTGATCGTCGTCGCGGACGACCCCGGCCCCATCTCCTCGCAAACCGAGCAGGACACCCGCCACTTTGCACAGTTCGCGAAGCTGCCGGTGTTCGACCCCTCCTCGGTGCAGGAGGCCTACGGCATGATCGGCGAGGCGTTCGAGTATTCCCACCACTACCGCACCCCCGTCATATTCCGCCCAACAACGAGGATATGCCACGGCTACGCGACGATAACGCTCAGCGGGGGCTCCGAGCCCGTCAAGGGCAGTGGCTTCCAAAAGAGCAGCCGCTGGGTCATCTTCCCGAGGCTCGCCTACCAAAATCACATTGAGATCGAGCGACGCAACGCGGAGCTGACAGGCGTTTTTTCCGGCTACGAGCGCAACCTTCTGCGCGGCATGGGCGCATCCTCCCGCAAGGGCATAGCCTCCGGCGGCGTCAGCTACGCCTACGCCTGCGAGCGCTACAACGATAGCGAGTGCAGACTGATGAAGGTCTCTACACCACACCCGTTTCCGGAGGCGCTGGCGCTGAAATTTCTCGACGGGCTTGACGAGGTGCTCGTGCTCGAGGAGCTTGACCCGGTCATCGAACGCGAGCTGCTGGTGCTCTGCGGGCGTCATCATCTGAACGTCAACATCCGCGGCAAGCTGACCGGAGACGTCAAAAACGCCGGAGAAAACACCGTCGCGTCGGTCTCCGCGGCCATAGATAAATTCCTCGGCCTCGAACGGGAGCGACCGCAGCCGCTCGAACTTCCGCCGCTTCCTGTGCGTCCGCCGGTGCTCTGCGCCGGATGCCCTCACCGCGCCTCATTCTATGCCGTCAAGCGTGCGATGAAGGGCCAAAAGGCGGTGTTTTCCGGCGATATCGGCTGCTACACTCTCGGCAACGCAATGCCGCTCGACATGGTGGACACCTGCCTGTGCATGGGTGCTGGCGTCACCGTTGCGCAGGGGCTTCACCGCATGGAGCCTGACGCGGTCAACTTTGCTTTCATCGGGGACAGCACCTTCTTCCACACCGGCATCCCCGGCGTCATAAACGCGCTGTATAACCACAGCGACATAGTAGTCGCGGTGCTGGACAACGGCACCACCGCGATGACCGGCAACCAACCGCACCCCGGCACCGGTCGGACGGCGATGGGAGACATATCGGCAAGGATGAGCATTCCGGATATCGTCAAAGCCCTCGGCGTCGAGCACGTCGCAACGGTCGATCCGTTCGACCTTGACAACACCTGCGAAAAGATACGCGAATTTGCGGCGCTCTCCGGCGTGCGCGTGCTGATCTTCAAATCGCCCTGCATCAGCGTATCCAAGCCGCACGGCGCGCTGCGCATCGACGAGGACAAGTGCCGCGCCTGCGGACGCTGCGTAAATGAGCTCGGCTGTCCGGCTATCTTCTCGCTTGGCGGACATATAAGCATTGACAAGGGACTTTGCACCGGCTGCGGGCTGTGCGTAAAGCTCTGCCGCTTCGGCGCGATAACCAAACAAGTCGCAGGATTGGAGTGATAATATGTTCAATATAATCATTGTCGGCGTCGGTGGTCAGGGAACTGTACTTGCCTCGAAGATAATCTGCGCGGCGGCTGTCAAAAACGGGAAATACGTCGTCAGCAGCGAGACAATCGGCATGGCGCAGCGCGGCGGCTCCGTCACAAGCCACATCCGCATCAGCGACGAGGAGACTGTCTGCTCGCCACTCCTTGACGCCGGAATGGCCGACCTGATAATCGCATTCGAGCCGAGCGAGGCCGTGCGCGCGCTGCCATATCTAAAGCCGGGCGGCGCCGTGATATCGGCGATGGGCATAATCCCTCCGATAACAAAATATGTCTATGACAAAGAGGCGATTTTTTCTTTCCTTCGCAAGCACGTGACCGATCTCAGGCTTGTTGACGCCGGATCGGTCTGCGAGGAATGCGGAAGCTCAAGGGTGCTCAACATGGCGCTCGTCGGCGCAGCCGAGAGGCGGCTCCCGGTCAACGGGATAGAGGACGTAATCAGAGAAAAGGTCAAGCCCGCGTTCGTGGAGATGAACCTGCGGGCAATAGAAGGAGGAAGAAAACTGTGAGCGGTATGAGCGAGAGAAAAGAGGGCAGGCTGCCGGCACTGCTTAACGCAATGCGGCGCGCGACGGCGCGTGACGGCTTTTACAGCAAAAAATTCGCCGGCATCGAGCTTGGCGACATAAAGACGATGGAGGACTTCGAGAAGCTGCCGTTCTCTGACAAATATGAGCTTCGCGACGCGTATCCGCTTGGACTTGCCGCCGTTGACGACAGCGAGATTGTACGCATACATTCCTCCTCCGGCACCACCGGCAAGCCGGTCATCATCCCATACACCAGGCAGGACGTGGACGACTGGGCGACTATATTCTGCCGCTGCTACCAGATTGCGGGGCTGACCCCCCGCGACCGCGTGCATATCACTCCGGGCTACGGGCTCTGGACCGCCGGAATCGGCTTCCAGGCAGGCGCGGAGCGGCTCGGCGCGATGGCGATACCCATGGGCCCAGGTAACACCGACAAGCAGCTTCAGATGATGATGGATCTGCGCTCCACGGTGCTCTGCGCGACCTCCTCCTATGCGCTGCTGCTGGCGGAGGAGATAGCGAGGCGCGGTATAAAAGACAAAATATGTCTAAGGAAGGGCGTCATCGGTTCCGAACGCTGGGGCGAAAAGATGCGCAAACGCATTGCAAACGAGCTTGGCGTACAGCTCTACGACATCTACGGGCTGACTGAGGTCTATGGGCCCGGCATTGCCGTGAGCTGCGATTACGAATGCGGCATGCACTATTTCGACGACTATCTCTACTTTGAAATCATCGACCCCAAGACCGGCAAGCTCGTTCCCGACGGCACGATAGGCGAGCTGGTCATCACGACGCTGCGCAAGCAAGGGGCGCCGCTCGTCCGTTACCGCACCCACGATCTGACCCGTTTTATAGACGGCGAATGTCCCTGCGGGCTTAAATATCCGCGCATCGATACCATCATTGGCCGCAGTGACGATATGGTCAAGGTCAAGGGTGTCATGCTGTTCCCAGCGCGCGTCGAGGAGGTGCTCACCGGCGTTGAAGGCGTCAGCAGCGAATATCAGATCATGATAGACCACCTCAACGGCAAGGATATCGTCACTATATTCTTCGAGACCGTCGAGGAGAACCGCGCCGGAATCGAGCTTGCGGTCAAGGACGCGGTCAAGCAGAAGATCGGCATCCTCACCGTCCCCAAGGCCGTCGCCATTGGCGAGCTGCCCCGCAGCGAGAAAAAATCCGTTCGCATCTACGACAACCGCTACTGATTACATCATCGGACGAAACCGGCGGCGGGCAGCGCCCGCTGGCATGTCCGCGGCGGGCAATGCCCGCAGATATAACCGCGGTTCGGTCGTCCTCACGCTTCGCGTTGCGGGGACCTTACGTTATCGGTTTTGTTAACTTATTCGCGCGGAGGCGGGCAGCGCCCGCAGGCATATCCGCGGTTCGCGCCAAAGGCGCTTACGTTATCGGTTTCGTTAACTTATTCCCGCGGCGCGAGCATAATTCAACCTTTCGCCGCGCGAACCAGTCAGCGCACTTGATAACGTAAGCCCACGCGCAAAGCGCGGAGGCGTTCCGCGTTCAGCGGAAGAGGTGAGTGTTTCCAAAGAGAGAGGGGAAACAGCCTGAAAGGGTGTCCCCTCTCTCTTTGGCGCGCCTTTGCCTACTTTCGCCGCGTAGCGAAAGTAGGTGCCCGCGCGGCATGAGCGCAAGCCAGCGCCAAAGCGCAGTCAATCCTCGCCGATAGGCGAAAGAAAAAGTCAACCACAAGAAAAACCAGAATCGCGCCCGCGCCGCGGGAACCAGTCAGCGCACTCGATAACGTAAGCCACCGGGCAAAGCCCGGAGGCGTTCCGCGTTCAGCGGAAGAGGTGAGTGT
>CANNTZ010000034.1 GCA_947522735.1 uncultured Oscillospiraceae bacterium | reverse complement strand
TGGAGCGGGTTACGAGATTCGAACTCGCTACCTCCACCTTGGCAAGGTGGCGCTCTGCCAAATGAGCTAAACCCGCATTGAATGGCGACCCGGAAGGGGCTCGAACCCTCGACCTCTAGCGTGACAGGCTAGCGTTCTAACCAGCTGAACTACCGGGCCACATGACCGCGAGCATAAATGGTGGGAACAACAGGGCTCGAACCTGTGACCCCCTGCTTGTAAGGCAGGTGCTCTCCCAGCTGAGCTATGCTCCCTCAATCGCGGCTTTATTATTATACCGCACCTGAGAGCATTTGTCAATCTTTTTTTTAAAAAAGATATTTTTTGCGCATAGCATGGATATCCGCCGGAATGGATTGCGGCTCGGCAATGCGTGCCGAGCCGGGGCTTATATTTGATCTTGTGGAGCTGCACAACAGGGCAAGCAGGCCGAAGGGGGATTAGCTTGTTGTGTTATTCGTGTTATTCGTATTATTCGTTTTGTTTAATTCCTTTTCTTCGTCCTCGGGGTCTTCAGGGTGGTATTTTGCGTCCCAGAATTTTTTGGCATAAAAACAATAGACATACATTATGGCCACAAACCATCCTGCTGCAATAAGAAACATTTTTGCACCCCCGTTTAAAGTATTTTTGTTATATATATTATACCATTTTCGTATTATTGCGTCAATAGAAAGGGATAAAAATGGGCGTAATCAGGACAAAACCCGTCATAGCTGGAGAGGCGGAATAACGCAAGGCCATAAGCGCGCAACAGCAAACTGAAGGTGAACGAAAAAGCTCATCACAAGACGAAAAGATAGATCAACTCAACTCCGCGCGAGCCAGTCGGCACACTCGATAGCGTAAGGTCCCCGCAACGCGAAGCGTTAATCCCCGCGGCGCGAGCGTGGATTTACCTTGCGCCGCGCGAATAAGTCAACGCACTTGATAACGTAAGCCACCGGGCAAAGCCGGAGGCGTTCCGCGTTCAGCGGAAGAGGTGAGTGTTTCCAAAGAGAGAGGGGAAACAGCCTGAAAGGGTGTCCCCTCTCTCTTTGGCACGCCTTTGCCTACTTTCGTCATGCACACCCACGCATAAATGCGTGTAAAAGTAAGTGCCTGCGCGGCATGAGCGCAAGTCAGCGCCAAAGGGCAGTCAATCCTCGCCGATAGGCGAAAGAAAAAGTCAATCATAAGAAAAAACAGAACAGCCCAACGCCGCGGGAATAAGTTAACGAAACCGATAACGTAAGGTCCACGCAACGCGAAGCGTGAGGACGACCGAATCGCGGATATGCCAGCGGGCGCTGCCCGCCATCGCCGATAGGCGAAAGAAAAAGTCAACCATAAGAAAAGATAGAACAACCCAACTCCGCGGGAATAAGTTAACGAAACCGATAACGTAAGGTCCACGCAACGCGCAGCGTGAGGACGACCGAATCGCGGCTATATCACCGGGCAATGCCCGGCCGCGGCGGGCAATGCCCGCTGGCATATCCGCGGACGAAACCGGCAGCGGGCAAGCGCCCGCTGGAATGTTCGCGGACGAAACCGGCGCAAGCGACGGTTTCTTACACTTACTATTGCGCAGCGTTCATCCCCGCGGCGCGGGCACGGATTTATACCTTTCTCCGCGCGAACCGGTCAGCGCACTTGATAACGTAAGCCACCGGGCAAAGCCCGGAGGCGTTCCGCGTTCAGCGGAAGAGGTGAGTGTTTCCAAAGAGAGAGGGGAAACAGCCTGAAAGGGTGTCCCCTCTCTCTTTGGTGCGCCTTTGCTTACTTTCGTCATGCACACCCACGCATAAATGCGTGTAAAAGTAAGTGCCCGCCCGGCACGAGGGCAAGCCTGCGCCAAAGCGCAGCTTATTCTCGCCGATAGGCGAAAGAAAAAGTCAATCACAAGAAAAGATAGAACACCCCAACTCCGCGGGAATAAGTTAACGAAACCGATAACGTAAGGTCCCCGCAACGCGCAGCGTGAGGACGACCAAGCCGCGGCTATATCACCGGGCATTGCCCGGCGGCACGAGGGCAAGCCTGCGCCAAAGCGCAGCTTATTCTCGCCGATAGGCGGAAGAAAAAGTCAACCATAAGAAAAAACAAGAATCACACCCACGACAAAGCACGGTTAACCCCTCACCAAGGGCGAAGGAAAAACCTATCATAACAAAGAGGGCCGACGCTCAAGCGCCGGCCCTCGCTGTATGTGGCCATGCCTTTGGTTGGCGTTTAAACGCCGGAAAAGCAGCCCTGTTGCCTTGCAGAAAATCAGTCGATGTAGAAAATCTCGCCGTTCGCAAGCTTCTCGCACTCGTAGTCGTAGACGCTGCGCATGTTGATGGCTTCAACGTCGGACTGGAGCTGCTTCCACAGGGCATCGAACTCGGCCTCGTCCTTTGCATAGACCATCTTCCAGCAGGAATCCGGCACGAAGGAGGTGGCGCGGGTGAGGATGTCGTTCATCTCTTCGCTTCTGGTGGAGTCGGAGAACTCGGCGCGATAGACGGAGAATCTGTCGAGAGCGTTGAGAAGTCCAACCTCGGAGAGGGTGACGTCGCCGAGATCAACATTGTACTGCTCCTTGCAGAAGGCTTCCCAATTCTTCTGGACGTCGGTTTTCTTGTCGTCGGCTACAGGCCAGCTTCCGGGATCAGCGGTCACGCCGTAGACCGGGTGCTTGGTCTGCAAGTAGTTCAGGAGGCGGAGATTGAAGTTGGGAGCGTCGGCAATGTTGCCGCCCTCGGCGAAGACAACGGTCTCGTCGTCGGCCATCTCATATCCGAAATCGGTGATATAGGGCACGCCGTCGTCGTTGAGATCCCAGTATTCGCCCTGCGGTCCAAACAGGCAGTACCATACGTTGTCGTAGTCGCAGGCAAAGTTCATGACATCGAGCACGCGGTCGATGTTCTTGCTCTTGGAGGAGACGCCGATGCCGGCGCTGCCGTTCCAGTTGCCGAGGATCCACGCACCGGAGTAGGATACCGGATGATAATCGTCATACATGACGAGCTTGCATTCAGTCGAGATGCTCCAGCAGTAACCGGAGTATACGCGGTCGGCGTTATTCTTCGCGACAAAGTCGTCCCAGGTCTGGGTCAGCGTGTCCGGATCGAGGATGCCGGCCTGCTGGGCGTGGAAGAAGAACTTGAGAACCTGATAGTAGATGCTGTTGTCGTCGAACGCATAAGAGGTGCTCATGTCGTCGCACTTGACAATCATCGGCCATACGGACGGATAGTAGCCGAGCTGCTGCATGAAGCCGGAGGAATGAGCGATGAAGTTGCCGTCCCAATCGGTGAACATGGACATGCCGTAGGCGGGCTGTCCGTCCTCGGTGGTCGGGTGCTTATCCTGCATCCACTTGAGAACCGGGATGAAGTCGTCAAGGGTCTTGAGCTCGGGATAGCCGTTCTCGGCGATGTATTCCTCGAAGTAGGCAAGATTGATGCGCATGCCGTACTCGGTGCCGCCGAAATCGGAATCGGTCTCGCTGGACGCGCCGGGCAGATAATACAGATTGGTGCCGCCGCCAAAGGTGTCGCGCGAATATTTGAGCGCGGTCTCGTTAATGGCGGAATAGACGTTGGGGATGGAGTCCTTGTACTCGTCGTAGTTGATAGCCTGTCCGGCGGCGACGATAGCCTTCATGTTTTCGAGGGTGGTCGTCTGGCCGGCGATGTGGAAAGCGTCGGGCAGATTGTCAGCCGCAATGTAGGTGGCGATGTCGGTATCGTTGCCGTTGATGATGTTGAGCTTGCAGCCGGTCTTTTCAAGCAGATAGTCGGTCCACCATAAGCCCTCCTGTAAACCGGAGCCTAAATTGAGGATAACGTCGAGCGTTACCATCTCCTTGGGCTGCTCATCTTCCTTGCTGCTATCGTCAGCCTTGGAAGCCTCGCTTTTGCTCTCTTCAGGCTTAGAGCTGTCCTGAGTGTCTCCGGCGCAGCCGGCGAACATGGCAACGACCATGACGACGCAGAGAACAAGCGCGATAACCATTGACAGCTTGCGTTTCATTGTGTTTTCTCCTTTTTATAATATTTTTATTCAAGCCGCCGACATGACGCCGGACGGTTCAAACCGTTTGACAAGCCCCGCGTCAGCCCTTGATCGCGCCGACCATGATGCCCTTGACGAAGTACTGCTGGAAGAACGGATAGACAAAAACCATCGGCAGGGTGACGATCATGGTGACGGTCATGCGCAGCGACCGCGGCGAGATAACGCGTTTGAGCATCTCCTCTGTCATGCCGCCGGTGGTGCCGCTCTTCATCATGTTCGCAAGGCGGGTGGCCTGGTTGATGTAGTTGTACAGGACATATTGCAGGGTGTAGAGGTCGGGGTTTTTGATGTAGAGCACGGTGTCCATGTAGGAGCTCCAGTGCCCGACCGCCGTAAATACGCAGATGGTCGCGAGTATCGGCTTGGAAAGCGGGAATACTATCCGCCAGAACACCGTCAGATAGCCCGCGCCGTCCAGCATCGCCGATTCCTCGAGGGAGGGCGGGAGGCTCTCGATGAAGGTTTTGCAGAGGATCATGTTGTAGGCGCTGACAAAGCCGATGATGTAGATCCAGAAGGTGTTGAGCAGGCCGAGATTCTTCATGTTCATGTAGCCCGGGATGAGTCCGGCGCTGAAATACATGGTGATCATCATGAAGCGCATCCAGAACTTGCGCCCCCAGAACTCCGGCTTGGAGAGAGAGTAGCCCAGCCATGCCGAGGATACCGTGGTGAGCACGGTGCCGATAACCGTCCTTGCGAGCGTGACCTGAAAGGCCTTGAAGAAGCCGCCCGTCTGGAACGCCTTGATATAGTTGTCAAAGTGGATCCCCTTTGGATAGAGGAACACGTTGCCGATGGACACCTGATAGTTGTCGGAGATGGACATCGTCAGGATGTAATAGAACGGGAAGATGCAGACGAGCGCCGCAAGGACGAACAGAATGCCGAATATGACCTGAAACGCGATCTCGCTTGGCGGAAGCTTTTTTTTGTGCTTGGCATCCTGCCTGACGCCTGCGGAAATTACAGCGGTAGACATTTGTGTATCCCCCTCCCCGTCACATTATCCCGTAGCCGCGAACTGTCTTGGACAGCCTGTTCGCGCCGAATACGAGGATGATTCCGATTATCGATTTGAGCATACCGACAGCAGTCGTGTATGAATACTGCGCCTTGATAAGTCCCTGATTGTAGACATACAGGTCAAGAACCTCGAGCTTGCTTGCCGTCATGGGGTTGCTGAACAGCAGGTACTGCTCCATGCCGTTGTTCAGGAAGTTGCCTATCGACATGATGAGAAGAACGAAGAAGGTTGGCAGAAGCTGCGGAAGGGTTATGTGCCACATCATGCGGAAGCGGCCTGCGCCGTCCACCTTCGCCGCCTCGTAAAGCTCCTGATCGATGGCGGATATGGCTGCAAAGTAGAGTATCGCGCTCCAGCCGGTGCCCTTCCAGACGCCCCACAGCACCATCTTGAGCCAGAGAAAATCGGTGGAGATAAGGAAGTTTATCTCCGTATCGATGACGCCGAGGTCGAGCAGAACGTGATTGACAAGACCGTCGCTGACCGAGAACAGTGCAAACGCAACCGAATAGACCGTGACCCAGCTGACGAAGTTCGGCAGGGTGGTGGTGGTCTGGACAAACTTCTGGAAGCCCTTGCTGCGCATCTCGGTGAGGAACATCGCGAAGAACATCGCGAGCGGTGAGAACAGATAGCCGAGCATGTTGATGCCGAGAGTGTTCAGCATGACTCTGCCTATCTCGCGTAGAGCTATCCTGTCGGCGAACATCTTGGAAAAGTACTTAAAGCCGACAAAGTTCATCTGCGAGAGCTTGAGCCCCGGTTTAAAGTCCACAAACGCGTACGACCAGCCGAACAGCGGCAGATAGCACAGGATGAACACCAGGACAAAAAACGGCAGATTCATCAAAAACAACTGGAACCCCTTCTGCCGGAACAGAGGGAGCTTTTTCTTTTTGTCCATAATAACGCCGATTCCCCTTTACGTTTGCCCCGTCAATAACCAGTAATATCCAAAAGACCCAAAAGAGATATGTCGGGGCTGTTGCTTTGATTTAATTATAACAGCAATATTAACGTCTTGTAAACGTCTCTTTTTTTACAATCAGTTCTGATTCTTTACCTTTTACACATTTTCGCTTTACTTTTTCCTATGAGTTTGCTATTATTACAATGGTTGATTATAGTTTTTTGCGAGTCGCACTGCGCGATGACCGAAGATGGAGAGGCGCTTAAATGGATTCATCCCAAAATGTCTATAAGATGATAATCGTGGACGATGAATACTTCAACCGCGAGCAGCTCACGAATCTTGTCGATTGGGAACGGCTCGGCTATTCAGTAGTCGGAGTGTTCGAGACCTATGACGAGGCGATGACCTTTATCGTCAAAAACGAGGTAGACGTGATTTTCACCGATATCCGCCTTGGAAACCACAACGGCCTTGAGCTCATCGAGACCGCCCGCAAGCTCTTCCCGGATATCGGCGCGGTAGTCATCAGCGCCTACAGCGAGTTCGAGTACGCGCAGACGGCGATATCCCTTGACGTCTTTGAATATCTGCTAAAGCCCGTCTATATTGAAAAGGTTGTCGACTGCTTCACGCGTCTGCGCCAGAGGCTGGACGAGAGTGCGGCGCGCCGTCTTGAGGCCCGCGAATACGCCGGCTTTGCGCACGTCAGCCTCTACGGCGACATCTTCTCCGGCATCATCCGCAGCCGCGCAGAGGCCGCCGACTTCGCCCGCGAGAACCATATCGGCTTTTCCGAAAACAATTCGAGCTATCTGCTGATCCGCCTGACCGACCGGAAAAACGGCTTCAAAAATCTGCCGTTTTACGGCGAAAACAGCATCACCGTGCTGCTCCGACGCATCTCGGGGCAGGACGAGACCTATGCCGTCGCGCTGAACGCCGAGGAGCTGTATGTCCTGCTTATCGTCCCGATAGAGAACCGCCGCAGCACGCACAAGGTGTTTCGCGAGTTCTGCCGCAGTCTCGCGTCCGGCTTTGGCAAGGACGTGGAGTACTCCGTCGTGGACAGCGGAGACGACCTGTTCGAGCTTGCCCGGCGCTTTCTCAGCGCCTCCGGCGTGGAGCCGTCCTACGACGATTTTATGCTGAAGATAAAGGAGTATATAAAGAGCGGCGAGGCGCTTTCGGCGGCGAACATCGTCGGCAGCGCCGCAGGACAGTACGGCTTTGACGACGGCGCGCTGCGCGATTTTATCAGGTACGTTATTGACGGCATTTCCGAAAACGAAACTCCGGACGCCGGGCTCATCGAGGAATTTCTCGCCAGGCTGGACAGCCTTGACCGCGACGGCATTTTCGAGGAGGTGCGCACGCTGTTCCGCCTGCTCTCCAAGCAGATGTCCAACCCCACATATAATGAATATTACATCACGGTTGCGAAAAAATACGTGCTCGACCACATCTCGGAGGATATCTCGCTGGAGAAGGTCGCCGAGTGCGTTGCGCTCAGCCCCGCCTATTTTTCGCGCTATTTTCGCGAGACGACAGGCGTGAAGTTCATCGATTATCTCAACCACGCCCGCGTGGAGCACGCCAAAAAGCTGCTGCTGCACCCGGACACCCGCATTTCCGAGGTGTATAAGCTGGTGGGCTATCACAGCCGAAGCTGGTTCTATACGATATTCGCCGGAGAGACGGGATATACCCCCTATGAGTACCGCAAGAAGCACATGACCGGCGGCAAGGGAAGGATGGAATCGTGAATCCGTTGAAATATGACTCATACATCAAAAAGTTCAGCGATTCCTTTCACAACTACAAGTTCCGCAGCCTGTTCTTTCGATATATGCGGAGCATCTTCACCGTCTTTCTGGTGATAATCGTCAGCTTTTCGGCGATATTCTACTTCACCAGCATAAATTCCCGCCGGAACGAATACCGCCTTGAGGCGGAAAAAAACATCATCGCCTACGCAAACTCCTTCGATTTTGCCATCCAGCGCATCGAGGCGTTTCACAATCGCATAAGCCGCGAAAACAGCATGACGCTCTCGCTGCTGCGCACGTATATACCAACGGAAAAGGAAGCCAAGTTCTCCGTCCAGCAGAAGCTGCTGGCAACGGAGCTGGCGGAGGAATGCGCCGGAAACTCGCTGTATTCCTCGATATACGTCCATCTCCTCAAGAGCGGCAGCATCATCGGCACCGACGGCGCGAACACCGCCGCCAGATTCTTCGACAACGGCTGGATCGACATCACCGATGATCAGAAGACCGTCGTCACGGCGCGCTTCATCCCGCAGACCAACTGCACCGTCATCTCGATAATAAAGCCGCTCAAGATAGGCGGCGTCACGCTGGGCTATATCTGCTACAACCTGCGATATGAATACTTCAGCCGTCTTTTCGGCAACATCCTCGAATCCAGATCCCAGAACGACATGTATATCCTCAACGCGGACGGGCAGTTCGTGTTCAGCTCGGATCCGGAAAAGCTCGGCGACTCCATCATGGATCACGACGACGTCTACGGGCTCTACACCTTCAGCGCCGACGAATCGGAGGATTTTTCGGCACGCGTCGTCGGAGACGCCACCTCGCTGTGCCACCACTCCTATTTCGAGGACATGACGCTGATGTATGTCAGCAACCACACCGGCTTTGCCGAGGCGTCGGCGGAGATTGCGAAGTCGCTGCTCATCACGGTGCCGGTCGCAATCGTGCTGTGCGCGCTGCTCTCGGCGCTGATTTCGCTGCGGATGTACAACTACATCTTCCGAATCCTTCGCTTCTTTGACACCTCGACCGCCTTTTCAATGGAGGGCGACCCCGGTGAGATAGCGGATATCCACCGCAACATCATCGATATCACCAGCAAGAGCCAGAGCATCGAGACGGAGTTTGCGCAGAAGCTCATCGAGCTCAAAAAGTCGCAGACCGTCGCGCTGCAAACGCAGATCAACCCGCACTTTCTGCTGAACACCCTCCAGATGATCTGCTTCACGATGATCCGCGAGCAGAAGGGCGACAGCGACTCGGTAAAGGTCATTTCGCTGCTGTCCGATATCCTGCGCAGCAACCTCAACACCCGCGATTACCTTGTCGCGCTCGGCGAGGAGCTGACGCTGACCGAAAAGTATCTCCAGATCGAGCTGATCCGCAACGGCAACATGTTCAATGTCGAGTGGGATATCGACCCCGCGACGCGCGAGCGGAAGATACTGCGCTTCATGCTCCAGCCGATACTCGAAAACAGCATTCTGCACGGGCTTGCCGAGAGCCGCCGCAAGGACAAGCTGATAAGGATATCCACCCGGCTCGAGCGCCGCGACAAAACCGAGGCGCTGGTGATTGCAATTGCCGACAACGGCTCCGGAATGTCCCCGGAGATGCTCGCGGCATTGCAGCGGCAGCTCGAAATGAACTATATGCCCGAGAACCGCGGCATCGGCATAATGAACGTCAACATGCGGCTGCGGCTCATCTTTGGCGACCAGGCGGGGATGAAGATAGAATCCCAGGAGGGCAGTGGCACAATTGTTACAATCACACTATTATCACCGCCACTGGACCGAAATTCTGTTGACAATTTGCGCTAAGCTGAGCAAATTCATCTGCGGAGCAAGCTGAATATCCAATGCAAAGGCCCGGCGGCAGATATCGCTTCTGCCGCCGGGCCTTGGTTTGCCTCACGCCGTATCTGACTGTCCCTGCTCTCAGAGCTGCTTTTCGGCAAGCGTCAGCGCCGCGCTCTGGATGGCGTCTAACGTAACGCTCCCGGAATAGAGGGAGAAATTGATGCCGTTCACGCTCCAGGTCGCGAGCTTCGCATCGGAGTCCTTGACCGATTTGATATCGATGCCGATGCAGCCGTCCTTGAAGGTTGCGTCGAGATGGGTCTGCCCGTCCTCAAAGGTCTCGTAGACGCCGGAGATGTCCTCGTCGGTCTTTTGGGCGCGATAGGTGTACTCGCTGCCGTCAAGGGTGAATTTCACCTGCGCAAGCGCCCCGCCAATGATGCTGTAGCCGGCCTCGGAGGCGTCCTCAGGGGCGTCGATAGAGACGCCGAGCGTCTCAAAGGCGGACGCATCGTCATATTCGACGACGGGGTTGGGCGTCTGCGCGGAGCCGCCCGACCGCGGCTGCGGCCCTTCCCCGGCACAGCCCGCAAAAATGACCGTAAGCGCGAGTGCTGCGGCAAGGGCCGCGATGATGGCTGTCCTTCTCATGTTATCGCTTCTCCTTAAAATCTTTTTGATCCGAATCGCATCCGGTCGCTATAATAGTGCGCCTCAACGCCGCCTTTTGCTGCATTCGTCCGGAAGGCTTCAGCTCGCGAACGGTGAGTACGCTGCCGTCAACGCTGAATTTTACCGATATCCCGCCGTAATCCATGCCGTATACGCGCTCCGGCTCGTGCTGATAGGACGGGCGCGGATCGTGCGCGAGTATGGCGGTCAGCTCCGCGGCGTCGCTTTCGGAAAGCCCCTCGCGCAGCCTGTCCGGCAGCACGACCGTCAGCTCCGCGCGCGGGGTGGCGTCGGTGAAGCCGCCAAGCGCCTCGGGGTGGCTGTCGGTATAGGCGAGATAGGGCTTGATATCGAACACGGGCGTGCCGTCCACCATGTCCGCGCCGGATATGCGCAGCACCGGCCCGTATTCGCGCGTCTGCTCAAGGCCCTCCAATTTGACCGACGACAGCCCTATCGGATTTGGCCGAAACGGCGAGCGCGTTGCAAACACGCCGACGCGCCTGTTGCCGCCAAGCCTCGGCGGGCGCACTGTCGGCGACCAGTCCTCGCGCGCCGTCTGCGAGAACATCCAGAGCACCCACAGGTGCGAATAGCCCTCGATGCCGCGGAACGCCTCCGGCTTGCGGTATTCCGGTTCAAGGACGATGGCCGCTTTTGTTTCAACCAGCCCGCTCTGGCGCGGGACGCCGAACTTCTCGCTAAAGCCGGTCACAACGTGGCCGATGATTTTCATTTCAGGCATAAGCTTCCCTCGCTCTCTTATACCCAAATGATAGCACACTTTCCGCCGGTATGCAACAGTGCGGCGCTCAACGCCCAGCGCCCGAGAAAAGCTCGACGATGGCAAGGCGCACTTTGTATCGCGGCTTTTTCGCCGAGCGCAGCAGCTCCAGCCCCTCCTCGCCGAAGCGCTTAACCAGCTCCTCCGAGAAGTCCGCGTCCTTCGTCGCCGCCGGCAGACAGAGCGGCGGGAACATCACGCACCACCAGTTTTTGCCCTCCGCGCTCCCGATGCGTATCCGAAGCGCGTCGTACATCCCCGCGGGAAGTGTCAGTCCGTCGTATTCACGCGCGGAAAAATACATCCTCACAAGCTCCGCCCTGGCGCAGCCGCCGCCGTTTTCGCGCAGCGTCTCGTTCGCGGTGCGCTCGATATCGTCGAGCAGAGCCTCCACGCTGTGCTCGGCCTCCTCCTTGCTGCCGCCGCGCAGCATGGCGGAATATTTTTCAAGTATCGCGTCGCGCACCAGCAGCTTCAGCCGCTGGTCCTCGTCCGTGTCCGAGTTCGCGATGATGTGCAGCCGCAGCGTGTTGTCCCGGATGCCCGCGCATTCGCGCGCAAAGCAGGTCAGGGAGCCTGCGAATGCCGCCGCGAGCACCAGCAGCAGCGCCAGCAGTGCCGTGATTTCAAAGCGTCCGAGAAGCTTTTTTTTCATATGTATCCCACCCCGTAGTTGTTGTCGTAATCTGATTATCGCCCGGACGGCGGAGGGATATTCAGAGGAGGAAGCTTTTGCGGACAAAAGTTCACAATAAAATCATTTTATTGGAATATCCGGGCAATAAAGCGGCAACGGACGTGTGATAATATTGTTATCGATAAACACAAAGGCATGAAGGGGATAGCTATGCTTCAGCTCAAAAACATCGTAAAGGACTATGTCGCGGGCGACTCAACGGTACGTGCGCTCCGCGGCGTCAGTCTGACCCTCCGGGACAGCGAGTTTGTCGCCGTCCTCGGGCCGTCCGGCTGCGGCAAGACGACGATGCTCAACATCATCGGAGGACTTGACCGCTATACCTCCGGTGATCTTGTCATCAACGGGCGCTCCACAAAGCAATACAGCGCCGCCGACTGGGATACCTACCGCAACCACTCCATAGGCTTCGTTTTCCAGAACTATAACCTCATCACCCATCAGACGGTGCTCGCAAACGTCGAGCTGGCGCTGACGCTCTCCGGCGTTTCCCGGGCGGAGCGCCGCCGGCGCGCGATACAGGCGCTGGAAAAGGTGGGGCTTGGCGACCAGCTCAAAAAGAAGCCGAATCAGATGTCCGGCGGACAGATGCAGCGCGTCGCGATAGCCCGCGCCCTTGTCAACGACCCGGATATCCTGCTCGCAGACGAGCCGACCGGCGCACTTGATTCCGAGACGAGCGTGCAGATAATGGACATACTGCGCGAGATATCGGCGGATAAGCTAATCGTCATGGTCACGCACAACCGGGAGCTTGCCGAAAAATATGCAACCCGTATCGTCAGCCTGCTCGACGGCGAGATCACCGGCGATACCGCGCCCTGCGTCGGCGAGGAGGCGGAGTCGCTGACCGAAAGGAGCCTTGCCGCAGCAAAGCGAGAGGGCAGGAAGGGCCGCCGCTCGATGGGATTTTTCACGGCGCTCTCGCTCTCCTTCAACAACCTGATGACCAAGCGGGCGCGCACGCTGCTCACCTCCTTTGCCGGAAGCATCGGCATAATCGGCATCGCGCTGATCCTTGCGCTCTCCACCGGCGTGCAGAAATACATCAACGATGTGCAGCGCGACACCCTGTCGTCCTATCCGATAACCATCGAAAGCGAGCAGCAGGATCTGAACTCGCTGATATCCGCCTTCAGCGGGACGAAGCGCGACGGGGAAGCGGAGCACGGCGAGGAGGACGGACGCGTCTATTCCGATTCGCGGATGTATGAGCTTTTAAACGCCGTGTTCAGCGCCGAAACGATACAAAACGACCTCGAACCGTTCAAGGAATATCTTGAGGAGCGCATGGCCGAGGGCGACGAGGGGGAGCTTTATAAGCTCGTCACCTCCATTCAGTATAACTACAAGCTTCCGATCAAAACCTATGTTGAATATGACGGCGGCTGGCGCAGCACCGACATGACCGCGCTGTTCAGCGGCATGGGCGGCAGCGACAGCATGTATGCCTCAATGTCGTCCTCGTTTGCGCGGATGGACGTCTGGCAGCAGCTCCTGCCCGGAAAGGACGGCGAGCCGGTGTCCGAGCTGATACTCGAACAGTACGACCTCGTCTGTGGCAGGTGGCCCGAAAAGGCAAACGAGGTCGTCATGGTCGTCAGCCGGGACAATGAGGTCTCCGACCTCGCGTTCTACGCGCTCGGCAAGGTCCCGGACGACGAGATAACCGATATCCTGGGCGCCGTGATGAAGCAGGAGCCGTTTGAGGTGAGCGAGCGCTCGCTCGATTATGACGAGATCTGCGGAACCTCCTTCCGGATGCTGCTCACGCCGGAGCTTTACGCCGACGGCGATTCCGACGGCGTCTGGAGCGAAATCGACGACGGCGTGAGAGATATCCTGCTCAAAAGTGCCTATGAGCTGAACATTGTCGGCATAATCCGCCCGAACGGCGACGCCTCCTCGACGGCGCTGACAGGCGTATTCGCCTATACGAACCTGCTGACCGAATACGTATCCGAGCAGACGCGGCAGAGCGCCGCGCTCATCGAGCAGCAGAAGCCCGAGAACGCCAACCGCGATATCCTGACCGGACTTCCGTTCGAGCTGGACGTTGACGGCGAGCCTGACGGCGGAGAAAAGGCGGAAAAGGTCAGGGAATACTTTTCCTCGCTGAGCGACGCCGGAAAGCGCGAGCTGTATACCAAGCTCGTCTCCACGCCGTCCGACGAATATGTCGCCGAAACGCTCGAGCAATATATGGCAAATTACGACACGCGCGAGAAGATGGAGGCGCTCGTCAGCTCTGCGTACTCCCTCAGCGCCGAACAGGCGAGGGACTACCTCAAGGGCTATTCCGACGAGGAGCTGCGCGGGCTGATCTCCGAACAGCTCAAGACGCTGATAAAGGATCAATACGCCGCCAAGGCGCAGGAGCAGATAGACGATATTGTCCGCACGCCGGACGCAAAGGAGCTTGCAGGGCTGACGGCGCAGATAACCTCCCAGCTCGATTCGGCCGAAAAGCAGCTCGGCTATGTGCTTGCCGACTGGCAGCGCTCGACCTCGATGGACGCAGGGGCGATAACCGCCTATCTCGCGCGCCTGACGCCGGAGCAGCTTGGAGAGGCGGTGCGCGCCGTCGCCGAAAAGGCCGCGAAGGAGCTTTACTCCGGCATGGTGTCCGGAGATTCGCCTGAGAGCGACGCCAAGGTCGCCGCGGCGTTTGACGCGCGGTACGGAAGCGAGACCGATCCGGAGGTGCTCGCCGGATATTACGATATCTGCATGCCGGACTCCGTCTCCGGCGCGACGCTCGAAAGCAATCTTGCAAAGCTCGGACGGCTCGACCTTGCCGCCCCGTCCTCCATCAGCATCTATGCCGCAACCTTTGAGGACAAGGACGACATAGCCGGGATCATCGGCGAATACAACGAGACCGCCGGAGAGGACGAGCAGATAACCTATACCGACTATGTGGCGCTGATGATGTCCGGCGTCAAGAGCATCATCAACGCAATATCCTACGGTCTCATCGCCTTCGTAGCGATATCGCTGGTGGTTTCCTCCATTATGATAGGCGTCATCACCTATATTTCGGTGCTTGAACGCACCAAGGAGATCGGCATACTTCGCTCCATCGGCGCGTCGAGGCACGACGTTTCGATGGTGTTCAACGCCGAGACCTTTATCGTCGGGCTCATCTCCGGCCTGCTGGGCATAGGCATATCGCTGCTGCTGTGCATACCCATCAGTCTGATTATACACGCGCTCAGCGGAATAACGGCGATAAACGCTGTGCTCGAGCCGGCGGCGTGCGTTATACTCGTGCTGATAAGCATGATGCTCACCGTCGTAGCCGGACTAATCCCCTCCGGCATCGCAGCCAGAAAGGATCCCGTCGAGGCGCTGCGCACCGAATAAGCGCCGCCATTAAGGCAATAGCTTTCCGGAATAAAGCCCTGTTTTCCTGTTGGGAGAACCTGACGGCGCCGTCTTTGTTGTTCAAGGACGGCGTCTGTTCTTTATTTATTTACATTTTCGCCGCCGGGAAGTGGTATAATAATATAGTTAACCCTCCAAATAACTTTACGGAGCTAAAAGAATGAACACCAGGAAGCTTGCGGTCATACTGCTTATAACCGGCACGGCGCTGCTGATACCGACGGTGCTGCTGGCGGTCTATGTTGATTCGCCGGTCTCGACAGTGCTGCTGGCGCTGTCTGTGATACTGAACGCAGTGGCCGTGAATATACTCATATTGGGCGCGCAGCGCCGCCGCAGGGAGCGGAGAATGAAGAACGAACGGGGGAATAACCGTGAATGCCACTGACAGCATAGAAAATATCCCGCAGGATCAGTACCTGCACCGCACATGGATCGAGACCGACGCCGAGGCGCTGGAGCACAACGCCCGGCTGATACGCTCGATGCTTGGCGGCACAGGGTGGCTGGCGGTCGTCAAGGCGGATGCCTACGGCCACGGCGCGGATACCGTTGCGCCGATCTTCGAGCGCTGCGGTGCCGACTGGTTCGGCGTATCCAACCTTGAGGAGGCGATAGCGCTGCGCAAATGCGGCGTCTCACGGCCGATACTCATCCTTGGCACCACACCGCCGGAATATGCGGCGCTGATGAATAAGGACGGCATAACCCAGACGGTCTATTCCGCCGAATACGCGAAAATGCTCTCCGACGAGGCTGTGCGGCGCGGCGTGGAGCTTGACGTACATATCAAGCTCGACACCGGCATGGGACGAATCGGCTTCCGCTGCTCGGACGGTGAGCCCGCCGATATCGACGCCATCGAGGCCGCCTGCCGCCTGCCCGGCCTGTCTGCAACCGGCATATTCATGCACTTTCCCAGCGCCGACGAGGACTCGCCGGATGCCAAACGCTTCACCCGGCGCCAGTTCGAGCTGTTCAACGACGTTATTGACAGGCTCGAGCGCCGAGGAATCCGCTTTGCGCTGCGCCATTGCTGCAACAGCGCAGGCATGCTCTACTATCCCGAATTTCATCTCGATATGGTGCGCCCCGGCATCATCCAATACGGCATATTCCCCGGCAAGCCTCTGCCGGAGCTTGGCTTCCGCCCGGCGATGCAGCTTCGCACGGTGATATCGATGGTCAAGACCATCCCGGCCGGCGAGCCGGTCAGCTACGGCCGCACCTATTATACCGACAAGCCCACCGTCGTCGCGACAGCCGCAATAGGCTATGCCGACGGCTATTTCCGCTGTCTCTCCGGCAGGGCGCATATGCTTGTCCGCGGCAAGCCCGCGCCGGTTATCGGCAGGGTTTGCATGGATCAGCTCATGCTGGACGTGACCGGCATCGACGGCGTGCGCGAGGGCGATGTCGCGACGGTGTTCGGACGCGACGGCGGCGCGGAGCTGACTGCGGACACGCTTGCGGAGCTTGCCGGCACCGTCAGCTATGAGATCATCACCCGCATAGGCAAGCGCGTGCCGCAGGTGCTGCTCGCGCCAAAGACGCCGAGACTGCGTCTGGTGCGCCTGGAGGAGAAATACCGCCGCCATCTCACCGATATGCTGGACGAATGGAGCGCGACCGGCGAAAGGATAATCCCGTACGCCATCCGGAAAAACGATTGGCACGATTTCGACAGCTATCTTGCCCTGCTCGACCTCAACACCGACCCCGCGCTTGTGCCGGAAACCACCCTTTTCTGTCTTGATGAGGAGCGCGATATCTTTGTAGGCGCCGTCAGCATCCGGCACTATCTCACCGACTCGCTGCTGCGCTGCGGCGGCCACATCGGAGACGGCGTGCGTCCCTCAGAGCGCCGCCGCGGGATTGCGACGAGGATGATCGGCCTGGCGCTCGACGAGTGCCGCAGGCTTGGCCTCGACCGCGTGCTGATGACCTGCGACCGCGAAAACACCGGCTCAGCCAAAAGCATTATCAAAAACGGCGGAGCTCTCGAAAACGAGATCCCCGACGGGAGCGACGGCCGCATCGTCCAGCGCTATTGGATAGACCTTGAGTGAACAAACGCCGCCCGGACGCGAGAAAGCGTCCGGGCGGCTGTGCGTTATCGGAAAGTATTTATGCCTGCGGTTCGTCGTTCTGCTCGCCGGGCAGCGGGTTGCGCCATATCTGCTCCGGCGTCTGGGGCTGGAAGCTGCTCTCATCCGGCTCGCGGGTGGAAAGCACCAGCAGCGCTATATACAACGCAATGCTGAACCCGAGGAACACCGGGATGAAGCCGAGTAGGAAGTAGGTCAGATACTGACTGCCGCCGAACAGCTTGGCTATGCGGTAGAACGCCATATAGTAGATGATCGACAGCGCTATCCCGACGCCGAAAACGGCAAGATAGCCGACGGCAAGCATGATCAGCGGAAATATCAGATCCATTTCGCTGGCTCCGTCGTCCAGTCTCACGGCTACGCTTATCAGTCCCCCGGAGGCAAAACCGAGGATTAGCCCGCTCACGCACTGAGCAATGGAAAGTATCAGCAGGACAAGGCCGGTTTTACGGGGCTTGTCGGGCGTCTCGGAGATCTTGCCGAAGGCGTATTTGCCCGCAAAGGGTATCCACGCGAGCCACGGGTACGCGACGCCGCGCTTTTTGCCCATCTTCGTCAGGGCGATGCCGTTGAGAACGTAGCTTGCGATGCAGAAAAGCAGCGCGACGCCGAGGGCTATGGCAAAAAACGCAATATAGAGGGCAAATATTCTTTCATAATCGGGGCCGAACGCATATTGGGACATATCGTCCAGCAGCCATTCAAGGTCGGTGGCAAAATTGGGATCCATAACGCTTCCTCCTTGATATTATTTATTGTTCAGGGTCGTTGCTGTGGATATTGCCGAACTGGTCAAAGCCGTAGGGAAACGCCTCCGGAGCCGGTTCTCTGGAAGATAACACCATCAGCACGACGGGCGTTGCGACGGAAAGCCCGAAAAAGACAGGGATGAAGCCGAGCAGAAAATAGGTGAGGTATTTTTCGCCCGCAAACAGCCTGGTTATGCGGGAAAACGCCATATAGTAGATAACCGTGTAGGCTATCGCGACGCCAGCCATTCCGAGCAGCAGCAACAGGGTGACGCCCGCGAACACCGCCACCGTGACAGGAAAGCCGGAGCCGTTCTCCGCATAATATACCCCCGCAAAGACCCCGGTGAACACAGCAGACACCGTAGCCAGCAGTCCGAGAGCCGCAGTCAGTATCCTGAGCGTAAGCAGCGTGGCGCCGGTTCTGCGCGGCTTGTCGGGCGTCTCGGCAATCTTGCCGAACGCATAGCTGCTCGCAAAGGGTATCCACGAGAGCCACGGGTAGCGCAGCCGCAGCTTTTGCCCCATGATCATCACCGCAAGCCCGAACAGGATATAAGATGCCAGGCCGGACAGCATTGCAATCGCCGAGGTAAGCCCGTTGAACAGCAGCTTCATCGGGCCGAGCACCATATCGGTGTCACGCAGGATATCGGAGAAATAGCCGTAATCAAAGCCCATCATCAACACACCTTTCTATCTGAATATGTTACATATTAGCAGGCGCCGACAGGAGTGTTGCCCGCTCAACTAAATATTACCATGCCGCACGTAGCTTGTCAAGCGTCTGTCGTCTTTTTGCCCGCCGGATTGTTAACAAAATGTACATCAATTATATTTTCATCTGTGATAGAATATATAGTTGTTAAAAGACATCCGGGTGTAGCGCAGCTGGTAGCGCGCCTGCTTTGGGAGCAGGATGTCGGGAGTTCGAATCTCTTCACTCGGACCATAATAAGAGCGCTCTATCAAGCTCGTCTTGTTTAGACGCTGACGCGCCTTCGCCGGAAAGGGTTTGCCTTTCCGGCGAAGGCTTTTTTATTGTGATGAACCTGTTTGCGTCACTCCGGCACCGCGCAAACAGGTTTGCGGCCGGACGAGGATTTGAGCCGCCGCCCGCGTCCGTTGCGTCCGGGAGCCGCCCGGATTACCTGGAGGGACGGAGTGCTTTGTTGCAGATTGCACATGATCCAATGGAAATATTTGTAAAAAATTAAATGGATAAAAATGTAATTTGATATTGCATTTCATTTGAATAAATGGTATAATATGGATAATCTAATACAAAACGGAGGGAAAAAACAGGTGGAACGCGAACAAATGATGAGAAACGGCGCGCATGTTATGGTTATGATCGCCTCGGACGACGAGACGTTTTGCCGGGAAATGGAAAAGGAATTTGATAAGCTTGACATCGCGGCGCAAAGGGTTCCGCGGAGCGGACGCAGGCTGCTTGAAACGGTGCGTGCGGCAAGGCCGGACGCCGTGCTCTGCGACGCGTTCCTGAGCGGGATCGACGCGCTGGAGGTGATACGTATAGCAAGGGAAAAGGCATCGGAGTGCAAATTCTTCGTAACGGTGCCCGGCGAGCGCCAGAGCCTGATAAACGAGCTGCTGAGCGCCGGAGCGGAGTATTGCTTCCCGGTGCCGTTCGACGCGGGCGTGATGGCGTCGAGAATAGCGCGAATGCTCGGGATACGCAGAGCGCCGCGGCAGGAGGCCGAGGAAAAACGGCAGTCTCCCGATACGGAGCTGATGGTCACGGAGATCATCCACCAGATCGGCGTGCCTGCGCACATCAAGGGCTATGGCTACCTGCGGCAGTCAATACTGCTCTCGGTCGACGATCCGGAGATGATAAACCACATTACTAAGCTGCTGTATCCCACCGTGGCAAAGCTCAATTCCACCACCTCGTCCCGCGTTGAGCGCGCAATACGCCACGCAATAGAGGTCGCGTGGGATCGCGGCGACGTCGATACCCTGAACTCCTATTTCGGCTACACCATCCACAACGGGCGCGGCAAGCCCACCAACAGCGAGTTTATCGCGATGATCGCCGACCGGCTGCGGATGCAGCTAAAGCGCTTTAACAGCGCGGCGTCGCAGCCGCAGCGCAGGGTGTTCGCCAACGCCTGAGCCGGCGCCTTGAACGGCGGAGAATTTTTGAATCGCCGCATAAATCCCTATTTACTTTTTTGCCTGTATGTGGTAATATCTGACCGGGAGTTAAATTGCAAACAGAAAGGCGGAAATAAAATGGGTTTCTTTTGCCCGGTCAGGCTCAGAACCGACCGCGGAAGCGAAAGAGCGGCGGTAATAGCCACAGAAAAGCCGGTGTTTTCATGGGGGGCAAGGCATGCGGACACGGCGCGCAGGCAGAGCGCATGGAGCATCAGGGTGTTTGAGCTTCTTGAGCCGGAGCATGCTCTCTGGAGCTCCGGGTGGGTTTGCGGAGATATGCAGGAGGCGCAGTACGCAGGCGAAAGGCTTCCGCAGGGCCGGCGTATCTGCTGGCAGCTCACGCTCAGGGACGACGAGGGACGCGTCAGCGATACCGCCGAGCGCGAGTTCGTAACGCCGCTCTATGAGGACTGGCGCGCGGGCTGGATTACCTCGGAAAAGGACTACGGCAAGGCGGCGATATACTTCCGGCGTGAATTTACGGTGCGCCCGGGGCTCAAAAACGCGGTGCTCTTCTGCTGCGGCATAGGCTATCAGTACGTCAGCGTCAACGGCTCGCCCGCAGAGCTCTCGGAATACGGCGAGTCGCTGCTCCAGCCGGTGTTTTCGGATTTTACACGCCGCTGCTATTACAGCACGATCCCGATAAACGGACTGGTGGACGAGGGCATCAACTGCATCGGCGTGGTCGTGGCGAACGGCTGGCGGCATAACAGCTTTGACCGCTCGCTCAGAGACGGCTTGCACGAGGACGCGTCAAGATTCATGGGGCGCTCGCAGCTTTCCGCGCAGCTCATGCTGGAATATGAGGACGGCGGTGTCGAGTGGATTTTTACCGACGAGAGCTGGGAGTGCGCACGCGGCGGCGTCACCTATGCGGACGTCTTCAACGGCGAGCACTTTGACGAGCGCCTTGAGCCGCACGGCTTTGATTGCCCGGGCTTTGACTGCGCCGGCTTTGTCGGTGCCGCCGCGGCAGGCGCTCCCGGCGGCAAGATGACGCCCGCCTCAATAGAGCCCATAGTAGAGCAGAAGCGTTATCCCGCAAAAACCGTCACAAACATGGGCGGGGGAAAATATCTTGTGGATTTCGGCACGAACATCGCAGGCTGGGTGGAGCTTGCCGTTCCGGCGGGGCTTGAGCCGGGCGACAGGATAATCCTGCGTCACGCGGAGGAGCTGGATGGCGAGGAAGCGCTGCACACCGCCAACCTGCGTGGTGCCGAGCAGACCGATATCTACATCACCGACGGCGAGGCGTGCGTCCGGTCGCCGAGATTTACCTATCACGGCTTCCGCTGGGCTACTGTAGAGGGTCTGCCCGGACTGGACGAGACGATGCTTGAGGCGGTGTCGATCTACAACGACGTGGACGGCGGAAGCTTCTTTGAGAGCGGCAGTATGCTCGCGAACGCCATCCAGCGAATAATCCTCCAAACCGAGCGCGACAACATCCATCACATCCTAACCGATTGTCCGCAGCGCGACGAGCGTCAGGGCTGGATGAACGACGCGACGGTGCGTTTTGAGGAGACGCCCTACAACTTTGACACCGGCAGGATGTTCCCGAAGATACTTCGCGACATTGTTGACTGCCAGGATGAGGACGGCTCTATCACCTGCACTGCGCCGTTCGTATTCGGAGGACGTCCGGCCGACCCGGTCTGCTCGTCGTTTCTCGTCGCCGGGCTGCAAAATCTGATGCACTACGGAGATATCGAGACTGTCCGCGAGCTTTATCCCAATTTTGCGGCGTGGAACGACTGTCTTGCGGGAGTCGCCGCAGAGCACGGCGGCATAGTCGATTACTCCTATTACGGCGACTGGGCCGCTCCTGCCGACTGCTGCATCGGCGAGGACGGAGCCTGCTCCGCGGTCACGCCGGGCGCGCTGATGTCCACCGGTTATCACTATCACAACTGCACCCTGCTCGCCAAAATGGCACGGTATCTCGGCGAACACGGGGAGGCGGAGCGTCAGGAGGCGCGTGCGCGTGAGATAAAGAAAGCGTTTCTCGCCAAATGGTGGGATCCGGAAACGGGCGTCGCAGGCACGGGCTCGCAGGCGTGTCAGGCGTTTGCGCTGTGGCTGGGCATCCTTCCGGGGGAGGGGCGCGAGCTTGCCGCAAGGCGGCTCAACGAGGCGGTCGAGGCCGCCGGAATGCGCGTCACCACAGGCAACCTCTGCACCCGCTACCTGCTGGACATGCTCGCCGAATACGGCTATATCGACACCGCGTGGGCGCTTGTGACGCGCGAGGAATATCCGTCGTGGGGCTATATGCTGCAAAACGGCGCAACCACCGTATGGGAGCGTTTTGAGATGAAGGAAAACGGCGGCATGAACTCGCACAACCACCCGATGTACGGCGCCATGGGCTACTGGTTCTATGCCTACCTTGTCGGCGTTCGCCCGACCGAGCCGGGCTGGAAGCGCTTCAGCGTCAAGCCCTACATTCCGTCAAGGCTGGCCTTTGCCGAGGCGAAGATAGCGTCTGTTCGCGGCGATATCCACGTCAAGTGGCTCAAGCGCTACGGCAGGCTCATCCTCACCGTGGACGTTCCGTTTGGCTGCGCCGCAGACGTCGATTTTAACGGAGCGATTTCAAGCGTCGGTCCCGGTTTCCACAAGTTCGTTGCGGAAATATAGGATATATGCTCAAGCCGACTTCCCGCCTGTGGTTGAGACGGCGAAAAGGAGGCTTATTTCGCCCTCCGCTCAGGCGGGATATTTAACCGGATCTCCGGCGACTGATTTCTCCGCGGGCACGGCGAACGAGCTCGCCGGGAAGCACAAGGGCTCACAACCCTCGCAGGCAATAGCCGCTGTGCTCCGGCAACGTTTTTGCGGGTTGCACGAAAGTACTATGGACATAGCACACCTTGGTATTTTTGTTTTGCGATACAGAAACACTCTGCCGGGCTCAAATCGCGCCTCATGCAGCTTTGACGGCTTTTTACAGAGCGGAGAGCGCCCCGGAGTATTCCGCGCTTTCGCTGTATAGTATATATGCAAAAACAGAGGGAGCGCAGCCTGCTCGACCGCGCCGTTCACTGTTCAGAATATGTTTTTTTATTTCAGACGGGTTTCGTTTGCAAGTACAAAAGCCCTCTCTCTTGTCTTGACAGGCAAAAGAGGGGGCTTTCGTGGCGCGCCATGTAGGATTCGAACCCGCGGCCTTCTGGTCCGTAGCCAGACGCTCTATCCAGCTGAGCTAATGGCGCATACTCCTTATCGAGCCTCATTATCATACCACACCACGCGGAAATTGTCAATACTTTTTTGAAATATTTTCGGATATGGACAGAAGAATGCCTTAACGCAAATGTGCGTAAAGCCAATCCGGAAGATCTTCTTTTGCCGTGTCGTCGGCAATTGCGATGAACATATCTGCCAGCTCGCCGGAGCGAAGCGTCAGATCATAACCGTTCCATTTCAGAAGGAGCTGTGTCATCATGGCGCCGATCCTCTTGTTGCCGTCCACAAAAGCGTGATTGGACGCAAGGCCAAAGCCAAGTCGAGCGATTTTTTCAATATCCGATGGATAGAGCTCCTGCCCGTCAAAGGTTTGCATTGGAGCAGAAACGGCTGCCTCCAATCCGTTCCGATCCCGGAGACCATCCAAGCCGCCGCTGCCTTCTATGACACGGCTGTGGATCAGGATCACATCCTCTGCCGATATCCAGATCATTCTGCCATCCTCTTATAATCGGGAGCAAATTCAGCAAGCAGCCGCTCCGTATCTGCCAGCATTTTTTCACGGGAGATCTTTTGGGGTTCATCCGTGATCGTAACCGCGAAGGGCATCCCCTTTGCCCGCACAAAAGCGTTGGCGAAGATATTAAAGGCAGTGGAAGTGGTCATGCCCAACTGGTTACAGAGGGCACTCATTTGTGACTTCACCTCAGAATCTATACGAAAGGTCATGTTTGTATCCATAGTGTTCGCCTCCTTGCACTACCATTATAGTACATATTATGTGCAAAGTCAAATAATTTCATTCAGACCTAAGGAAAGCAAACAAGAAATTGAATCTTGCTTGCCTTCTTGCGTTACTTTTGCAAGTTCAATTATCTACGCCACGCAAAGACATCCACAGCTTTTGCAAATAATAGCTTTCTGATAACTCTGCCCACCGGCCGTTGACAATCCCGGAACCGGCAATATACTGTCGTTTCTGAAGGAGGTGACACGATGATAAAATCAGAATGCGCATCGAAAGTAAACTTTCAACTCTGCAAAAGCGTATCCGCCACCTTGAAAGCTCAGGGCATCATTACACAAGAAGATTTCCAACGCCTGAGCTTAGCAGCGGCAGAGAAATATCACGCACCCATCGGGGAACTGGAGGTGAACAGCATTGCCGCAGAAAAAGGTTACAAGGGTTAAGTTTCCGGAAAAGCTATCCGCTCCGGCACAACTACAGCCAAAGAAGAGAGTCGCCGCCTATGCCAGAGTTTCCTGTGGAAAGGACACCATGCATCACTCTTTGGCGGAGCAGGTGGATCATTACAGCACTTATATCCGCCACCACTCCGGCTGGGAGTATGTTTGGGTGTATGCCGACGAAGCCAAGACCGGCACCAAGGATGGTCGGGAGAAATTCCAACGGATGCTCGCCGACTGCCGCTCAGGGAATATCGATCACATCATCACCAAATCTATATCCCGGTTTTCCCGAAATACCGTGACCCTTCTGGAAACGGTGCGAGAGCTGAAAGGTCTGGGTATCGGCGTTTATTTTGAAGAGCAGTCCATCGACACCGCCACTGCCGACGGGGAGTTGCTGCTTTCCATCTTGGCAAGTTGGTGTTCTGCCCGTATTTTGGCTGTCTTTTTTGTCCCTTCTGTCCCATGGATTCAAAAGAAAACCCGCCTAAGGCTTGGAGCAGCATCGCAGCCTTCGACGGGTTTCTATATAGAGAATAAAAATTTATCGTTTGTACCTTATAACGATTGCCGTTTTAGTCAGCCTGAGCGGTTCACATTCTCGCCGCAGCAAATGGCGGATATATAACGCTCTTATAACCGAAATTGTTCGGAACATTCCTTGCTTTGCGGGAAAATCACCTCAAGAGCAGCAGGAAATAAAAAATTACCGTTGTTGATATTGTATCAACAACGGTAACTGATTTGGTTGCGGAGGAAGGACTTGAACCTACGACCTCCGGGTTATGAGCCCGACGAGCTACCAACTGCTCTACTCCGCGATAAGAAAAATGGCGGAGAAAGAGGGATTCGAACCCCCGCGGCTGTTACACCCTGTTGGTTTTCAAGACCAATCCCTTCAGCCAGACTTGGGTATTTCTCCGTATAATTTCTATCAAAATATGGTGGACCTTCTAGGACTCGAACCTAGGACCGACCGGTTATGAGCCGGGAGCTCTGACCAACTGAGCTAAAGG
>CANNTZ010000033.1 GCA_947522735.1 uncultured Oscillospiraceae bacterium | reverse complement strand
AATGTCCTTGATAAAAACAAGAAATCCGAACCCATTCCCTATCGGAATCAAGTTCGGATTTCTCAAGTATGGTGGACGATAACGGAATCGAACCGCTGACCCTTCGCACGTCAAGCGAATGCTCTACCAGCTGAGCTAATCGTCCATTTTTCTGTTCGGTGCGAGATATATGATACACCATTTCAGGATGAAAATCAAGTGATTATTGCATCTTTTTGCAATTTCGTTGTTTTACACCAAATTATTCAACACGTATACATTAAATTAATGTATACGGCTGTCCCCAAAAAACCTTTCGGCACAGGAGACAGCCTGAAACACGACCGTCATTTCACCACGCGAAGAACTCCGAACGGCGCGGTACGATCAAAGCTGCCGGGTGCCGGCGGACGGGAGCCTATCGCTATCTCATGCCGCTCATCAGAGCTGCGCTGTATACCCTCCATCACCTCAAGCACATGCAGCCCAAGCTCGCCGCAGGCAAAGCAGCGGCGGCGCTCCTCCATCGCAAGCGCCATTTCTGCGAGACCGAGCCCACGGCAATTTCCGGAATAGGCGCTGATAAGCGGAAGCCGGCGGTATTCGCCCTCCTCCCGAGAGGCGCACAGCACCGGGCCCCCAAAGCCGTTAGGATCCGGGATACGGAGACTGCCAAGCGTGCCGTAAAGCTCCATCTCCGGCATACTGTGTTTGCACACATCAAAGCTGGTGACAAGAGTGACGGTCGCGCCGTCTGCAAAATGCAGCAGCGCCGCGCAGTGGGTGTCCACCTCAACGCCGACCGTCTGCCCGTACTTCGGCTGGCTGGTGATGATGCGTTCGCTGTAGGTGCGGGAATTTATCGCGCTAACCCGCTCGACCGGTCCGAGCAGCTCGACAAGCGCGGTGATGTAATACGGCCCCATGTCGAACAGCGGCCCGCCGCCTTTTTTATAGTAAAATTCAGGCGACGGATGCCAGCTCTCGTGGCCGGAACACATCATGAACGCCGCCCCCGCGAACGGCCTGCCTATCATCCCCGCGCTAATCGCCTCTCTGGCAGCGGAGAGTCCCGCGCCGAGAAAGGTGTCTGGCGCGCAGCCGAGATAAAGCCCTTTTTCGCGGGCAAGCTCCACCAGCTCCCGCCCCTGCGCAAAGGTCATCGCGAGCGGCTTTTCACTGTAAACGCTCTTGCCCGCCTCAAGCGCCCGCCTTGAGACGCCGTAATGCAGCCCCGGAGTGGTAATGTTGAGAATGATATCGATCTCCGGACAGGCGAGCATCTCCTCGAACGTCAATATCCGCGGAATCCCGTGCTTTGCGGCGGCCTCCCGCGCCTTGTCCGCGTCAAGATCGCCGCAGGCAAGAACCGTCACGTTCCGGAACACGCCCGTGAGATTTTTCAGATATATCCCGCTTATGTTGCCACAGCCGACTACTCCGATGCTTTTCATTCCGTTTTCTCCCCTCTTGCAGCCCAGATGAACCCGCGCCGCATTATTTCAAGCGCCTCCGGAGTCTCGAACACCCTGCTCGTGTGCCCCAGCGAATTATAGAATACGCGTCCCCTGCCCCAGCGCTTGGTGTATACCACGGGCACGTCCACCTCGCCGTTTGCGGCGTGCGGCCCGTCGATCACCGGGAAACGCGTGGTGGCAAGCACGTTTACCACCGGGTCGACGTGGATGTAGTACTGCTCGCTCGTGACGTCGAAGTCGCCGATACCGCGCACGATCTCCGAATCCGAGGAGCGCCGGATGTTCACACGATACCTAACGCCGTCGCCGCCCGGATGAGCCACCCATTGCGCACCGGTCATAAATTGCCAGTCCGTCGATTGACGGAACGCATCGCACATGCCACCGTGACAGCCTGCGAGACCCATTCCGTTTTCGACCGCCGCCATAACGCTCCTCTCCGCCTCCGGCGCTATGACCCCCATGGTCCAAATGGGTATGAACAGGTCGTAGCCGGACAGCTCGCGAAGCAGTATCTCCTGACTGTCCGACAGCGTCACCTCAAAGTCCTCCGCGCGCAGCACCCGCTCAAACAGCGCGGACACGCCTCTGGGATCGTGGCCGTCCCAGCCTCCGTAAACTATCAGCGCCCTTTTCACCGTATAATTTCATTCCCTTCCCTGCAAAATCCTGATTATATTGTACCATCTCTTGTTGACAATACAAGACTGTTCATAGTAAAATATAAGACATAAATAGTCTTTCGAAAGCGACAAATGGAGGGTGGACGGCATTGTTTTTTGAGCTTCAGCATTCCGGCAAGGCAGATGAGTTTTTCTACATCGAAGGGTGCGATATGGATTTCCCCGCGCACATACACAGATCGTTCGAGTTTTTCATGACGACTGACGGCGCGGCGGAGGTGACGGTTGACGGAAGGGCACATCTGCTTACAAAGGGACGGGCGGCGCTGATCTTCCCCTACTGCGTCCACTCCTACCGCCCGCATCCGCACAGCAGGCATGTCATGTGCATCTTTTCGCCGGAGCTGGTCTCCGAATATTACAATCTTAGAAACGGCTGCGTTCCGGCCGATTGCAGCTTTGCATATTCCGAGCGGTTCACGCCGCGCGCCGCAAACCGGTATCTTCAAAAGGCTTACGCCTACAGCATATGCGGGACATTTGATGCGGGCGCGGAATATCTCCCGGCAAACGTCAGCGAAAAGCAGACGCTGCTGACGCGTATGTTGAGCTTTGCCGAGGAAAATTTCTCCACAGGGGCCACCCTCGGCGAGCTTTCGTCACAGCTTGCATACGATTATGTCTATCTCTCCAAATTTTTCAAGCGCGCCACCGGCCTCCCGTATCACTCCTATATCCTGCGCCTGCGCGTCGAAACGGCGTGCGAATATCTGACCGGCAGCACGCTCAGCGTGGAGGAGATAGCGGCAAGGTGCGGCTTTGGCTCGCTGCGCAGCCTTGACAGGGAGTTCCGACGGCAGAAGCTGACGACGCCAAGAGAGTTCCGCCGCGCCACCAGAGCCGCGCGACTGCTCTGAACAATCCGAATAATCAGCGGTATAAATCAAACAAATTATGCGGATTGATTTTGCGCAAATAACGTGTTACAATTAATCATGAAGAAAAAGTGGGAGATGATCTTTTGAACGCGGTTGACGTAAGAAAAAGCGGTGAGATGATAATCGATAACATCGAAAAGGTTATAGTTGGCAAGCGCGGCGTGCTGAAAATGGTGCTGACAGCGCTTTTGAGCAACGGACACGTGCTGCTCGAGGATATGCCCGGCACCGGCAAAACGACGCTGGCAAAGGCGCTGGCGAGGTCTGTGGATATCGTCTGCACCCGTGTGCAGTTCACGCCCGACCTGTTGCCCTCGGATCTTACCGGCATCAACTTCTACAACCAGAAGCTCGGCGAGTTCTCTTTCCGGCGCGGTCCGCTCTTCACCAACCTCCTGCTTGCCGACGAGATAAACCGCGCCACGCCGCGCACCCAGTCCAGCCTGCTGGAATCTATGGAGGAGGCGACGGTGACTGTGGACTCTGTCACGTATCGGCTGGATAAGCCTTATTTCGTAATAGCGACGCAGAATCCCATAGAGACTCAGGGCACATTCCCACTGCCGGAGGCACAGCTTGACCGCTTCTTCATGAAGCTGTCGATGGGCTATCTTGAACGCGAAAGCGAGATCGAGATGCTCTCGCGCGGTCGCTCCGGCTTGGCGCTCGACGACCTCTTAGCCGTTGCGACGGGCAAGGACATCTGTGAGATGCAGAGCGCCGTCCGCGAGATAGCGGTCTCGGACGACATCAAGGGCTACATCGTCGATGTGACCCACGCGACGCGCGAGCATCAAAACGCCCGCGTCGGCGTCAGCCCAAGAGGCTCGCTTGCGCTGATGCGAGGCGCGCAGGCTTACGCGGCGCTTGAAGGCCGCGATTTCGTCACGCCGGACGACGTAAAGGCGGTCGCGCCCGCCATCCTCTCGCACAGAATAGTTCCCAAGGGCGGCGCCGCGCTGCGCAGCGCCAACGCAGGCGCGCAGATTGTTGCCGAAACCCTGTCCAAGGTCGCCGTCCCGACCGAGAACGCCTGACGGAGCCGTGATATGGAGATAATTGCGATAATTATAGTCGCCGTTGCGCTCTATATCGTCCAGTCGGTGGTCTACCGGCGCTTCGCCTTCAAAAAGCTGCGCTACGATTGCAGCTTCTCGAAGGACGAGGTCTACGAGGGCGAGCGCATAGAGCTGAACGAGGAGCTTTCCAACTATAAATGGCTGCCCGTGCCGTGGGTCAAAACCGAGATTACCACCTCCCGCTGGCTCAACTTTGCCGGAAATCAGGCGGAGGTCACGCACGACGCGAGATATGTGCCGAGCTTTTTCTACGCGCGCGCCTACAAACGCATACGGCGCAGCTGGAACGTCGTCTGCGAAAAACGCGGAGTTTACAGCGTTGACCGCATCACCGTCGTCGCGTCGGATCTGTTCGGCTCCGGCTGCGGCTCGATGCCGGTGGACGTCCACACCTCGGTGACTGTGCTGCCCGGCACTGTCGATCTCGACGGGATGTTCATCTCGTCAAGGTATCTTCAGGGCGACACCGTGGTGCGCCGCCAGCTCGTCACCGACCCGTTCCGCATCTCCGGCGTCCGCGAATATTCCCCCAGCGACCCGATGAAGAGCATCCACTGGCTCTCCTCCGCGAAGGAGGGGCGGCTGATGGTGAAAAACGAGGAATACACCACCCGGCAAAGCCTGACGGTGGTGCTGAACATGCAGTCGATACGCTACGAGAAATTTCAGGTTGTGGAGAGCGAGCGCATTGAGAATTGCATCCGCGTGGCGGCGACGCTGCTGGAAAACACGCTTGAGAGCAACATGCCGGTGCGACTGATGGCGAATTATTCCGACCGCAAGGAGGGACACGACTGTCTTGACTCCGGAGAAAGCTGGGGACAGTGGCATGTGACGGAGCAGTTCCGGACGCTGGCGCGGATGGCCATGACCAGCAGCCTCGACTTTGAGAGTTATCTTACCCTTTACGCGCCGGAGATGAACAGCACCGACGTCGCGGTTGTCACGGCTTACCTCGACGGATTTGTATACGATTTTGCGCGGGCAAAGGCGCTGGATGGCATAAACGTGACCATCTACGCGCTGAGCATTCCGTCCGAGCCGATCCCTGACGATTGCCGCGTATTTTTGCCTGTACAGAGGGGAGGCGCGAAACGATGAAAACCGTTAAGCCCTTCGATCCGGAGCGCTGGATGCAGAACGGCTATTTTGCGATGGGCATGGCGATAAAGTGCGCCTTCGCCGTGCCTTTTTTGACAATCTCGGAGTCGTTGCTCCGCGCCCCTGCACAGGCGGCCTGGATATGGTGCCATATCGCGTCGCTTGCCGTTGCGGTAGCGCTTGGGACGCTGTGGACGCGCACCGTGGCGAAGCGCGCCGCACAAAAGGATAGGCGTCCCATCCCCGCGGGCCTTCTGCGCGTGTTCGGATATATCGTCGTTGTGTCCGGGCTCGCCTGCGCCTCCTGCATTCCGCACGGCCCGTCGCTGCCCGCATTAGCGGCGTTCGTGGTGACGCTTATTACTTTTATCTGCTGCATGACATGCGCGCGGCTGGACTACAAGGACATGCTGACGCTGGGGCAGCTTGCCGGTCTTGGCTTGCTATATGCGCTCACCATCGGCGCAGAGGCGCTGCTGCACAGATTTTTCGGCCTTTCGTTCACCCGCTCGCCAATGATAATCTGCCTTATAATCGTCTGCGCCTGCGCCGCGGTGATGCTCAATCAGGGCAATCTTGAGGCGCTCGCTTCGCGCCGCCGCAAGATATCGCTGCCCATGCGAGTGCGCACGAACAACCTCAAGCTTGTGCTCGTCACGCTGGCGATACTGCTCGTCGGCTACATCTTCCGCGTGCAGATAGTCTGGGCTGCGGATAAGGTTCTCTATGCGCTTTGGCGCTGCATATATTATCTCATCCGCGGCGCCGTCAAGCTGCTTGAATGGCTCGGCAGCCTCGGCGCCTCAACAGACGGAGACGCTGCCCTCCCGGGCGCCGGCTCTGATATTGCGGCTTTTCCTCCCGCGGAGGAGAGCGGCTACGACAGCACATGGATAGCCATACTGCTTTTCGCGGCGATAGTGATATTCTTCGCAGTCAAGCTTGGGCCGCGCCTGTTCCGCTTCGTCTCGGCATGGCTCAGGCGGCTGTTGGCGCGCATTGCGGAGCTGTTTGGACGCGCTGCGGCACAGGACGACAGCCACGAGGGGCTTTTCAGCGACAGTGAGGAGGAGCTTGACGCGCAGTACGGCGGCACAGCCGAAAAGAAGAATATCCGGGCGCTGCGGCGGCAATTTCGCGGCTCGCTCAAGCGCTACGACGGTCTTTCCGGCGTCGAGCGCGTCCGCGAGGGCTACCGGCTGATGCTGGAGGCGCTCTCGCTGCGCGGCACGCCCGCGGACAGGGCCGACACCGTCCACGAGATCCCCGGCAAGCTTGGCGACGAATATCTTTCGGAGCGGTTCTCACGCGCGGCGGCGACCTACGACGCGGCGCGGTACGGTGGACGCGCGCCGGAGGACGGCGTTCCGGAGTTCGACGCCGCCGTGAAAGACACCTGCAACGATGCGGCAAGGCGCCGCTGATATAAACAGGAAGGGACGATGTTTTATGGACGCATTGACATGCATCGAAACGAGACGCAGCATACGAGGATTTGAGAAGCGCGAGCTTGATCGCGAGCAGCTCACGGTGCTCGCGGAAGCCGCAAGAAGTGCGCCGACGGCGATGAACGGCCAGACGCGCAGGATAACCGTGCTGCAAAACAAGGCGCTGATGGAAAAGCTGCGTGCGGCGATAGCGGCGGAGCTTGGCAACGCGGATTATAATTTTTACTATCCTGACGCGCTGATAATACCCTCGGACGGGCGCGACGCGTGTATGCCGCTGCAAAACTGCTCCTGCGCGATGGAAAACGTGCTGCTTGCGGCCACCGCGACGGGGCTGGGGGCGGTGTGGATAAACCAGCTCACCGGCATCTGCGACCGCCCGGGCGTGCGCGCGGTATTGAGCGAGCTGCACATCCCCGCCGATCATCTTGTCTGGGGCATGGCGGCTGTCGGTTATCCGGCCGCGCCCCCGCGTAAGATCGAAAAGACCGGCGCGCTCGAATGGTTCCTGTGAGAGCCCTGCCGCGCCACGAGCTCTTTTCCACGGCAGGTGCTTTTCGCCTGCCGTTTTTTATCCCTGCGGCCTTGCTTGACGGCCGCAGCTACGACTGTTCTCCGTCGGCGTTGTGTGATCCGGTCACATTCTTTTTGCCGGAAATATGGTATTTTAAGATAGAATATAACCTGTAAACCCGTTTATTATTATACTTATATTTATAAATTCCCGGTCTACGGAAGCCATACAATAACGCTCGAAGCGCGCCGCGGAATTATGGTATAATAAAGACAACGGGAGGATATTCGAAGCGCTGCGGCTTCCCCGCTCAGGCAAAGCGCCAAGCGCCAGAACATGACAAACACCGAACGGAGGTAGAAAATGCTCAGAAAAATCATCCGGATAGACCGGGAGAAATGCAACGGCTGCGGCGCCTGTGCCGAGGCCTGCCACGAAAATGCAATTGGCATGGAGGACGGCAAGGCGGTGCTTCTGCGGGAGGACTATTGCGACGGTCTGGGCGACTGCCTGCCGGTTTGCCCGACCGGCGCCATCACCTTTGAGGAGCGCGAGGCCGCGCCCTATGACGAGCAGGCTGTGATGAAAAACCGGCGGGACGCGCGCGGCCACTCAGGCTGTCCGGGACACCGGACTGTGAAGCTGAACCGCAGCTCCGGCAGACCGACGGACGCCATCCCGGGACACACGCCCTGGCCCTCACAGCTTGCGCAGTGGCCCTGTCAGATAAAGCTCGTGCCGGTTAACGCACCCTATTTTGACGGCGCGCGGCTGCTTATCGCGGCGGACTGCACGGCATACGCCTATACGGGCGTACATGAGGAATATATGCGCGGACGCATCACCCTCATCGGTTGCCCAAAGCTGGACGGCGTGGACTACTCGAAAAAGCTCGCGGAGATCCTTCGCGTAAATGCAATCCAGAGCCTGACCGTCCTGCGTATGGAGGTTCCGTGCTGCGGCGGCCTGGAGGCTGCGGCCAAAAAAGCGCTGCGGGAAAGCGAAAAATTCATCCCATGGCAGGTCTCAGTCGTCTCTATAGACGGACGAGTGCTCGAAAAATAAATCAAAAACGAGAACATAGCATCCGGCCGTCAAGGAGGGACAGAGATGGGACAGGCCAGGGCAAACCCGGAGATGCTCCCCTACTGGGAGCATCTGGAGCCAGCGGAGAGGCGGCTTGTGCAGAGCAACGCATACATCCGAAGCTACAAAAAGGGCGCGTACATCTTTCGCCCCGGCATGGACGACTGTCCGGGGATGCTGATGCTCATCAGCGGAGAGCTGCGGGCGCACATCCTGTCCCGCGACGGGCGCGAGGTGACGCTGTTCCGGCTGCACGACGGGGACGTCTGCGTTTTCACCGCCGCCTGCTTCATCCGCCAGATCACCTTCGACACCTTTATGACGGCCGAGACCGCCTGTGTGGCGATGGTTATCGGCTACTCGGCGTTCTCGCAGCTCACAAGCGAGAACGTCTATGTCCGCTGCTTCATGTTCGAGCTTATCGCCGAGCGCTTTTCCGCCGTCATGCGGACGATGCAGCAGATACTCTTTGACGGCTTTGACCGGCGGCTCGCCGGTTTCCTGGTGAGCGAGCACGACCGGCTGGGCACAGTCGAGCTGCGGATGACGCACGAGCAGATAGCGAAATATCTCGGCTCAGCGCGGGAGGTGGTGGCGCGGATGCTCAAACGCTTTGCCCTGGACGGTCTTGTCGAGGCAGGGCGCGGACACATAAGGCTGACCGACCTGCAGGGGCTGCGCAGGCTGGCGGCGGACGCCGCGGAAACGGACAACAATGAATCAAATCAGGAACGGAGATGAATTATGGAAATATCAAACGCGATAAAATACGTCGGAGTGAACGACAGAGAGACCGATCTTTTTGAGGGCCAGTATGGCATACCAAACGGCGTATCATACAACTCGTACGTCATATTGGACGAGCAGGTCGCCGTCATGGACACGGTGGACGCTCATTTTACTCATGAATGGCTGGACAATCTCGAACGCGCGCTGGAGGGCCGGAAGCCGGACTACCTCGTTGTACAGCACATGGAGCCGGATCACTCCGCCAACATTGCAAGCTTCAAAAAGGCTTATCCGGACGCCTGCGTCGTCGCAACGGAAAAGGCTTTCACGATGATGGAGCAGTTCTTCGGGGCCGGCTTTCCGGATAAACGTGCCGTTGTCGACGAAAACGACACGCTCTCCCTCGGACAGCACACGCTGACCTTTGTCACGGCTCCTATGGTGCACTGGCCGGAGGTCATCGTCAGCTACGAGAGCAGCGAGCGTATACTCTTTTCGGCAGACGCCTTCGGCAAATTCGGCGCGCTGGACGCGGACGAGGAATGGACAGACGAGGCACGGCGGTATTACATTGGCATTGTCGGCAAATACGGCGTTCAGGTGCAGGCGCTGCTGAAAAAGGCGGCGGGACTGGATATCCAAAAGATATGCCCACTGCACGGCCCCATTTTGACGGAAAACCTCGGCTATTACCTGGGACTTTACAAGACCTGGTCCTCCTATCAGCCGGAGACCGACGGCATTACCATCGCATATTCCTCCGTTTACGGCAACACAAAGCGCGCCGTGGAGCTGCTTGCCGACATGCTGCGGGCAAACGGATGCCCGGAGCTTGCGCTGCACGATCTCTCCCGGTGTGAGCTGTCCGAGGCGGTCGCAGACGCCTTCCGCTATCCCAAGCTCGTGCTTGCGACGACAACCTATAACGCGGGAATTTTCCCGCACATGCGGGACTTTATCGATCATCTGACGGAGCGCGGCTTCCGCAACCGCACCGTGGCGCTGATAGAAAACGGCTCATGGTCGCCTCTTGCGGCAAAGCTTATGCGGGAAATGCTGGCGGACTGCCCGGAGCTGATTTTTGCCAAAACCGCCGTGCGCATCCTCTCTTCGCCGGACAGCGGCAATCTTGCGCAGCTTGACGCGCTCGCGGGAGAGCTGTGTCAGGATTATCTGGCGCGGCAGGATTCCACCGCGAACAAAAACGACCTGACCTCCCTGTTCAACATCGGCTACGGCCTGTACGTCGTGACCTCCGGCGACGGAAAGAGAGACAACGGCCTTATCGTGAATACCGTGACGCAGGTGACGAACACGCCCAACCGTGTCGCCGTCGTCATCAACAAGCAGAACTACTCCCACCACATAATAAAGCAGACCGGTATCATGAACGTCAACTGCCTGAGCACCGACGCGCCCTTCAGCGTATTCGAGACCTTCGGCTTCCAGAGCGGCAGGAACGTCGATAAATTTGCCGGCTGCAAGCCGCTGCGCAGCGACAACGGGCTGATCTTCCTGCCAAAATACATCAACTCGTTCATCTCCCTGAAAGTCGCGCAGTATGTCGATCTTGACACGCACGGCATGTTCATCTGCGACATCACCGAGGCGCGGGTCATCTCCGACCGCGAGACCATGACCTATACCTATTACCAAAAGCACGTCAAGCCAAAGCCGCAGACCGAGGGCAAGACGGGCTTCGTCTGCAAGGTATGCGGCTATATCTACGAGGGCAGCGAGCTGCCGGATGACTACATCTGTCCGCTGTGCAAGCACGGCGCGGTCGATTTCGAGCCGATCGCCTGACGCCCCGGCAAAAAACGAACGAGACGACGAAAGCGCTCATACACGGCGCTTGCGTCGTCTCGTTGCTGCGTAAACACGGTTTATTGCGGTTATTGCGCGATCCTTACGCCGCGGCGGGCGTTAAAACGTTCTGCTGGAGCCAGAGAACCGTATCGTGCAGGGTGCTTTGCAGCGAACGCGGGGCATAGCCAAACGTCTCTGACGCTGCCCTGTGGCTGAACAGTCCGTTGGAATCGAGAACCGCCACAGCATACGGGGTGAAGTAAAGCGGCTTTCTTTTCCGCAGACTGTGAATTTCGTAGAACGGGGCCACCAGCTTTGCAAGGGCAACCGGCAGATAGGACACCCTCCACCGAAGCCCGACGGTTTTTTTAACGGTTTCAAGAATGTCGCGGATGGTGGCGTAGTGCCCGGAGAGGATGTAGCCCCTGCCCGGCAGGCCGCTTTCGGCGCAATCGGCAATGCCCTTGGCAACGTCGCGAACGTCCACAAAGTCGTAGCCGCCTCTTATCGCCAGCGGAAGCTTTCCCGCTAAAAACGACCGCAGCATGTTGGTGATGCTTCCGTTCATCGTGTCGCCCGGGCCGATGATGCCGGAGGGAAAGACGATGCTGGCGTTCAGTCCCTCTTTCGCCGCGTTCAGCACCTGAACCGTCGCCATCGCCTTGCTTTTGGCGTAGTCCCCCTTGACGGCTCCGGGCCGAATAACGGTCTTTTCGCTTATCTCAGTGCCCTTGGGCTTTTCGGGGAGCGCATGGACAGAGCTGACGTAAACGAGCTTTCCGACGCCGTGAGCGACGCATTTGCGCAGAATGTTGCGCGTTCCGCCCACGTTCACCCGGTATATCCTCTCGCCCGGATCGGAGGCGACGGAAACGATGCCGGCGCAGTGGATAACGCAGGTTCCGCCGTCTGCGCCCTCAAAAAACGCCTCCAGCGAGCTCTCATCGCAGACATTCCCCGCCACGGCATGCACCTCCTGCGGCAAGCTCCCGGCCAAAGGGTCGTTTTCGAGCGTCAGCGCGGACACGCTCGCGCCCTTTTCCAAAAGCTGCGCGACCACGGTCCGTCCAAGAAATCCGGTCGCCCCGGTAACTAAATATCTGTTATACATGAAGTATCACCTCTAATATTTGCCAACAACTGTTGATTATTTTTCACAAGTATAGTATACTATGAGTGGGATACGGTTGCAACCATCAATGCGGCGTGTTCTGGAAGATAAACGACATAATCGATTAAACCGCCGATTATCTTTTTGAACTTTTTGTGAGACGGAGATGACAAGATTGAAGAAGCTGGACGCACGAAAAAGATACACACAGAAGGTCCTGAAAGAAGCGCTGCTGACGCTGATGAGAGAGAAGCCGGTCAACAGGATCACCGTCAAGGAGATCTGTGAGCTGGCGGAAATCAATCGCGCCACCTTCTATGCTCACTACAGCGACTGCTTTGCGCTGCTGGAGAGCATAGAAAACGAGCTGATTGAGGCCTTTGAGCAATCCCTCAAGCTGGTCAGCTCCTTCGACGTGACCGCGCTTATCGAAGCGATATACGATATGGTTGATAAAAATGAGAATGCCTGCCGCGTTCTGATATTCGGCAACTCCTCCTCCTCAGTCATCCAACGGATGATATACCTTGCAAGAGAGAAGAGTATCGCCTACTGGCGCAACGAGCTGCATAGGGCGACAGAGGAGGAGCTTGAGCTGCTGTATACGCACCTCTCCAACGGGCTGATGCACGTTGTGGTGGAGGGACACGACAAATACGGCAAGGACACCGTCGTCCGCTTCGTTAATCGTATCGTAAAAAGCAGCCTGTCAACCTTCAGATAGCCCCATAATCTACATTGACAGAACGGACGGTGGAAGCGGAATGGACAAAAGCACAGACAGCGCGGCGCTTTTTGGAAGCACGCACGAATTTCTCATCATGCGGAATCTCTACGAGGCGGCGGTCCGGCAGCTCACGCTGAAATTTGAAGTTTTGAACAGCGAATTTAACGTGCTGTACGCGAGAAATCCCATACACCATATCGAGAGCAGGGTGAAATCTCCGAAGAGCATTGCCGCAAAGCTGCGCCGAAAAGGGCTTCCCGTCACCATAGACTCCGCGGTGCGGCACATCAACGACATCGCGGGCGTCAGGGTGGTGTGCAGCTACATCGAGGACGTTTACCGAGTCGCCGAAATGCTGGAGCGGCAGACGGATCTCGAAATCATCAAGCGGCAGGACTACATCAAGACGCCAAACTACAACGGCTACCGTTCACTGCATCTGGATATCCGCGTCCCCGTCTACCTCTCCGACCGGACGGAATATGTCATGGCCGAGATACAGATACGCACCATCGCGATGGATTTCTGGGCAAGTCTGGAGCACGACATTCGATACAAGGCGGACAAGTGGGCACTTCCGCAGGGCATAAACGAGGAGATGCTCGCCTGCGCCGACAAGATAGCTGAGATTGACCGGCAGATGCAGGACATGTATCGCCGCATAAAGGAGGCTGAGTCCGACGAGCCGGAGCGCCGCCAGTAGGAGTCTGCTTCGCCGTTCCTTTTCGATAAAATTTCGCGGCCAAGGCTTCTTGCAGCCTTGACCGCAGTATTTTTCCCCCTTGCGCGCACTTATATTACAAACGGATAAAAATTCAACGGGGAGGATACGGTTCATGAAAAAGCTTTTTAAAGTTCTCTGTCTTGCAGCCGTGCTTGCGCTGCTGCCCTGTCTTTTCGCCGGCTGCGGCGACAATGTGATACAGCCGAGGCTCAACGCGCCGCCGTCGCCGCCTCAGTCCGAAAGCGCGCATAGCGACGACGGACAGGTGCTTCACGGCGAGATAATGCAGTTGAAAGGCGGCTTTGCGCTGATTGCCTCCGAAAACGGCGAGCTCTGCTCCGTTTCCGTCTCCGAGCTCCCGATCTTCGGCGAGGACGGCGGCGCGCTCAAGGCCGACGAGCTCGAGGCCGGTATGCTCGTCGACATCCTTTTCTCCGGATATGTGCTGGCGATTTATCCCACCACGCTCGACGCTCCGGAAAAGCTGACCGTGGCCGGGCGCTCCAACGGCGTGGCCGGGCTGTATTTTCAGGCGATATGCGACATAATCAAGGACGATCCGGGACTGAACAATGATATCAGCGTTGTCTCGGTCGATCTGAGCGGCGCGGCCAACCTCACCGACGCGCAGCGCGAGGCGCTCGTATATATGACCGGCTGCGAGCTTGGCTGCGAATGGCTCTCGCTGAGCTACAGCGAGCTGTGCGACGAGGGCTATATCGACCGCGACAAGCTCATCTTTAACGACGGCATTCTCATCAGCGCGGCCACCTCCAAGGTGGCGCCGGACGGCAAGAGCTTCACCTTCAACATTCAAAAATGGCGCAGCGGGCTTGGCGCCTTGTTTTACAACGACTGCGCCGCAAGGCTTAAAGACGGCGCGTGGAGCTACTCGCCCGGCGCATATGCGATATCGTAACGACTTTGGCATCACCACAAAAACGGCCGCCCGGATCACTCAAAGGATCCGGGCGGTCATTGTCGTTATATATTGCCGTTTTACAGAGAGATGGTGTTTGCAATCTCGTAGAGCTTCTCGTCAAAAGTCTTCGGCATACCGAGTGCTTCGAGAATGTCAAAATCGGTTACGCGGCCGTCCTTCATGACGACGACGCGGTTGCCAATGCCCTGAGAGAGCAGCTCGACGGCGTGATAACCCATCTGGCTCGCGACCACACGGTCGCGCAGCGTCGGGGAGCCTCCGCGCTGAACGTGTCCGAGGACGGTAGTTCTGGTGACGACCCCGGTCTTTGCCTCGATCTCGTGCGAAAGATCCTGTGCAAAGCGGTAGATTTTCTCCTCGCGGCCCTTCTTCTCGACAATGCCCTCGGCAACCATGATGATGAAGTGGTGCTTTCCGGCCCTTCTGACCTCGTTTATCCTGTCGATAACGTCTTTCTGGATGTCGTAGGGCTTTTCGGGGATAAGCACCGCGGTCGCGCCGCAGGCAATGCCGGTGCAGAGTGCGATATCTCCCGCGCCGTTGCCCATCACAACGACGACGGAGCAGCGGTCGTGGGACTGACAGGTGTCGCGGATGCGATCCACCATCTCAACAACGGTGTTCATCGCGGTATCAAAGCCGAGAGTGTACTCGGTGGAGCTGATATCGTTATCGATGGTGCCGGGAATGCCGACGCAGGGGATGCCTCTGACAGAGAGATCGCGCGCGCCGCGGAAAGAACCGTCGCCGCCTATCACGACCAGCCCCCCTATGCCAAGCTCCTTGCAGAAAGCCATACCCTTTTGTATCCCCGCCTCCTCCTTGAATTCGAGACAGCGGTCGGTATAGAGAAATGTGCCGCCGCGATGGATGATATCCGATACGCTGCGCTCGTTGAGCTCGATGGCGTCGCGGTCGATGAGGCCCCTGTAGCCCTTTCTTATGCCAAACACCCTTATACCCTTATAGAGCGCGGCTCTCGTGACGGCGCGCACCGCGGCGTTCATGCCGGGAGCGTCTCCTCCGCTGGTGAGCACGCCGATAGCTTTTACCTGATTATCCATTTCTATTCCTCCAACTGTGCGGCTTTCCGCAGCAAAAAACGCCGTCCGCCGCTTAGATATCCATTATATCAATCTACATTATAGTATTTTTCTCCTTGCGGCGCAACGTCATTACCGTCTCATTTTATGGATTTTTGTCTCATCAGGTCAGTTTTTACTCCACCAGCGCGACGTTTTTTTCTCCAAGCTGGCGCTTCAGCTCCGCCATCAGCGCGCCGTTTGGCGTTGTCCACAGCTTTTGCGGCGCCAGCACAAGCTTGCCGACGTCCTCAAAGAATATGTAGACCTGCGTGTCGCCCTCGAACACCGCGAGCAGGCTCGATATCCGCCCGAACAGTCGGCTTTTTTGCGACGGCACTTTTATGTACAGCCCGGGACGTCTGCCGCTTTTCCGCGCGGAGGCGTCAGCCTGCCGCGGCTCCTGCTGCCGGGAGGGCTTGGGGATATATCCGGCCTCCGGCGGCTCCGGATATTGACGGCGCTGCGTGTATCTCCGCTGCATGTCCTCGTTTTGAAGCTGTGTGAACGCCCCGGGCGAATTTATGAAGTCGTCGGCAAGGCGCAGCCTGTCGCAGATGAGCTTGGGTGCCTCATCCTCGCGCGAGGATATTCTGCCGTATACCACGACGACGTTGCCCGCGATGAACGCCGCCCGGCTCTCCTCATAGACCCGCGGAAACAGCAGCGCTTCGATCTCTCCGGTCATATCCTCGAGGGTGGCGAACGCCATCATGTCGCCGTTTTTGGTGGTTTTGGTGCTTTTTGCCTGTATTATTGCAACAAAGCGCACGTTCTCGCCGCCGGGATGCTCCTTTATCTGTGCGGCGCCCGCGTCCTCGTCGTAGCCGTTGTCCGGCAGATATTCCGCAATATCCGCGGCGCCTATTGCCCTCGCGAAGTCGGCATAGCGCTCTAACGGGTGCCCTGAGATGTAAAGCCCCGTCATCTCCTTTTCCATCCGCAGCAGCTCTTCGAGCGGAAACTCCTCCTTTGGAGGGAACCTGTAGCCGCGCACGCTGCCGCCGCCGTCGGAAAATCCGAACAGGTTGGTCTGCCCCTCCGCGTTGCCGCGGCGCTCGGAATCTATCGCCTCGCTCAACCCCTCCCAGCCGTAGAGCATCTGCGCGCGGTTTGCTCCAAGCCCGTCCAGCGCGCCGCTCTTTATCAGAGCCTCGACGGTGCGCCGGTTCAGCTCCTTGCCGTAGAGCCGCTCGCACAGCTCCGGCAGACTTGCAAACTCGCCTTTTTTGCGCTCCTCAAGCAGGCTTGTGATAAAGCCGCGGCCGAGATTGCGCACGGCGAGCAGCCCGAAGCGAATGCCGTCCCCCTCGGCTGTAAAGCCGGAGTAGCTGCGGTTGACGTCCGGTGGAAGCACCTCGACGCCGTTTTTTCTGCACTCGGATATATATTCCGCAGTCTTTGCGCTGCTGTCCAGCACGCTCGTCAGCAGCGCTGCCATATATTCCCGGAAGTGGTGCGCCTTGAGATAGGCGGTCTGATAGGCCACGACAGCGTAGGCCGCGGCGTGGGATTTGTTGAAGGCGTAATCGGCAAAGGCGCTCATCTCATCAAATATCTCGTTCGCGACCCGCTCCGGCACGCCGTTGCGCATGGCGCCGGGGACGGTAATTTCGCCGTTTTCATCGGTGGCGCCATGGATGAACACCTCGCGCTCCTTTTGCATGATATCGTGCTTTTTCTTCGCCATTGCGCGGCGCACGAGGTCTGCGCGGCCGTAGGAATAGCCCGCCAGCGCCTGACAAACCTGCATGACCTGCTCCTGATAGACCATGCAGCCGTAGGTGACCTTGAGTATCGGTTCGAGCAGCGGGTGCTTGTAGACGATGCGGCTGGGGTCGTGGCGGTTGGCTATGTAGGTGTCGATGGAGGCCATCGGCCCGGGGCGATAGAGCGAGATGACGGCGATGAGATCCTCCAGCGAATCCGGCTTCAGTCCGGAGAGCACGCCTCTCATGCCGGTGGATTCAAACTGGAACACGCCCTGTCCCAGCCCCTGCGATAGCATATCGAAAACGCCGCGATCATCCATCGGGATGTTGTCCATCGAAAAATTCGGCTGCTTGCGGCGTATCATCCTCTCGGCGTCGCTGATTACCGTCAGCGTGCGCAGCCCAAGAAAGTCCATCTTGAGCAGTCCCAGCTCCTCGATGGTGGTCATCGGGAATTGAGTGACTATCGCCTCGTCGTTTTTGAGCACCGGGACGTAGCTGTCAACCGGCTCGCGCGAGATCACTACTCCCGCCGCATGCGTGGAGGAATGCCGCGGCATACCCTCGAGCTTGCGCGACATTTCAATCAGCTCGTTGATCTTAGGGTCGCTCTCGCAGGCTGCCTTGAGATCTGGCGAGACCTTCAGCGCCTTTTCGAGCGTCATTTTCAGCTCCATCGGCACCAGCTTTGCCACTCGGTCCACCGTTTGATACGGTATCGCCATTGCGCGGCCCACGTCGCGTATCGCCGCCCGCGCCGCAAGCGTTCCGAAGGTGACAATCTGAGCCACGTGGTCGGAGCCGTAGCGCCGGTTGACGTATTCGATGACCTCCTGCCGGCGCTCGTAGCAGAAATCTATATCGAAGTCAGGCATGCTCACGCGCTCCGGATTGAGAAAGCGCTCAAACAGAAGGTTGTATTTCATCGGGTCGATGCCGGTGATGCCGATGCAGTAGGCGGCGATGCTGCCTGCGCCGGAGCCGCGTCCCGGCCCAACGGGTATTCCATGCCTGCGCGCGTAGTTGATGAAGTCGTAGACGATAAGGTAGTAATCCACGTAGCCCATCCTCGCGATGACGTCCAGCTCGTATCGCAGCCGCTTTTCTATGGCCTCGCCCGGATCGTCGCCGTAGCGGCGGCGCAGCCCCTCGTAACACAGCCGCTCGAAGTAGTCGCGGTTGCTCTCGCCCTCAAGCGCGTCCTCGGCGCGAAAATATGGGAGCTTTATCACGCCGAACTCAAACTCGACATTGCAGCGTTCTGCAATCCTGCCGGTGATATCAATCGCCTCGGGATAGGCGGGAAGCGCCCTCCGCATCTCGTCCTCGCTTTTGATGTAGAACTCGTCGGTGGCGAACTCCATATCGCTGCCGTCCTCGACGGTGCGGTTGGTCTGGATGCAGACGAGGACGTTCTGCGCGCGGCTGTCCTCCTTTTGGGTGTAATGACAGTCGTTGGTCGCAACGAGCGGTATGCCCGTCTCGCGGGATATCCGCGCTATCAGCGGCAATATGCGCTGCTGCTCCTCTATGCCGTGGTTCTGTATCTCAAGAAAGAAGTTGTCCTTGCCAAAGATATCGCGATATTCCAGAGCCGCCGCCCTCGCGCCGTCGTAGTCGGAATCGAGCAGCTTGCGCGCGACCTCGCCGGAAAGGCAGGCCGACATGGCGATAAGACCCCCGCTGTATTGCCGCAGCAGCTCCTTATCCACCCTTGGCTTTGAGTAAAAGCCCTCGGTGAAGCCGCGGGAGACGAGCTTGATGAGATTCTGATACCCCTCGTTGTTCTCGCAGAGCAGCACGAGGTGCCAGTTGCCGTCCACGCGGTGAACCTTGTCGAAGCGCGTGCGCGTCGCGACGTATACCTCGCAGCCGATTATCGGCTTGACGCCTGCCTTTTTCGCCTGTTTATAAAAATCGACCACGCCAAACATGACCCCGTGGTCTGTTATCGCCGCGCAGTCCTGTCCTATCTCCCTGACGTGCTCGAACATGTTTTTGATGCGGCACGCGCCGTCAAGCAGACTGTATTCCGTGTGAAGATGAAGATGTGTAAAGCTCATGGCTCAACGCTCCGGTCGTTGTCATGTCGCCGCTTTTCAAAGACTACAAAGCTGTGATTCCCGCCGACCGACTCTGTTATTTCGGCTCGGCGGCGTTCGGTAAGTGCGTCGTATTCCCCCATCGAGCCTATCGGTAGCACGCAGGTCGGACCGTCCTCGACCATCACCTTGAACTCTATCGGGCGAAAGCCGTTTTTGAGATAGTATCGTTCGACGTATCCGCCCGCAGAGCCAACCGATACGCAGTCGTAACCGATCGAATTGGCGGCGTCCACAAAAAATTTCAGCAGCCTGCTGCCGCGTCCGCATTTGTTGTACGGCTCGATGAGCGCAATGCCATCCAGCGTGAAGGAGTCGTCGTTATCGACCTGCTCGCTGCGCGGCCAGCCATAGCAGACTCCCACCATCGTGTCGTCGATGAAGTAGCCGCCGTAGACCTCCGGATATTTTTCGTACATCGCCATGATAAGCCCGTCGTCGCCGAAGAGGTATTCATGCCTTATCTCGTCGAAGCGGGCGATATCTCCCTTTGTTATGCGTCTGCAATATTCCATTTTCGCGTTCTCCTGTCAGTCGGTATACATCCTGATGTTTTCGCTGTCTATCTTGACGTTCACCCTCTCCGAGGTAAAGGTGTTTCCAAAGATATCGCGCACGATGAAATGATAGACATAATCGCCCTCGTCCAGCTCCTCCTCGCTGATGTTCGCCTCGCCCTCGTAGATGAAGCTGCCGTATGAATAATACTGCTCCTCGCCTGTCTCCAGGTTGATGCCGAGGATTATCGGCGTAATCTCGTCGCCCATCGCCAGCTTGCGCATACCTCGCGCGCTCATCCCCGTGCTCGTATCGATACCGTCCCAGACGCCGAGTATCTTGAAGTAGCCCGTGCCGTCGGCGTTCCATATATACGCCGCGCGCAGGTTGGTCTGCTCGCCGTTGAGCATGATGGGGATGGAATAGATGTTGTAGCGCTCCGCCGCAGCAACGACCGTTGGTGAGCAGAACAGCCCGTTTATCGCGGGCCACACGCCGCGCATGTTGTCGCTGAACATCATGTGCTCCCAGTCGTGGAAGAGATCGTTGTCATAGCCGAGAAGCATGTGCTCGTTGTATTCGTAGTCGACATAATACAGCGCGAACTGCACCGACTCCACCGCCTGCGCGCCGTTGGTCACCTCCAGCACGTAGTTTGAATCGGTGAAAAAGGTCTCAAATTCCACCTTGTATTCGTCGTTCTGCGTCACCGGGAATATCTCCGTCTGCTCCGTCTCGTCGTCCACCCAATCCGGCGCAACCCAGCTTGGGATAATATATTCAAAATATCGCAGATAGTTTGCGAAGGTGAACAGCTCGGCGTACCTGTCAAGCTCATAGTAATCGCGCGAGAGTGGATAATATACCGAAATGCCGTTGGCGTCCATTCTGTTTGCACCCTTGACCTGATACGCAACCGTATCGAACAGCGCCTTCAGCAGTGCGCTGCCGGTCTCCGGCAGGACGCTTTTGGCGTTGACCACAAGATCTCCGAGATCGATCATGTTGGTGTAGCCCTCGGCGTCGCTGTTGCCGCCGTAGTTTTCGGTGCGTCCCACCGCCTGCGAGAGCGAGCGGAAGGAGGTGATATCGCCCGTGACGCCGGTCATTTCGAGCGCCATGGCCTCAAAACGCCTCAGCAGCTCGTCTATTTTGTCGAGCCTGAGCAGCGAGAGCGTTATAAAATCCTCGTCGTTGGTCACGGTGCATTTGTTATAATATGTGTCGCAGATAACCCGTCCCAGCTCCTCGCCGTCGCAGCCCGGATTTTCCGCGATATATCCGACGAAGCCGTCATAGCTCCAACCGCGTCCAGGGACAATCTCCTCCGACGCCACCATGTATTTTGCATATGGCGCCACAGTCGCCGCTATTTCCAGAGACGCCGACAGGCAGGTGTCAAAGCCGATTAGCTCTATCGGCTCGCGCGCCTCAGAGAGCGCGTCGGAAAGCTCGTTCAGGTCGAGCGAATCGTTCCAGTTCAGCTCGTCGAAGCAGACGCCGCTGACGCTGCCTCCGCCGTGATCCCACAGCAGCAGCATATATTTTTTCGCGGGATAGCGGCTCTGCCCCCACTTGATAAAGCTGCCGAGCGTGCGCGCCTCGCCCATGTTTGAGGCGGGCTGCCTGTCCACAAGGTGCAGCACGCCTGAGCGCACCTCATACCGGCCGTTAATGGACTCGCTGACGAACGGACTGCTCCAGCTGCTCGCGCCGCCGGTCTCGATTAGCACGTTCACGTTCGATGGTACGCTGACCGAGCACAGCTCGGCGAGATTTTCGCTCGCAAGCCCCCACGCCGATTCCAGATCGGAGCCGCAGAAGTACATCATAACCGTCCAGTCGGCGCGGTGAACGTCGTCAGTGCTCCGCGCCCAGCTCAGCAGCTCGTTCACCCCCTGCGCCACACTGCTCGCAAGCTCGTTTCCGGCCGGCATACAGCCGCCGAGCGCCGCCGAAAGCATCATCAGCGCCAACACAAGCGATATCCATCTTATTATCCGCGCTCTTTTTCTTTTCATGTCGTTCTCTCCATAAAAGCGTATTCCTCAGTGTGCAGCCTTCCATGATATAAATATATCATAAAATACGGCGTTTATCAACTTGCCGAAAGCAAAAATTAACAATCCCCTTGTTGTTTTCCGGCGCTTTGCGAAGTATAATATTAGTTAGTATAATCTTGCAGGAGGATCTTGCCATGCCGGGGATTACCAGCACGCTGCTCCGCGAGCAGTTACGGCTCATCAAGCCGATCGTATCCAACTTCAGCGTTGAGGCCGAGCGCGCGGCGCAGGATAAGCTCGGCGCGCTGGGCGCTCACGCGCTTTCGTCGCGGGTGACTATCATGCCCGTCAAATTTGAAAATTATCTTGCCTGCTTCGTCACGCCCAATGACGCGCCGGATACGGAAAAGACAGTGCTCTATCTCCACGGCGGCGGCTATGTCGCCGGAGATATCCACTATTCCGCGGGCTTTGGCAGCGTGCTTGCCGAAAAGCTTGGCGCGCGCGTGTTCTGCGTGGCCTACCGCCTCGCGCCGGAGCACCCGTTCCCCGCGGCGCTGGAGGATGCGCTGAGCGCCTATAAATATCTGCTTGGGCTCGGCAACCGTCCCGAGAACATCTCCTTTGCCGGAGAATCCGCCGGAGGCGGGCTCATCTTCTCGCTGTGCCTCAAGCTGCGCGAGGAGGGGCTGCCTTTCCCGGCAGCGCTGGCGGCGCTCTCGCCATGGACCGACCTCACCTTCAGCGGCGCCACCTACGACACCAACCACCGCCGCGACCCGACGCTCTCGGAGCAGTCGCTGCGCGGCTTTGCTGCGGCCTACGCGCCGGACGACGCCCAGAACCCGTTGGTCTCCCCCCTCTTCGGCGATTTCACCGGCTTTCCTCCCTCTCTGATAATTGCGGGCGGCGATGAGCTGCTGCTGGACGACGCACGGATGCTCGACTCCCGCCTTGAACAGTACGGCTGCGAGCACACGCTCTACGTAGAGCCGGGAATGTGGCACGTCTATGCCATTTTCGGCACGCCGGAGGCACAGAAGGCGCTGGATATGATAAAGGCGGCGCTCTACGGCGGCCAAGACAAATCTGCTGAGTAAGAAGGTGCGTCCGCTTGAAAAAAGACGCCAAAAAATGGATGAAGCTTGACAACGCCGCCAAGATATACCCGGCGGCGAAACGGCGGCGCTGGACGGCGCTGTTCCGCGTCTCCGCCGAGCTGTGCGATCCGGTCGATCCGGTGGTGCTCGAGCAGGCGCTCGCCTGCACGCTGCCGCGGTTTCCGTCCTTCGCGCAGCGGCTGCGGCACGGGCTTTTCTGGTATTATCTCGAACACCTTGACGGCTATCCGGCTATACAGCAGGACGTCGCGAACCCCTGCGTCCGGATGGATCTGCGGGAAAACGACGGCTTTATGTTCCGCGTTCGCTACTATAACCGCCGAATTGCAGTCGAGTTTTTTCATGTGCTCTCCGACGGCACCGGCGGCATGTGCTTCCTCAAGACACTTGTCGCGGAGTATCTTCGGCTGCGCTACGGCGCGGATATTCCGCGTGTGGGCGACATACTCGATTGCAACGAGCCTCCAAAGCCGGAGGAGCTGGAGGACGCCTATCTCAAATACGCAAAAAACGTCACGCGCTCCCGCCGCGAGCCAAACTCCTTCTATATCCGCGGCACCGACGAGAACGACGACTTCGTCAACATTATCACCGGCATCATCCCAGTGGACGAGGTTCTCTCCCGCGCGCACGAAAAGGGCGTGACACTGACCGAATACCTCACCGCGGTGCTCATCCTGTCTATCGACCGGCTCCAACGCAGCCATATAAAGCCGGAGCGCCGCATGAAGCCCATCAAGATATGCGTACCGATAAACCTGCGCAAATTTTATCCCACCAAAACGCTGCGCAACTTCGCAAGCTACGTCAATCCCGGTATTGAGCCGCGCTATGGCAGCTATACCTTTGACGAAACACTAAAGGCGGTTCATCATCATATGGGCGCCGAGGTGACGGAAAAGCTGCTCAATGCAAAAATCACCACCAACGTCCAGACCGAAAAGTCCGCTGTGCTGCGTATAATGCCGCTGTTCGTCAAGAATATCGCGATGAAGCTGACCTTCAACCTCGTCGGAGACCGCAAAACCTCCTCGAGCATATCCAACCTCGGCGCGATAAAGCTGCCTGATGAGATGGCGCGCTACGTAACGCGCATGGATTTTATCCTCGGTCCGCTCTCGCGCAACCGCGTCGTCTGTGCCGCCGTGTCGTATAACGGCAAGCTCATGCTCAACTTTACCCGCACCATACGCGAGACCGACGTCGAGCGCGAATTTTTCAGATATCTTGTCCGTCTCGGCATACATGTGAAAATCGAGAGCAACCAGCGCGAGCCGCTGATTCCCGGAGCCATGAAAGGGTGATTACAATGTCATACTGCGTAAACTGCGGCGTAGAGCTTGCAGACAGCGAAAAATACTGCCCGCTATGCCACACCGAGGTCCTCAATCCGCGTTCGCCGTTCAAGGAGCCTGCGGAATATCCCTATCCGCGCCAGATCGAGCGCATCGCCTCGCACATCGACAGGCGCTTTTTCGCCTCCATCGCAACCTTTGTCCTGCTTTTCCCGGCGTTCATCACCATCATCTGCGACCTGCTGCCCGACGCGGCGCTAAGCTGGTCGGCCTACGTGATTGGCGCGCTGGCGGTGCTGTTCGTCTGGGTTGTCATGCCGTTCTATTTCAAGCGATACCTTTCGCCGCTGATGCTCTCGTCCGACTGCCTGATTGTACTGCTCTATCTGCTGCTAATTGAAAAAATGACCGGCGGAAGCTGGTTTTTGCCGCTCGGACTTCCGATAACGCTCTGCGTGACCGTCTGCATAACGGCGCTCGCGCTGGTATTCACCGCTAAAAAGCGCGTGAACTATCTCACCCGCGCCGCCTGCACGCTGTTCTCAGCCGGCATCCTCGTCGTGCTCATCGAGCTTGTGCTGCGGCTGTACAACGGCGATGGCGTCGTCTTTAGATGGTCGCCCTACGCGCTTATCCCCTGCGTGCTGCTCGGTTTGATGGCAATTGTCGTCGAACGCCGAAAAAATCTGCGCGACGAGATACGCCGCCGCCTGTTTTTCTGATGCTTGAAACGGAGGAAGCCATAAATGAATCAAAAATTTAGAGATACCCTCGATCGCCTGTCGCTTGCCGCGGCAAAAACGGTCGGATATATCACCGTTGCGCCTGTCGTCGCCTTTGGTGCGCTAACGATGCTGTTCTTCGGCGCGCAAAAGCAATTCGGCAACCTGACAAATTATCTGCTCGCGCTGTTCAACCTCACGATACTCCCGTTGCTCGCCTATCCGATCCAGTTGATTATACCAAGGCTGCGCGCGGGCGGCAGAGCAGTACAGCGCAAAATGGCGTTTGTCGCCGCCGTTCTCGGCTATACGCTCGGTATAATCAGCGCCGCTCTGCTTCATGCGTCTCACGGCTTTTGGACGCTGTACATCGCCTATTTTTCCTCCGGCGCGGTGCTCGCGTTCATCAATAAGGTGTTGAAGATCAAGGCAAGCGGCCATGCCTGCGGCGTTGCCGGGCCGGTATTGATGTGCGTCTGGTATCTCGGCGGCTTCTATGTGCTGCTTGCACTGATGATACCGCTGGTATTCTGGGCACGGCTGCGGCAGGGGCGCCACACACTGCGCGAGCTTGTCCTCGGCGCATCCACCTCGACGGTCTGCACCGCCGCAACGCTGCTGCTTTCCGGCCTTGTCCGCTGACGTTTGCGTTGGCTTCCTCTGCATCTGAGCGTACTAATAAACAGGAGAAGCGCCCATATGTTTAAAAAAGCTACCAAGTCTCCCATATGTGGGAGTCGGCCCACGCTATGGCGGCCACACGTATCATTTCCGCGCGCATGAACAACGGGCAGGAGCAGCGCCGAGCGCCTGTCAGACCGTGTCGGCTGCTCAAAAAATCTGAAAAAAGACGGTGACAAGGGCAGGCGCGAATATAAAGCAACACATTGAAAAAGTCAGCTAAAGACAGCTAAGGGGATGTAAAAAGAAAAAACACGAGGCAAGAAACCTC
>CANNTZ010000032.1 GCA_947522735.1 uncultured Oscillospiraceae bacterium | reverse complement strand
ACCTTCGCCGTATCCATCATCGAGATGGGCGACGGCGTGCAGGAGGTTCTCGCCACCGCCGGCAACAACCGTCTTGGCGGCGACGACTTCGACGAGCGCATCATCAACTACCTCGCCGACGAGTTCAAGAAGGATAACGGCATCGACCTGCGCAACGACAAGATGGCCATGCAGAGACTCAAGGAGGCCGCTGAGAAAGCCAAGATCGAGCTTTCCGGCATGACCACCGCGAACGTCAACCTGCCGTTCATCACCGCCGACGCCACCGGCCCGAAGCACCTCGACGTCAACATCACCAGAGCAAAGTTCAACGAGCTGACCGCCGACCTCGTAGAGGCGACCGTGGGCCCCGTGAAGCAGGCGCTTGCCGACTCCGGCCTCAAGGCGTCCGAGCTTGACAAGGTTCTCCTCGTCGGCGGCTCCACCCGTATCCCGGCGGTTCAGGAGGCCGTCAAGAGCATCACCGGCAAGGAGCCGTTCAAGGGCATCAACCCGGATGAGTGCGTCGCTATCGGCGCGGCTCTCCAGGGCGGCGTTCTCACCGGCGACGTCAAGGGACTGCTGCTCCTCGACGTAACGCCGCTGTCCCTCGGTATCGAGACGCTCGGCGGAGTATTCACAAAGATCATCGACCGCAACACCACGATCCCGACCAAGAAGTCGCAGGTGTTCTCCACCGCGGCGGACGGCCAGACCTCCGTTGAGGTTCACATCCTCCAGGGTGAGCGCGAGATGGCTCGCGACAACAAGACCCTCGGCATGTTCCATCTCGACGGCATCGCTCTGGCTCCCCGCGGTGTGCCGCAGATCGAGGTCACCTTCGATATCGACCAGAACGGTATTGTCCACGTCTCCGCGAAGGATAAGGGCACCGGCAAGGAGCAGACCGTGACCATCACCTCCTCCACCAACATGTCCAAGGAGGACGTCGAAAAGGCTGTCCGCGAGGCCGAGCAGTTCGCTCAGGAGGACAAGAAGCGCCGCGAGGAGATCGATGCGAGGAACGCCGCGGATCAGATGGTGTATCAGTCCGAGAAGACCGTCACCGACCTTGGCGACAAGCTCACACCGAACGACAAGGATGAGCTTGAGGGCAAGATCTCCGCGCTCAAGGAGGCGCTCAAGGGCACCGATATCGACGCCATCAAGGCAAAGCAGGACGAGCTCCAGAAGAAGTTCTACGAGGTATCCGAGAAGATCTATCAGGCTCAGGCCCAGCAGGCTCCGCAGGATGCGGGACAACAGGGTCAGCAGGGAACCACCGACGACGGCGAGCCGTATGTCGACGCCGACTACAAGGACGTAGACTGATAGAACAGCATAAATAAAACTGCGTTAGGCGCCAGCGAAAAACCGGCGCCTAACGCTGATGTATAAATATACAGGGCCACAATTTACTTATATGGGAGGATACCCAATTGCCTGAGAAGAGAGATTACTACGAGGTGCTTGGGCTGCAAAAGGGCTGCACCGAGGATGAGATAAAAAAAGCGTACCGCGCGCTTGCAAAAAAGTATCACCCGGACCTCAACCCGAACGACAAGACCGCAGAGGAAAAATTCAAGGAGGTCGGCGAGGCATACGAGGTTCTGTCCGATCATGAGAAGCGCGCGCGCTACGATCAGTTCGGCTTCGCAGGCGTCGATCCTTCGTACAACGCGGGGAACGGCGGAGCGGGCTTCGGCGGCTTTGGCGGCTCAGCCGGCTTCGACGATATCGGCGACATATTCGAGAACTTTTTCGGCGGCGGCTTTGGCGGCTTCGGCGGCTCGTCGAGGACGCGTAATCCGAGCGGTCCTATCAAGGGCAGCGATCTGCGTTACAATATAGCGATAGACTTCCTTGAGGCGGCGCACGGCTGCCAAAAGGAGATAACGATACAGCGTCTGGAGCAGTGCCGCACCTGTCACGGCAGCGGCGCGGCGGCTGGCACCTCGCCGGAAACCTGTCCGGACTGCAAGGGCAGCGGACAGGTTCGCGTGTCGCAGCGCACGCCGCTGGGGATTATCCAGACCACCAAGGCGTGCCCGAAGTGCGGCGGCAAGGGCCGCATCGTGAAGGAGCCGTGCAAGGATTGCAACGGGCTTGGACGCGTTCGCCGCACCATCAAAAAAACCATCGACGTTCCCGCCGGAATCGACGACGGACAGGCGTTTTCAGTCAGAGGAGAGGGCGACAACGGCATTAACGGAGGCCCCTCAGGGGATCTCATCATCAGCGTGACGGTTCGTCCGCACCCGATCTTCGAGCGCGACGGCTATGACGTCTGGTGCGACATCCCCGTGACCTTCACGCAGGCGGCGCTGGGAGACGAGCTGACTGTGCCGACCATCGACGGCAACGTGAAATACACCATGCCTGAGGGGACGCAGCCGGGAACGGTGTTCCGTCTGCGCAACCGCGGCGTGAAATATACCAACGGCCGCGGCCGCGGCGAGCAGTATGTCAGGGTCAACATCGAGGTTCCGACGACGCTGAACACCCGGCAGAAGGATGCGCTGCGCGAGTTCGACAAGCTTACGACCGACCGCAACTATACAAAACGCAAGTCGTTTCGCGACAAGCTCAAGGATCTGTTTGGATGAAAAACGGGATCAGGTGAAAGCCTGATCCCGTTTTTTGGTATTTGTGCGTCAGCGGGCGTTTATGAAGCGGTCGAGGTTGCCGTAGCAGACGTCCTCGATCAGCTTGCGGGCATATTTGCCGCCCTCAAATTCGCCGCCGTCGATCCAGCCGGCAACGATGGAGCAGAGCACGCGCCTGTAATAATCGTGCCGCGCATAGGAGAGGAAGCTGCGGCTGTCCGTCAGCATACCGAAGGATACGCCCAGATGTCCCGTCTCCGCCGCCGTGTTTATCTGTTCGGTTATGCCGCGCTTGTGGTCGCAGAACCACCACGCCGAGCCGCACACCACGTTCGGGAAGCTGTTGCAGGCCGTGTAGAGCTTGTAGTACATCGTCGGATTCAGGGTGTATATCACCGTTTTCGGCATACCGCTTGCGCTGTTTATCGCGTCAAGAACGCGCGCGATATCCGCTATCGGCGAGGCGTCGCCCGTGCAGTCGGCGCCGCAGTCCTTTCCAAGCAGCCCGAGCAGCCCGGAGTTGACGTTGCGCAAGGAGCTGAGATGTAGCTGCATCGCAACGTTGCGCGCCTTGAACATTCCTCCAAGCCTTACCAGCAGATGCCCTGCGAAGAGATGGTATTCCCCGTCGGTTGCGGGCGTGCCTGCGAGCGCCTTTTTAAAGATGCGATCTGCCTCCTTCTCGTCTCCGACGGCGTTGGGAAAATCGATCGGAGCGAGATCCGCAAACCGGCAGCCGAGGGAGCAGAAGAAATCCAGTCGCGCCTCCAGCGCCCGGAGCAGCGCCGCAATGCCGTCGATTTCAAAGCCGCATGCCGCCGAGAGCCGCGCGATGTAGCCGGAAAAGCCGTCCTCGCGGATGGATAGCAGCGCGTCGGGACGGAACGAGGGCGCCACGACCGTCCCGAAGCCGTCCTCGCGCAGCCTCAGGTGATATTCAAGGCTGTCCGCAGGGTCGTCGGTCGTGGCAATATAGCGCACGTCGGACATCGTTATCAGCTTGCGCGGGGAGAGCTGCGTTTCGCGGATAAAGTCGAGGCTCTCCCTCCAGATTTCGCGTGCAGTGTCCGGCGTCAGGCGCTTGTCGATGCCGAAGAACATCTTCAGCTCCATCTGCGTCCAGTGATACAGCGGATTTCCCGCCGCCGTACAGAGCGCCTCGGCGTATTTGTAAAGCTTTTCCTCCCAGTCCGCGCCGCCCGTGACATAGTATTCGTCGATGCCGAACGAGCGCATGAGCCGCCACTTGTAGTGGTCGCCGCCAAGCCATATCTCGCCTATATTGTCAAACGGCCGATCCTCATATATGGCCTTGGGCGAGAGGTGGCAGTGATAGTCGATTATCGGCAGACGCTGCGCCGCTCCGGCGTAGAGCATACGCGCGGTCTCGCTCGGAAGCAGATAGCTCTGCGGCATATATTCCTTTTGGGGCGTTTTCATCTGTTATACCTCCATGTGTGTCGAGCTGCGGGAGCCGGCATTTTTGATTCAACAATAACGCTTCAGGATGCTATTGATATTATATCTCAAAAGAGCTTATTTGTAAAGGGTTACATTTATGAAATTTACAGATTTGCCCCTGCGGCTGCCGAGGGGAGGGAGTGACGGAAACGGACGAAAATAAGGGTTGACAACGCGTTGGGAATCTGCTATAATAGCTTTTAATCCGTGGGGGAGTAGCGAACGCGCACATCGGCGCGCAGCAAGTCAACACACCGGGGAGCACCCCTGGCTTGCTTCAAATCGCGAGACTCATGTATAGACGCAGCGCTGTACATGGAGTCTCTGTTTTTGTATATATGAACAGAGCTTGGGTATGGCGCGCCATACCTTTTTATTATGCTTGGAGATAGGATTTATGAGGTGGAGCTTTCTTTTCTTCTTCAACAGCGCGCTGCTCGGCGTGGGGCTGGCGATGGACGCGTTTTCGGTGTCGCTTGCAAACGGTCTGAACGAGCCGAGGATGAAAGCGGGGCGCATGTGCGTCATTGCGGGCGTGTTCGGCACGTTTCAGGCGCTGATGCCGATGCTCGGCTGGGTGTGCGTACACACGCTGCTGGAATGCTTCAAGGCGTTCGAGAGGCTTATTCCGTGGATAGCGCTGATCCTGCTGCTGTGCATCGGCGGAAAGATGCTGATCGGCGGCATACGCAGCAAATGTCCCGAGCACGAGAGGCCTGCGCTGTGCATCGGCGCGCTGCTCGTGCAGGGAATCGCGACCTCAATCGATGCGCTCTCGGTCGGCTTCACCATAGCCGAATACGATTGGCTTATGGCGCTGGTATGTTCACTCGTCATCGCGGCCGTGACTTTTGGCGTCTGCATGGGCGGGCTTGTCATCGGCAAAAGGTTCGGCACGCGGTTTTCAAGTCGCGCCGAGGTAATCGGCGGCGTCATCCTCATTGCCATAGGGCTGGAGATATTCATAAGCTCGTTCCTCTGATTCCGGAAGGCCGCGTATCTCCGGAGGGCAACGCCGCCATGAGGCTACTGCTGGTCAAGCATGTTCGTCAGATATACGCAAAGGGCGTCAGACAGCTTTTTTATGTCGGCCCCCGTCGTGTTTATGAGCAGGTCGTAGTTTTCCTTTGCTCCCCACCTCTGCTCGCTGAAAAACTCGTAGTATTTTGCGCGGCTACGGTCAATCTCCGCTATCCGCTTCTTCATCTGCGCTTCGCTCAGGGCCTCGTCCTCACGCCTGCGTTCCATGCATCTTTTCAGCTTGCTCTCGATATCCGCATAGACGAAAATACGGAAAGGCCGTGCGTCGTGTAAAACATAGTCCGCGCAGCGCCCGATAATGATGCAGCTTGATTTTTCGGCCAGCTCCCGCAGCAGCTTGTGCTGCTCCGAATAGATGGCGAGGCTCTGTTGGAATACGGGATTGGGGACGGGATAAAAGCTGTGCCGGACGTGTATGGGAAAGGACATGAGGGGGCGGCTTTCCGAGATCTGTCGCACGTATTCCTCCGATGTGGCGGTTCTTTTCGCAATTTCCGTGATAATCTCCTGATCGTAGTAGGCGATGTGCAGCTTCTCCGAAAGCCTCCGTCCAAGCTCGCGGCCTCCGCTTCCGAATTCACGCCCGATGGTGATGATTTTTTTCACGATATACTCCTTTCCGGCGATGCCATTTTGTATTTTCGAATCGTGTCCGCAGCGCGGAGCGTGACCTGTATGACGACCCGCCGGACACAAGCTTCCTCTCTGCCGGCACGGCGAGGGGGCGTCCTCACTTTTATTATAGCCTGAAAACGGCAAATTGAAAAGAGGCTGAAGTGTGTCGGCGGGAAAAAAGCATATATGGGAAGGGGGCAGGCGCCGTCTACGGTATTTCCGGAGCGGGAGGCATGGAGAATCCGACGAAAAGCGCGCCGGGCGTCGCAAGTCCCGTTTTTTTCGGGGGCAGGTGGAGACGGCTGCATGCCGGTCGCGGCCGTCCGTCCGGCAGGGAGGCAACGGAAGCGCGCAAAGGGCTGTTGAAATAATGGGTGAAGCCCTTGTAAGCGAAAGCCGGCTTTTCGGCCGGAGCAGTCAAACCGGATACCGGCAATCAGGACGATGCCCGCGCCCTGTGCGCCAGCTATCATGCCGTTGCCTGTTTTGCGCAGCGGGAACGGATTAGACGCGCAAGCAATAATAAGAAAACCGCCGCGTGGCGACGGTTTCATCTGCGGGCATGGCTGCGGGATTGTATGTCCAAAGCCGCCCGCTAAATAACGCCGGTGATAACAAGAGTGCTGACGCCGGGAGTAACGCTCCAGACACCGGTGACGGGATCCTGCGCATAGGTGGCGGCGGGAACTGTGATCTGACCGGCGACAGTGGAGAAAACGCCGGTGGACCGGTCATAGGCGTAATTGGCGGGCGAGGCCCACGCGGCGCCGTTGAAGGTGACGGAGGAAATGTTCAGCGCCGGGTCGAAGGTGTCGGAGAGGACGATGTCGCTGCCCGCCGCGACGGCGGTGTTCCCGGTGTTCTGGATGGTGAAGGTGTAGGTCAGCGGGGCGTTCTCGGTTACTGTCGCAGGCGAGAGAGCCTTGCTTACGTTAAGCTCGGTCGTGCCGTCTGCGGCTATGGTCTCTGAGCCGGTCAGCGGGGAGGTCAGTGAAGCGCCGGAGAGCGTCGCGGTGTTGACGACGGTGTTTTCGGAGCCGAGCGGCGCAAATTGGTTCGGGCGCGCCTCGTATACGATGATCGCATTACCGCCGGCCGGGATAGACAGCCCGGAAACGGTCAGCGGAGGGCCGGCGGAAACGGTGGGCGCGGGCTGTAGCGTGCCGTTGACATAGTATTTCACGGAATCCGCGACATATGTCAGCGGGACAAGAGAGCGCGAATTGAAGGTGTAAGCGCCGAGATCGTCCGAGAGCGTCAGTCCGGTGAGCTCGACCGTGCCGGAGTTGACGGCGCTGACGACGTAAGCGACGTTTTCGCCGGTACGGTAGGAGCCGGTGACCGCAGTTTTGGTGAGCTTGACCGCCTCAAGCAGCTCGCCGACGGTCACGTTGGAGCTGGTGACGACGCCGTTATACGAAAGCGTCGCCTGATTGGTGAAGGTAGCCATTGTATCTTTCTCCTTTCGGATACCGCATATTGCTTCGCGTCCGGAGTGGCCGGACCGCAATATTATGATATGCGCCGCAACAAAAACTGTCCCAGCGCAGTATACAGGTTGATTTTTTTGCTGCAAGTGGTATAATTATATAAAAGCAGTTTCAAGAGAAAAGAGGAAAAGACGTGAAGATATTGATTGCGGGAAGCGGTAAGGTCGGAGCCACGCTTGCGGGACAGCTTGCCGCGGAGGGCTTCGAGATAACGCTGATAGATTCAAACCCGAAGATATTGGAGTCTACTGTCGAGATGTGCGACGTAATGGTTTTTGAGGGCAACGCCGCGTCGATGTCGATGCTCAGGCACGCCGGAGTCAAGGACGCCGACCTGCTGATTGCGACGACCGGCGCGGACGAGGTGAATCTGCTCTGCTGTGCCACTGCACACGGGATGAATCCTAAGCTCCATGCCATAGCGCGCATCCGCAACCCCGAATATATGGATCAGGCTTACGCTCTGCGAGACGCCTTCGGGCTGTCGCTCACCATCAATCCGGAGCGTCAGGCGGCGCAGGAGATGGCGCGCCTGCTGCAATTTCCGGGCTTTCTCAAGCGCGAGAGCTTTGCGCGCGGCAGGATAGAGATAGTCGAGCTGAAGATAAGCGCGGACAGCAAGCTGTGCAACGTGCCGCTGAACGAGCTGCAGGGCATAGTCAAATGCAGAGTGCTGGTGTGTCTGGTGCTGCGGGACGGCAGAGCCATAGCCCCGGACGGCAGCTTTGTGCTGCACGAGAACGACAGGATATTCGTCACAGCGCCCACCAACGCGCTTGCCGAGCTGCTCAAAAACCTCGGCATAATCACGCGCCGCGCGGAGACGGTGCTTGTCGCGGGCGGTGGCCGTGTGAGCTACTATCTTGCCGGTCAGCTTGAAAAGAGCGGGATACACGTCCGCATCATCGAGAAGGACTTCGAGCGCTGCCGTCATCTGGCGACGATGATGCCGAACCTCGACATCGTCCATGGCGACGCGAGCAGCAAGTCGCTGCTTGAAAGCGAGGGACTGCGCCGCGTGGGCGCGCTCGTCACCGCCACCGGCATGGACGAGCTGAACATGATGATCTCCCTCTATGGCGTCAATCTCGGCGTGCCGCAGATAATCACAAAGATAAGCCATGTTTACAGCGACGATATCATCCACAGCCTGCCAATACAGAGCGTAATCTGCCCGACAACGCTGTGTGCCAACCAGATCCTGCGCTATGTCCGCGCGATGAAGAATCAGACCGGCGCGGCGCTCTCGGTTCACTCCATTGCGGACGGCCACGCCGAGGCGACGGAGTTTATTGCGGACGAAAAAACGCTCAACTGCGGCAAGCCGCTCAGGGAGATACGGCTGCGCAAAAATGTGCTTATCGCCAGCATCTCGCACGGCGGCAGGATAGACATTCCAAACGGCGACTCTACATTCCGCAGCGGCGATTACATAATCGTCGTCACCTCGAGCGGTACGCCGGTCTATCAGCTCAACGATATCTTTGAATGACGGGGTATTGCCATGAATTATAAGATGATGGGGCATTATATCTCGCTTATCCTTGCGATAGAGGGCGTGTTCATGCTCCCTGCGATGATTCTCAGCTTTGCCGATGGCGACGACGCGGAGGGCAGGTCGTTCATCTATACGATCATAATAATAGCGGCTGTGGCGTGCGGGCTGATACTGCTCTGCCGCAAGCCGGACAAGGGCTTTTACGCCCGCGAGGGCATGGTCTGCGTGACGCTGAGCTGGCTGCTGCTCAGCGTCGCCGGGTGCCTGCCGTTTTGCCTTTCCGGCGCGATACCGAAATTCATCGACGCATTCTTCGAGACGGTCTCCGGCTTCACCACCACGGGCGCAACCATCCTCACCGACGTCGAGGCGCTGCCGCGCGGACTGCTCTATTGGCGCAGCTTCAGCCACTGGCTGGGAGGAATGGGCGTGCTGGTGTTCATGCTGGCGATAGTTCCGGCAGGCGGTCGGAGCGGCTCGACCATCCATCTGATGCGCGCCGAGAGCACCGGCCCGAACGTCGGCAAGCTTGTGCCCAAAATGCGCCAGACCGCGCTGATTCTCTATATCCTCTACATTGTGCTGACCATCGTCAACCTGCTGTTTCTGCTGTTCGGCGGTATGCCGTTCTTTGATGCGATATGCACTGCGCTCGGAACGGCGGGCACCGGCGGCTTCGGCATCAAAAACGACGGCATGGAGAGCTACAGCCCGTATATTCAGGGCGTCTGCACGGTGTTCATGCTGCTTTTCGGAGTCAACTTCACCTGCTATTACCTGCTGCTGATAGGCGACGTCAAAAGCGTCCTGAAAAACGGCGAGCTGCGCATGTATCTTGGGGTGATTGCGGCGAGCACGCTGCTGATAACGCTGAATATCCGCGGCATGTATCCGAGCCTTTTCACCTCCTTTCATCATGCCGCCTTTCAGGTTTCCAGCATCATTACAACCACCGGCTTTGCGACGGTCAACTTTGACCTCTGGCCCAGCTTTTCCAAGGCGATATTGCTGCTGCTGATGGTGATCGGCGCGTGCGCGGGCAGCACCGGCGGCGGCTTTAAATGCGGAAGGGTGCTGCTGCTGTTCCGCGCGATGCGACGCAGCATCCACCGGACGCTGCGCCCGCAGAAGGTGGAGGTTGTTCAGGCGGACGGACAGATTGTGGACGAGGAGGTCATAGCGCGCACCAACGCCTATCTCTGCGCCTATGTCGCGATGCTCGGCCTTAGCTTCCTTGCAGTATCGATCGACGGCTTTTCGGTGACGACCAATCTCTCCGCGGTGCTCTCCTGCATCAACAACATCGGGCCCGGTCTCGAAACGGTTGGCCCCATCGGCAACTTCTCGGAATACAGCGCCTTTTCCAAGGCGGTGCTGATATTCGATATGTTCGCCGGAAGGCTTGAGCTGTTCCCGATACTTGTCCTGTTCTCGCGCTCGACCTGGCGGCGCGCCTGAAGGCATATGTAAGCGCGCGTCCCGAATGCCATTTGCGGCAATCCGGGACGCGCGCTTTATATCACTAATTTGATGGTTTTGTACGTAATTTTTATTGACATGGCGGGTGCATATGGGTATAATTTACTTAAAATTATCGATATGAGGAGGAATTATCATAATGAGTGGATTTCTTGCGGGAGTTGGCAGGGAGGATATAACGCCGGAGGTCGGCGCGGTGCTTCAGGGCTACGCTCCGGGGCGGCCCTCGACGTCGATACACGACCGGCTCAATCTGACCGCCTTCGCCTTTGAATATGAGGGCGTCCGCGCGATTGTGGCTTCTGCTGATCTCATACTTATTGCCGAGCCGTTGGTGGGCGATATTCGCCGCGCCATGTCCGAGGCGTCCGGCGTGCCTTATGACAACATCGTCATCTCGGCGACCCACACCCATTCCGGCCCCGTGATGCACCATATGCCCGGCAATTATCCGGTGGATAACGATTATCTCGAGCATAAGCTCGTTACATGCGCGGCGCGCGCGGCTGCGGCAGCGGTGGAAAGCCTGCGTCCGGCACAGCTGGGCGTCGGTGTAACGCTCAGCGACGTCGGAGTCAACCGCCGCCAGATAGAGGAGGACGGAACCGTCACATTAGGCCAAAATCCGTTTGGCAGCTACGACCCGCGCATGACCGTGGTGTCCTTCCGCGAGCCCGGCGGCGCGCCGATAGGCAACATGATACACTACGGCGCGCACAACACTGCGTCCGGAAGCGGCGGGGAGATAACGCGCGACTGGTGCGGTGTCGCGATAGACCGCCTTGAAGCAATCTCCGGCGGCGTTACGGCGTTTTTCAACGGCTGTGAGGGCGATTGCGGGCCGCGCCTGCCCAACGGCCGCACCGGCGGCGACATTGAAATGGCGATGGAGCTTGGCGGACGCGCGGCGATAGACGCGGTGAGGGCGTGGCGCTCCATACGCGAATGGCGCTCCGACTGCGAGGTGCGCACCGTGACGGGCATCGTTGCGCTTCCGCACAAGCCTGCGCAGACAAGGGAGGAGCTGCTCGCACGCCGTGAGGAGCTTGGCGATCCAAAGCGTCTCAGCGGCCTCTGGGATACCGAATACAAGCTGCTGCAAGAGAGACTTGCGGCGCTCGAACGCGGAGATAGCTGCCCGGAGGCGTTCGAGATAAGGCAGTCGGTCGTGTCGGTCGGCGGGGTTGCGTTCCTGCCGATACCTTTTGAGACCTTCTCGGGCATCACGCTGCGCATCGGGCAGTACAGCCCGTTTGCGTACACCCTCTCGCTGAGCAACGCCAACGGCTCGATGGAGTATTTCCCGTCGCAGGATCAGATCTGCCGCGGCGGCTACGAGGTGTGGATGTTCGGCGCCATGTGGCTCTATCCGCTTGTGGATAATTCCGACCAGCACTACATAAACGGCGCGGTGAAGCTGCTCCGTGAGCTTCACGGCTGAAGCGCATAGCGTCAAAAAGGACCGCGGGGCCTTCAACGAACGCCGCGGTCCTTTTTTGTATAGTGCAGGTAGTGCAGGTAGTGCAGGTTAACGGGTTATTTTTCCTCCGTCCTGTCCTCATCCTTTTCCTTGGAGAGCATGAGGTTTGCAAGGATTCCGAGGATGAGCGCGGTGGCGATGGAGGTCAGCGTGACTGCGCCAAAGGTGAGGGTCAGGCCACCGATACCGGCGATGAGGATGGTGGAGGCGACGAAGAGGTTGCGGTTCTTGCCAAGATCCACCTTTTGGAGCATTTTCAGACCGGAGACGGAGATGAAGCCATAGAGCGCGATGCAGACGCCGCCCATCACGCAGGCGGGAATGGAATCGATGAACGCGACAAGCGGAGTGACAAAGGCGAAAAGGATGCAGCCGAACGCGGTGGCAAGGATGGTGAGCGCGGAGGCGTTGCCGGTGATGGCCACGCAGGCGATGGACTCGCCGTAGGTGGTGTTCGGGCAGCCGCCGAAGAACGCTCCGGCAATGGAGCCTACGCCGTCGCCGAGGAGGGTGCGGGAGAGCCCCGGCTCCTTGAGCAGATCACGGTCGATAATTGTGGAGAGGTTCTTGTGGTCGGCAATGTGCTCGGCGAAAACCACAAAGGCAACCGGCACATAGGCGACGAAGATGGTGAGGACATAGGACCAATTGAGCTCGCTCAGGCCGTCGATTGCGCCGACAAAGGTGAACGCGGGCAGGTCAAGGAAGGTTCTGAAGGTGACGGAGCCGTTGGGAAGCATGTACCTCGTGAAAACGCTGAAATCGATAATTTTGAAGGCGTCTATACCGGCGGTGTTGCCGATGACGGTGAATATGGCGGCCACGGCATAGCCCGCGAGGATGCCGATGATGAACGGGATGAGCCTGAGGGTCTTTTTGCCGTAGGTGGAGCAGAGCATGGTAACAGCGAGTGTCACAAGGCCGCAGATAAGCGCGACATATGGGGAGGCGAGCATGACGGAGGCCTCGCCCTCAAGGACGCTGACGTCGCCCTTGAGCAGGTCGCCGATGGCGTTTCCGGCAAGTGAAAGTCCAATGATGGCGACGGTCGGGCCGATGACGACGGCGGGCATGAGCCTGTTTATCCAGTTGACGCCGACAAGCTTGACGATAATGGCGATGACGACATACACAAGACCGGCGAAGGAGGCGCCGATGATGAGTCCGAGCCAGCCGAGTGACATGGACACGCCGCCCGCAAAGGCCGCGAACATCGAGTTGATGAACGCGAAGGAGGAGCTGAGGAAAACGGGACTCTTTCTTTTGGTGAACAGCAGATAGACAAGGGTGCCGACGCCTGCGCCGAACATCGCGGCGGACGGGGTGAGGCCGTTGCCGATGATCATCGGGACGGCGATGGTCGCTGCCAAAACGGCGAGCATCTGCTGGAATGCGAAGATGACGAGCTGGCCGAAACGGGGTTTGGATTCTACGTCGAAAGCAAGTTTCATTTGTAAGACCATTCCTTTCATTTTACATTTCACCATAAAAAAAGCCCTGTCGACTCCGACAAGGCATAATACCGCACACTTAAAGTCCACGCGCACGCAGACCAGTCCCCGTATTCGTTCCCTTGCCGGTATCTCTGTACCGATTTTAAGGTTTATGTCTGGTAATTATTATAGACCGGGATGTGACCGATGTCAAGCGTAAAAATGACAGCTTTTGATATTTGGCGGTTTTGACTATCAGTTTTGCTCATAATGCGTCGGTTTGCGTCAAATTTACAGGTTGGATAGACGACGCGAGGGCAGCTCGGATAGATGGCGCCGGATGACGTCGCGATAAAACAGCGCGCTCGGCTTCGGGGTATGCGCAAAGGCCGTCCGATCCATGCTGACAAGCCCGAGGTGCGGGGGATAGGAGCCACATTCGTAGTTGTCGATGGCAAACCGGTGGAGGTGGGACGATATCCGCCCCGTCCGCTATCGCCCCGGCGACGGCGCTGAGGCGTTCCGCCATATATACGATACGCAGCCGGTCGTTGCCTGAGCAACAGCCGTTTTCGGTTATCAGGATGGGCCTGCTGCGCAGCCGCGCGCCGAAGCGGATGGCATCCTCATGGGTCATCTCGGTGAAGGGCGTATCCATATCGACAAGTAGTCGCAGGTGTTTTGGAGCGCCGGCAGCATGAGCGCCGCGGCGGCGTGTGGCCGGTGGAGTTGGGGGAGAGGCGCGGAGAGGCGAAAAAGCTTCCGGAAACCGCGGGATACGACGCGGAGCTCACCATGCCCGCGTTCACCCGCCTCGTCTACGGCTGTCCGGACGGCACGGAGACGGCCGGGAGCTTATCTCCCCGGCGTGCGGATAAAGGGGCGCAGCGATTTGTTCCGCGCCCTTCCTCACCGTCCGCGCGGCGTGTTCGAGTGCTTCTTATGCAAGGACAAAAGCCCGCCCTGCACACGCAGAGCGGGCTTGATTTTTATTATTGCAGGCGGCTTCAGGCTCACGAACCGTCCGAAAGCGAGCGTCTGATAAGCTCGTCGGAGAGGCCGCGGCACAGCTCGGAGAGGCGGTGGATATCGCTGATGGTGTCGTCCTTCATTCCCCCGGCAATCCACTCGGAGAACAGCCCGTAAAGCTCGCACTTGAAGAAGCGGATTATTGCGGTGCGGTCGCGCTCCGGCACGGCGCCGGGGCCGAAAACGGTGTCAAGATAGTTGGTAACAACGTATTCGCAAAGCGTCATCATCGATTTTTCGTAGAGGTCTCGGCCCACGGAGTTGTATATGTGCATGACGACCTTGCGGTTCTCCTGCGCGAAGTGGAACGCGACGCTGACGCACTCGTCGAGCGAGGAAATCTCCGGATATTTCTGGATAAGGTCGTTTACCTCGTCTGTGATTATCTCGTGGACAAGGGCGGGGATATCCTGAAAGTGATAATAGAAGGAGTTGCGGTTGATGCCGCAGTCCTCCACGATGTTGCGCACGCTTATCTTATTCAGCGGCTGCTCGGCGAGCAGCTTGAGGAAGGAGGCCTTGATTGCCTGCTTGGTGAAGTTAGGCACCGCTCGCACCTCCGGTCGGGATAAAGTCCACAATGTCCGCAATGCCGCAGTGCAGCGCCATGCATATCTTCGCTATGGTCTCAAGGTTGACGGATTCCCCGCGCCCCATCTTGGCTATCACGGCGGAGCTGAGACTGGCACGCTGCTGGAGATCCTTTTTTTTCAGCTTCAGGTCGATCAGGCGGTGCCAGAGCTTATCGTAAGAAAACAGATAATCCAAATGATCACTTCCTCTCTTATGTTGGAATTATAGCATAAAAACTGAAATAACGCAATATGATCTTCACAAAACGAAAGCAAAAGCCAATATTCGAATATTATTTTTGTCCGCGCGTCTGCGACGTCGTGCGAAAAAGCCGGGCAGAGGATGAGCGCGGCAAAACGCGCGCAGAGCCCAAAAACATGCAAAGCCGGCGAAAACGCGGCTTTTTGTCCTTGCGCGGCGTTGACTATCTGCGCGCTCCGTGATAGAATTAATACAATATAATAATGTTATCGCGAAAAACGCGAAAAACAGGAGGAGCAAGCAAATGAAAAAGGTTGTTGTTGCAGGCGGCGGAGTGCTCGGAAGCCAAATCGCCTATCAGGCGGCGTACTGCGGCTTTGACGTCACCGTTTGGCTGCGCAGCGAGGGAAGCATCACCCGCACCCAGCCGAAGCTGGATCACCTCAGGGAGGTCTACGCAGAGACGATAAACAAAATGGCGACGCCGGAGGGACAGACCCCGGCGAGCTGGGCGAGAGGCATCGCCGAATATGACGAGTTCGATAAGGACGCCTGCCTCGCAAGGTCGGAGGCGGCCTACAGCGGGATAAAGCTGGAGCTGGACATGGCTAAAGCGGTCGAGGACGCCGACCTCGTGATAGAATCGATGGCGGAGAACGTGGACGACAAGATAGCGTTTTATAAGAAGCTCGCGCCGCTCATGCCCGAAAAGACGGTGCTCGTCACCAACTCCTCCACGCTTCTGCCTTCAAAATTTGCAAAATACACCGGACGCCCGGAAAAATATCTCTCGCTGCACTTCGCAAATTCCATCTGGAAGAACAACATGACCGAGGTCATGGCGCAATCGCAGACCGATCCGAAATATTTTGAGCAGATCATGGATTTTGCGCGGCAGATAAGAATGATACCGCTGCCCGTGCGCAAGGAAAAATCCGGCTATCTGCTCAATTCCATGCTTGTGCCGCTGCTCTTTTCCGGAATGGATCTCTATGTCAACGGCGTCTCTGATCCGGAAAGCATCGACAAGGCGTGGACGCTCGGCACCGGTGCGCCGAAGGGGCCGTTCCAGATCCTCGACACCGTAGGGCTCACCACCGCCTATAACATCGTCCAGATGTACGTCAAGCTTCCGTCCTTCCTTGCGCCCTATAACTTCAAGGGCATGTCCAAAATGCTAAAGAAGTATATCGACGAGGGTAAGCTCGGCATGTCCTCCGGCGAGGGCTTCTACAGGTATAATAAGTGATGATTATTTCAGGCCGGACGCCGCTGAAGCGTCCGGTTCTTTATTTTGCCTCGGACGCTTGACAAAATCCAAGGCCGGGCATATAATTATAACGGTTGTTTTGAAACTGTAGTTATTTAACGATGAAGATGCAGGGAGGGCAGATATAATGCCGCCTAAACCCAGGTTCACAAGGGAGGAGATCGTTGCCGCCGCATTTGAGATAGTCCGGCGCGACGGAGAGAGCGCGCTGACCGCGCGGGAGGTGGGGCGGCAGCTCGGCGCCTCGTCGTCGCCGATATTCACGGTGTTTCGGGATATGGACGAGCTGCGCTGCGCCGTCTGGCGGATGGCGAAGGAGCGCTTTGACGGCTATATGGCCGTCGCCGTGGGATACAGCCCGGAATACAAGAAGCGCGGTATGCAGTGGGTGAGGTTTGCGCAGGAGGAGCCAAGGCTGTTTAGAATGCTGTTCATGCAGCAGACCGGCGGCAGGGCGGATTTTGACGGCATGATGGAGCACATTCCGTTCGGTAAGGCGAGCGACATCGCAATCATCACGCGCGACTATCGCGCAGATAGGGAACAGGCCGAGCGGCTGTTCCGTCACATGTGGATATACACCTACGGCCTGTGTGTGCTGTGCGCTACGGGAGCCTGCGCCTTCTCGGAGGAGGAGGTCGCGGCGCAGCTTGGCGGGATATTCCACGGCGCGATTCTCTCGCTCGGCTCAGTCAGCGCCGGCGATGCCCGCCTCATGCCGGTTGAGGGCACCTCCGCAGAGGGCGGAGAAATACGCCGCCATCACCCGGATCTGAGCCGACGGAGCGGGGAATAACGGCGCGATAGGCGATATGGCGTTATAAAGAAAAAGCTTGGAGGAAAAGATGGATCACATTATCGATATAGAACACCTGTACAAATCCTTTGGAGAGGTCAGGGCAGTGCAGGATCTCTCATTCCACGTGCGGACCGGAGAGCTGTTTGCCTTTCTCGGCGTCAACGGGGCGGGAAAATCCACAACAATATCCATCCTCTGCGGTCAGCTCGGCAGGGATGGCGGCAGCGTCAGGGTCTGCGGAGAGGATGTGGATCGCGGCTTTGAAAGCGTTACAAGGCGGCTTGGCGTCGTGTTCCAGAGCTCGGCGCTGGACGGCGAGCTGACGGTCAATGACAATCTGCGCAGCCGCGCGGCGCTCTACGGCATCACCGGACGGGCTTATCGCGAGAGAGCGGCGGAGCTTGCAGGGCTGCTGGACTTTGAGGGACTGATGAACCGAACCGTCGGCAGGCTCTCGGGTGGGCAGCGCCGCCGCATCGATATCGCGCGCGCACTGCTCCACCGCCCGGAGATACTTATCCTTGACGAGCCGACGACGGGGCTTGATCCGCAGACCAGACGGCTGCTCTGGGACGTTGTGCAGCAGCTCAGGCGCAGCGAGAATATGACGGTCTTTCTGACAACGCATTACATGGAGGAGGCGGCGGGCGCGGATTACGTCGTCATCCTCGACGGCGGCAGGATAGCTGCCGAGGGGACTCCGCTCGCGCTTAAAAACGCCTATACCGGCGACTTCATCACCCTTTACGGCGTCGAGCGCGGACAGGCGGAGCAGCTCGGTATGCCTTTCGAGGCCGTTCGCGACGCCGTGCGCGGTAAGGTTCCGGATACTGTCGCGGCGACCGCGCTGATCGTGGCGCACCCGGAGCTGTTCCGGGATTACGAGATAACCAAGGGCGGGATGGACGACGTTTTTCTCGCCGTCACCGGCAAAAAACTGACGGGAGGCAACGAGAGATGACGGGACTCTGGAATCTTATCAGGCGTGACTGCAAGCTGTTTTTCAAGGATAAGGGGATGTTCTTTTCCTCGCTGATAACACCGATTTTGCTGCTTGTGCTATATGCCACCTTCCTCGCCAACATCTATCGAGACAGCTTTGCCTCGGCTATACCGGCTGCGTTCACGGTGTCTCAAAAGCTGATCGACGCGACGGTCGGCGGCGAGCTGTTCTCGTCGCTGCTGGCGGTTAGCTGCGTCACGGTGTCGTTTTGCTGCAACATGATAATGGTGCAGGATAGGGTGACGGGCGCGCGGCGCGATCTGACCGTGGCACCGGTCAAAAAATCGACGCTGGCGCTCGCCTATTACCTCTCTACGGTGATTTCGACCCTGCTCGTCTGCATCGCCGCAACGGGTGCGAGCTTCCTCTATCTCGCGCGGGCGGGATGGTACCTCTCCGCCGCAGACGTGCTGCTGATACTGCTCGACGTGTTCCTGCTTGTCATGTTCGGCACGGCGCTTTCCAGCATCGTCAACGTATTCTTAAAGACGCAGGGGCAGATTTCGGCGGTGGGCACCGTCGTCAGCGCGGGCTACGGCTTTGTCTGCGGCGCATATATGCCCATCTCGCAGTTCGGCAAGGGGCTGCAAAGGGTTTTGTCCTTCCTGCCGGGCACCTATGGCACCAGCCTCATCCGCAACCATGCGCTGCGCGGTGTCTATCGCGAAATGGCCGCAACCGGCTTTCCGGATGAGGTTATCGAGGGCATAAAGGATTCCGTCGACTGCAACATCTACTTTTTCGGCGACAAGGTGGAGATTGGCGCGATGTATGCCGTGCTTGCGGGCTCCGTCGCGGTGCTGCTCGCCGTGTATATCGTTATAAACATCATTCGCCGCCGCCGCGGCTGACAGGACGCAAAGCCTATGGAACACAAAAAAACCGGAGCCGGACTGCGCTCCCTCCTCACCGCGCCAAACGTCTGCACCCTTGTGCGGATCGCCGGAACGGCGGGGCTGTTGTTTGTGCGCCCGCTTTCGGCGGCGTTTTTCGTCCTGTATACGGTAAGCGGCGTCAGCGACATGCTGGACGGCCTTCTCGCACGACGGCTGGGGCTTGTCAGCGATATCGGCGCACGCCTTGACAGCGCCGCCGACCTGATGTTTTACGCCGTCATGATAATACGGCTGTTCCCGGAGCTGCGCGCACTGCTTCCGGCGTGGATGTGGGGGCTCGTCGCGGCGGCGCTGCTGCTGCGCCTGAGCGCCTATCTCGTCGCGGCGTTTAAATACCGCCGCTTTGCCTCGCTGCACACCTGGCTCAACAAGCTTACGGGGCTTGCGGTGTTTCTTTTGCCGTATGTGCTGCCGTGGCGCGGCGCGGTGTGGTACTGCGCGGCCACCTGCGCAGTGGGCGTGCTCTCGTCGGGAGAGGAGCTGTTGATACATATCGTGTCGCCGGAATACAGGGCCGGCGGGAAATGTATATTCGAGACGCGCGGGAGAGCGAAAAAGGAGCAGGAGAGGGACACAGCTTAAAACAGAAAAAACATATCGGATATCCCTGAGGCAATGAACGGACGCGCAGCCGTGAAACAAGCCTCCGGGCGCTGAGGGTTGACCTCGCGCGTCCCGCCGAACGCTGCGGCACATGGAGGCGGCACGAGCGAACGAGGCTCAAACGTGAGGGAGAGACGGACATGCCGGACAAGGCGCTGCGCCGGAACTGCTATAGAGGCATCCTCGCGCGTCCCGTCGAACGCCGGGGGCTTGCGGCGTCGATTGTTTTTTATTAAACCTTTTTGGGATTTTATATGTTGTATCTGTAAAGAAATTTTCTTATAAAGCCGTGTTAAAGTGGCGCTATTGACATGGCTGGCGGGGCATGATAGAATATAATTCAGAGCTTGCCGGAGGCTATCATATCTGTAAAGAGGATGGAAAGATGGACAACATGGGTGGAGCGCCGCGCATAACGGCGCTCAGCGGACTTAGCGGCGACGAGGTTAACGAGCGCGTCGAGCAGGGCATGACCAACCTCACCGACAATTCCACAGGCAAGACGGTGTGGGAGATAATCAAATCCAACCTGCTCACATATTTCAACCTGATATTTCTGATAATCGCCGTGGTGCTCTGCTGTGTCGGATCCTACCGCAACCTGACGTTTCTTCCGGTCGTTATCGGCAATACGCTGATCGGAATAATACAGGAGCTGCGCGCCAAGCGCACGCTTGAAAAGATGAACATCCTCAACGCGCCGCATGCGGTCATCGTGCGGGACGGCGTGCGCCAAAGGGTTGCGGCGGAGGAGCTTGTGCGCGACGATGTCGTCGTGCTCTCCGCAGGCGACCAGATCCCGGCGGACGCGATGGTGCTCAGCGGCAGCGTAAGCGTCAACGAGGCGCTGCTGACCGGCGAGGCGGACGAGATCGAAAAGACCGGCGGCTGCGCGCTGCTCTCCGGCAGCTACGTGGTCTCCGGCGAGTGCTTTGCCCGCCTGAAAAACGTCGGAGAGGACTCCTATATCTCAAGGCTTACGCGCGAGGCAAGGGCGATGGGCAAGGGCGAGCAGTCGGAGATGATCCGCTCGATCAACCGTATCGTCAAATGGATAGGGATAACCATCATCCCAATCGGCGCGATACTGTTTATTCAGGGCTACTACCTCAATCACGAAACCATCCAGAAGAGCGTTGTCTCGGCGGTGGCAGCAATAATCGGCATGATCCCGGAGGGACTTTATATGCTGACGACCATCGCACTGGCGCTTGGCACGATACGTCTTGCCCGGCGAAAGGTGCTGCTGCACGACATGAAGAGCATCGAGACGCTTGCACGGGTGGATGTGCTCTGCGTGGACAAGACCGGCACTATCACCGAGCCGGAAATGCGGATGGACGATATCATCTCCGTCTCCGGCGGCGGGCTTGACTCCGGGGCGCTGAGAGCTCTGCTCGCCGATTACGCCGCTGCGTCCATCGACAACAACGCGACGATGCGGGCGATACGCGAATACACCTCGACGCTTGGCGGCAAGCGCCGTTCGCCGCGCAGGATACAGCCGTTTTCCTCAAGCGTCAAATACAGCAGCGTCACCTTTGCCGACGGCACGTATCTGCTGGGCGCGCCGGAATTTGTGATGAAGGACGGCTTCGAGCGCATTGCGCCGGAGCTGGAGCCGTATACCGAATCGGGCTGCCGCGTGCTGCTGCTCGCCCGGGACGGCGACGGCGCGGCGGAGCCTCTCGGCTTTGTCGTGCTCTCCAACCCGATACGTGAAAGTGCGAAGGAGACCTTTGCCTACTTCCGCGAGCAGGGCGTCGAGGTCAAGGTCATCTCCGGCGACAACCCAGTCGCCGTAGCCGAGATAGCGCGCCGGGCGGGCATTGAAAACGCCGGAAAATTTATCGACGCCTCGCTGCTTGATACCGACGCGAAGCTGGAGCGCGCCGCTGTGGAATATACCGTTTTTGGGCGTGTCACGCCAAAGCAGAAGCAAAGCCTCGTGCAGGCGCTGCAAAGGGCGGGGCATACCGTCGCGATGACCGGCGACGGAGTGAACGACATTCTTGCAATGAAGGACGCTGATTGCAGCGTTGCAATGGCGTCCGGCAGCGAGGCCGCGGCGCAGGCGGCGCAGGTGGTGCTGATGGATTCGGATTTCGCGCACATGCCTGACGTTGTGTTCGAGGGCAGGCGCGTTGTCAACAACATCCAGCGCTCGGCGAGCCTTTTTCTCGTGAAAAACATCTTTTCGCTGCTGCTCTCGCTCTTTTCCGCCGTTTTCCGCATCACCTATCCTCTTGAGCCGGCGCAGATATCGCTGATAAGCATGTTCACCATAGGCATTCCGGGGTTCCTGCTCGCGCTTGAGGCGAATAAGGCGCGCATAAGCGGGAGGTTTCTCAAAAACGTGCTGCTGCGCGCGTTTCCGGCGGGTCTCACCGACGTGCTTGCCGTCGGTGCGCTGGTGGTCTGCGGCGAGGTGTTCAAGCTGCCCGGCGGCGACATAGCGACGGCGGCCACAATGCTTTTGTCGGTTGTCGGCTTCATGATACTAATCAAGATAAGCCAGCCAATGACGCCGATGAAGTATGCGATACTCGGCGTGAACGTGGTGGGGCTTGTGTTCTGCGGAATATTTTTGAAGCAGCTTTTCGCGCTCAGCGCAATGTCGCGCATCTGCGTGCTGCTGATGATCGTATTTGCGTTTGCGGCGGAATCGCTTTTCCGCAACCTCACATGGCTCACTGAGAACGCAAGCGTCAGGCTGACACGACTTATCGACGAGCGCAAGACCGAACGCGAGGCGCGTCGCCGGAAAAAGCAGGTGCTAAAGGCGCAGAAGGAGCGCCGAAGGGGAGAAAAGAGCGCTGCAAAGGAGCAAAAAACGTCCGAATGAGCCGGAAAAGGAGCGATACCCATGGCGACCTCCGCTGAGTATGTCGAATTTGTCTGCGAGCAGCTTGGACGCTTCGGCGCGGTGCGCAGCCGCAAAATGTTCGGCGAATATATGGTTTATGTCAACGATAAGCCGGTGCTGCTGGTCTGCGATAACACCGCCTTTGTCAGAGAGCTGCCTGAAGCGGCGAGGATAATGACGGCAGCGGAGTGCGGCGTGCCGTATCACGGAGCGAAGGAGCACTTCGTCCTTGACGTCGAGGACACGGAGCTGCTTGAGAGGCTGATACCCGTTCTTGTCGCAGCAACGCCGTTTCCAAAGCCGCGGAAAAAGAAAAAATGAATGCAAAGCGCCCCTCGGAGCTTTTCCGGGGGGCGCTGAGATTTTGGGATTGTTCCCGCGTTCGAGGAGACAGAGCGGGCAAACAGCTTGCAAGCTGCCTGCCTGTGGGCTCGACAAACCGATCGACCGCGGGCCGCTGTGCTCAAAAAGGCCGTCCGCGCGCCGGAGCTATTTGCTGTGAGCTGTCAGACACACGCGCGGCCGTTGACCGAAGGCTTCACGACATATTCGGGCGAGCGTTATTTCCAGTGGAAATCGCCGGAAAGCAGGGTGACGCAGTCGTCGGAGACGGTGAGCAGTCCGCCGGAGACGTCTCCCTCGCGGATGGCGTCGTCAGGCAGGGTGATGCGACAGCGGCAGGGTACGACGGAGGTCACAAAGGGGACGTGTCCCGACATTATCGCGAGGTCGCCCTCGACGCCGCGGAGCGTCAGCATGAGCGCGTCGCCGTCAAAGAGCTTGCCGTCGGGCGATGAAACGACCAGATGAAAGGTGTTCATCGCGCCACCTTCCTTGCCTTCTCAACCGCCTCGTCGATGGTGCCGACGAAGAGAAAGGCGGATTCGGGCAGCTCGTCATGTCTGCCCTCGATAATCTCCCTAAAGCCGCGAATAGTCTCGGAGAGCGGCACGTAGGTGCCGGGGAAGCCGTTGAATTTTGCGGAGACGTGGAGCGGCTGGGAGAGGAAACGCTGGATTTTGCGGGCGCGCTGAACAAGCAGACGGTCCTCATCGGAAAGCTCGTCCATGCCCATGATGGCGATGATGTCCATCAGATCCTTGTAGCGCTGGAGAATGCGCTGCACCTCGCGTGCAACCCTGTAATGCTCCTCGCCGAGGACGTCGGGGGAGAGTATGCGGCTGGTGGATTCCAGCGGATCGACCGCCGGATAGATGCCCTGAGAGGCGATGCTGCGCGCGAGAACCGTCGTCGCATCAAGATGCGCGAACAGTGTCGCGGGGGCGGGGTCGGTCAGATCGTCCGCCGGAACATAGACCGCCTGAACGGAGGTGATAGAGCCCTTGCGGGTGGAGGTTATGCGCTCCTGAAGCGCGCCCATCTCGTTTGCCAGCGTCGGCTGATAGCCGACGGCGGACGGCATACGGCCAAGCAGCGCCGAGACCTCGGAGCCTGCCTGTGTGAAGCGGAAGATGTTGTCGATGAACAGCAGCACGTCCTGCTGCTCCTCGTCGCGGAAATATTCCGCCATCGTCAGCCCCGAGAGCGCCACGCGCATACGTGCCCCTGGCGGCTCGTTCATCTGTCCGTAGACGAGTGTCGTGTTGGCGATAACGCCGGAGTCCTGCATCTCGTTGTAGAGGTCGTTGCCCTCGCGGGTGCGCTCGCCGACGCCAGTAAAGACGGAGAGTCCGCCGTGGCGCTTGGCGATGTTGTTGATAAGCTCCATTATAACGACGGTTTTGCCGACGCCTGCGCCGCCGAACAGTCCGACCTTGCCGCCCTTGGAGTAGGGGCAGATGAGGTCGATGACCTTGATGCCCGTTTCAAGTATCTCCGCCGTCGAGGAAAGCTCGTCGTACTTTGGCGCGGGGCGGTGGATATCCCAGCGCTCAACGTTTTCTGGGGCGGGCTTGTTGTCCACGGCGTCGCCGAGGACGTTGAATATCCTGCCGAGCGTCTCGCGCCCGACAGGGACGCTTATCGGCTTGCCGGTATCGGTCGCGACGGCGTCGCGCTTTAGGCCGTCGGTGGAGGCCATTGCGATGCAGCGGGCGGTGTTGTCGCCGACGTGCTGCGCCACCTCGACGGTCAACGTTCTGTCTCCGATGGGGATGGTCAGTGCATTGTAAATGGAGGGCAGCTCGCCCTGCTCAAAGCGGACGTCCACCACAGGGCCCATCACCTGACACACCCTTCCGGTGTGAAGCTCTGCCAAAAAATCACTTCCTTTGTGGTTGTGTTCACATGCCGCTGCCTGCGACGATCTCGGTTATCTCCTGCGTGATCGTGCTCTGGCGCGCGCGGTTGTATTGAAGCTGAAGATCGTATATCATTTCGTTGGCGTTTTTTTCCGCGCTGTCCATCGCCGTGCGGCGCGCCGCCACCTCGCTTGCAAAGCTCTCGCGCACCGAAGCGGCTATCGCGCCCGCAACATATTCCTGCGCCGCTGCGTTGAGTATTGTCAGCTCGTCAGGCTCGAATATCGCGGAAACGCTCTTGTCGCCGGGCTTTGCCGAAAGCGGGAGCACCCGGCGCACAAACGCCTCCTGAGTCAGCACCGAAACATAGCGTGTGCAAAGAATGTCCAGGCGGTCGTATTTGCCCTCCGCGAAATCGGCGCAGAGCGTCCCTGCAAGGGCGTAGGCGTCGTCACGGGAGAAGCTCTCGGAGGATATATGCGGCTTGCCGAAGCGCTCGCAGGCTCGCTTGCCTATAGGGATGAACTCGACGTCGGGATATTGCGCCGCGAGACGGAATACGTTCGCGTTGTAGCCGCCCGCAAGACCGCGGTCGCCCGCAATGATTATCATCCGCGTGCGTTCGCCGTCCGCGCGCATATATGGGCTTTTTCGGCACTCGGGGCATGCGGTCAGCGCGTCCATGACGTTTTCGAGGCTTGCGAGATATTCGCGTCCGCGCAGCATTGCGTCGGTCGCGCGCCGTATTTTGGAGGAGGCGACGAGTCCCATCGCCTTGGTAAGATGCAGTGTGGAATCGACGCTTTTAATGCGCGTGCGCAGCGCCTTGATATCTGCTCCCATATCAGTGCATCTCCATTTCGGCGAGGGCGTTTTTCAGATTTTCGACGTCGCTCTCGTCGAAATATCCCTGCTCAAAGCGTTCAAGCAGCTCGCTGTGATCCGTATTCATCAGCTCAAAGAGCCGGCGCTCGTATTCGTGAACCTTTTCGACCGGAACGGAGTCGAGATAGCCATGGGTCACGGCGTAGATTATCGCAACCTGACAGCCGGGGCGGATGGGGGAGTTGCGCTTTTGCTTGAGCACCTCGACGATGCGCTCGCCAAGCGCAAGCCGCGCCTTGGTGTCGGCGTCGAGGTCGGAGCCGAACTGCGCAAACGCCTGAAGCTCGCGGTACTGTGAATAGAGCAGCTTCAGCTCGCCGGAGACCTTCTTCATCGCACGAAGCTGCGCCGAGCCGCCGACGCGGCTGACCGAGATGCCGGGGTTGATAGCCGGCATTATTCCGGAGTGGAACAGCTCGGTTTCGAGGAATATCTGGCCGTCGGTTATCGAGATGACATTGGTCGGGATGTATGCGGAGACGTCTCCCGCCTGAGTTTCGATGATCGGCAGCGCGGTTATCGAGCCGCCTCCGAACTCCGGAGCAACGCAGGCCGCGCGCTCCAGCAGCCGGGAGTGCAGATAGAACACGTCGCCGGGGTAGGCCTCGCGTCCGGGTGGGCGCCGTATGAGCAGCGAGAGCGCACGGTAGGCGACGGCATGCTTGGACAGGTCGTCATATACGATGAGCACGTCGCGGCCCTTTTCGCGGAAATATTCCGCCATCGCGCAGCCGGCGTAGGGCGCAATATATTGCAGCGGGGCGCTGTCCGAGGCGGAGGCGGATACGATTATGGTATATTCCATCGCGCCCGCGTGAGCAAGCTCGGCGGCAAGCTGCGCCACCGAGGAGCTCTTCTGCCCAATGGCGACATAGATGCAC
>CANNTZ010000031.1 GCA_947522735.1 uncultured Oscillospiraceae bacterium | reverse complement strand
TATAAGGGCCGTGTGCCCGAAGCGACAGAAGTAGACTTTCAGAAATACCAGCAAATCAAGGCTACGGGCGTTATTGGAGCGATTCGTGTTCCGCCAGAGAAAATTGATGCTTCTAAGCTGGTATTCCGGGATAAACACGCGGCGTTGCATGGGTGTACAGTAGAGGATGCAATTGGTTATATAGACACTGCATACTGCTCCATAGTCAAAAAACGATGGGACGGATTTAGCATAAACTACTATTCTGCAAACGGAGCGGCTTATGTTGATAAAGCGACAATGCAGGTTAAAACATCTTTCAGCAGGAAAGATTATGACCAGAACACGAAAGCGATTGTTGAGGTGTTTGAATGAAAACGGTATATTGCCCTGTCATTGATCGGCAGATAGATGGAACAACTTGTATGGAAATAGTTGGCGTTGCAGACGGAATGATTAACGAGCGTATTTTGGAGGACTACGACCCCGTTATTCCTTGGAATGAGGAACAGCGTAAAAAGTGCCTAAATTGCAAGTGGCACGCTGATATAGAATAGGAGTACTAACATGGCAAAAGACGATTATCACGTTATCGCGTATCAGATACTTTCCTATCTGTATCAGTGTCTAAAATCAGGAGAAGACATTGATACGAAGAGGTTAGGAAAAGACAGTGAGTATTTCATTGTGGACGGCAGAGCGTTGGGCGACAGATATTGGTGCTATATTCTGTACAACTTGCAAAATATGCGACTGATTGACGGAATTATATTTTCCGGAAAAGTAGATAACTACCCTTACGAACGTCCTGTTCGATGGGAAAACTGCATGATTACGCCGCTTGGCATAGAATACCTGACGATAATTTCTTTATGGCGAAAGCAGTTGCGGTGCTGAAAGACGCAAAGGCGCTTATGCCGTTTGCATGATGGTGGATGGCTTATGAATGTAAAATTCACAGATAACTCAGAAGAAGTTTTAGCAGCCATGCAGCAAGCGGCGGTTCGGGCGCTTGAAAAGTGTGGGCTTGTGGCAGAGGGGTATGCAAAGAAGCTGTGCCCCGTTGACACCGGCAATTTGCGCAATAGCATTACCCATACAGTAGACGAGCAAGAACCGGCGGCAATCATCGGTACGAACAACGAGTATGCGCCTTATGTTGAGCTCGGCACCGGCAAGTACGTTTCCGGGGGGCGGCCGACGCCGTGGGCATATCAGGACGCAAAAGGGAATTGGCATTGGACGCGAGGCAACAAGGCACAGCCGTTTTTAAAGCCTGCGGTCGCCAACCATGCGGACAAATACCGGAAAATCATGGAGGACGAAATGAAGGGCTGAACCGGCACAACCGAACAATTCAAGGGTTTGCAGACGACTGCGGGCCCTTTTATTATGCCCGGAGGGGCGTTACACAGGTAAACACCGCGAGGAAAAGCGGTTTTTATACAATCTATCGCCGCAAGGGAATGCGGACAAGGGAAAGGAAGATAGAGCAATGGCACTGACGCGCAAACTTTTGAAGGGCATGGGGCTCACCGACGAACAGGTGGACACCATTATCGAGGCACACACCGACACCGTGGACGGGCTGAAGGGGGATATCACCCGATACAAAGCCGACGCGGAGAAGCTGCCGGGCGTCCAGAAGGAGCTGGACGAGCTCAAGGCGGCGGGTGACGACGGCTATCAGGAGAAGTACGAGAGGGAGCATAAGGCGTTTGAGGACTTCAAGGCCGACGTCACGGCAAAGGAAAGCAAGGCGGCCAAGGAAAGGGCTGCGCGACCTCCGAGACGCCGCCGATGGCAGGATGACTTTTGACGCAGACAAGTATGTGAACCGCTTTCCGGCACAAAAGCACGATCAATTCCTGATTCCGGCAGGCACAATTCATTGCTCCGGCAGCGGATGTATGGTATTGGAAATCAGCGCGACGCCCTACATTTTCACCATGAAGCTGTGGGATTGGGGGCGCTTGGAATTTGACGGAAGGCCAAGACCCCTGCACATCGATCACGGCGAAAAGGTGATCCAATGGGACAGGCGAACGGAATGGGTGAAGGAAAATCTGGTCGATCAAGCCCGCATGCTGGAGGAAAACGCAGATTACACCGTAGAGCGTACAGGGCTGCATGCGTTGGAGTTCATTGAAACCAGACGGTACACTGTCCGAACCGAGTGCCTGCTGAGCACCGACAACAACCTCAATGTGCTGAACCTCGTGGAGGGTGATGAGGCGGTGGTGGAAAGCCTGTAGGACGCTTTCCCGCCATACACTGTGCACTACGCCGAGACCTTTATAGTTCCGGCCGCAGTCGGCAGATACCGGATCCGGACTTCCGGCGGCGCTCCTATAAAGATTATCCGTGCATATGTTATGCAGATAGTGCAGGATATCAGGGAAAAAATCACAGCCGGCGTATACGAATACGGTCATAATATCCCACGGAATTTGAAACGCAGGAGATGTATAATGTCAGCCGGATCACCGTCCGGCAGGCGATCCAGTCGCTGGAGCAGGAGGGCTTGATCATTCGTGCCCGCGGAAAGGGCACGGTGGTCTCAAGGCAGGAAAAAATTGAGGAGCTTTTGGCAAGCATCAAGAGCTTCACCGAAGAGATGCGCGACCGCAATATGGTTCCGGGTACAAGGCTTGCAGAGGTCAGCCGGATTCAAGCGGACGGGAAGCTTGCGGACGTATTCTCCTGCGAGGTCAACGACACGCTGTATCGTGTGCGGCGTGTCAGGACTGCCAACGGGAAGGAGATCGTTCTGTTTGATACGTATCTGCGCAGCCGGAAGGAATTGCCGAGGGACAACGGCCAGTATTACGGCTCCCTGTATCAACTGCTGGAGAGGCAGGGGATTCCGCATCCGGTCGGGGTTGAGGAACAGTTTGAGGCCACCGTTGCAGACGAAACCATCAGCAAAGCGCTGAACATTTCTGTCATTCTGTTCGGAATACGGAGGATGATATTCGTTTTCTGGACTTTATCGAGCAACACACATGGATGACCACGGGAAGCGATTTTTACCAAAGGGTAGGATATCATTTTGAGCGGTTCAGCGACGTCGGCTATACCAATCTGGCGCTCAGGGGAGAAGAGCTCTACCGGAAGTCCAAGGATCATTACGATCAATGCCTGACGGATGAGATTCACCGCGTGGCGGAGCAGCTTTGTTCGTCAAACCCACCCGAAAAAACATTGAAAAATTGGAGAAAACATAAAAGTTGTAATATTTGCCCCGCGCCGTCTTTACAAATGCCGTAATATCTGCGATACTATATATATGTACAGCATTGAGCATATTATTGAGGAGGTAGAACATATGTCAGCAACATTCTGCACCGTCTGCGGTGCGAAGATTGAGGAAGGCTCCGGCTTCTGCACGCAGTGCGGCGCGAAGATCGAGCAGAATACGCAGGATACATACGTGGCGCCGGAGGCACAGCAATTTCAGCCTGCGCAGCAGCCCCAACCCGTCCCTCAACCACAGCCACAGCCGCAACCGCCACAGTTTGCGCAGTCCAACATCAATCAACCGCCTGTGACCGGAAGCATGTACGAGCCTGTATCGACAGGAGCGTTCTTCGGCACGATATTGTTGCTCTCGATACCTTTGGTCGGGTTCATCTATTGCATCGTGTGCGCGTTTGGCGGGTGTCGCAAGGTCAACATGCGCAACTTCTGCCGTGCCCAGCTCATATGGATACTCGTCGGCCTTGTTCTCAGCATTATCGGCTGCGTGCTGGTCTATCTGCTGGCGATGTCCGCCGGAGGTTCGATCAACGAGTTTTTTGACGGCATCATGCGCTCGGTCTGATCTGAGAAACAATTGAATCCCATATAAATCAAAGGCTTTTCCGGCCAATTGCCGGAAAAGCCTTTTGTTCTGTATCAGCCTTAATCCGCAGGCGTGAAGTCCGAAAAGACGGCGACAAGCTCCTGCTCCGGGATTTCGAGACGGCTGACGGTGAAGCCGTCCCGCGCGTCGTCCCTCTCGGCGTAAAGAGTGAAGCCCTCGCCGCTAACGGCAAGCTCGCCGTCCTCGGTCGTCTCCGCTGTGAGCTCATCCGGGAGCGCCGCGCCGTCAAGCGCCGAGACGAGCGCCTTTATCGCCGACGCGGCCGGCAGCCGGGAGGGATCCAGTGTGAAGGTCAGCCCGTTATAGGTAACGGCGGCAGTCTCGCCGTCAAAGGATATCTCCATACCCTTGAAAAGCGCCGGTGAGAGCAGCTTTACCTCGTAGCTCCCGTCGGTTTTTTTGACGAGCTCGGCGGTGTATTCGCTTCCGCGGCAGGTCACGGCGACATTGACGGAAAAGGGTGCCGTCAGCGCCTCCGAAACCTCCTCAGGCGACGCCTTTGGGAGAGCGGAGCAGCCGCACAGCAGAGCGATAAACTGAGAGAGCGCAAGCAGCAGTCCAACGGCGCGCAGCTTCAGCGCATGGCGTCGGAGATTAAAACTTGTCAAATCGATTGCCTCCGATCATATGATGTTCGGACGGCGTCGAACGGCCTTTGTCGCGAAAATCACCTGTCGTTTTCGCGGAATATCGCGCACAGCTCGGCGGGAAGGTCGGACGGGAGCATACCGTACTGCGAGAGTCGCGCAGCCGTGCGGTCGCCTGCAAGCGCGTGCAGATAGACGCCGCAGATGCAGCAGAGCGTCGGGTCAAGACGCTGCGCGACAAAGGCGGAGATCATACCGGCGAGGACGTCTCCGCTTCCGCCTCTGGCAAGCCCGGAGTTGCCGTTATCGTTCAGATAGACGGCGCCCTCGGGGGAGGCAACAACCGTAGAGCAATCCTTGAGCACGACGGTGACGCGGTGGCGCTGCGCAAAATCGGTCGCAACGCCTATCCTGTCCGCGAGCACCTCGGTGGCGGACAGCCCCGTCAGGCGCGCCATTTCGCCGATGTGCGGCGTTAGGACGACAGGCACGTTCAACGTGTCCAGTACATCTATATTCCGGGCAAGCGCGTTTATTCCATCCGCGTCGATGATAAGCGGACAATCGGCATTTTGCAGCACTGCGTCCACTATGCGGCGGGTGCCGTCGGTCAATCCGAGTCCACAGCCGAGCAGACAGGCGCTGGCTTTTTTTAGAGCCTCCGTGATATCGGGAATGGAGTCCGGAGAGATATAGCCGTCCGCATCGGCCAAAAGCGGCAGGGATACCGCCTCGACGGCGCTCGAAGCTGTCATGCGTATCACATCGGCGGTCGAGGCCAGCTCGACGATGCCCGCTCCGCAGCGCAGCGCAGTCATGGTGGAGAGCGCAGGTGCGCCGTTGTAGCGCAGACAGCCGGAGATGTTCAGCAGGCGACCGAAGCTGCCCTTGTTTGCAAGCGGCGAGCGCTCGCGGAGCACCGAAAAGACGAGGCCGTTGTCGATGTGGAAGCTGCGGCGCTCGACGCGCTCGGTCGCCTCCGGCGGGATACCGATGTCGACGGCGGTAATCTCGCCGCAGCGCTGGCGGGCGGGAAGCATGATATGCGCAGGCTTCAGCGCGTCGAAAGCGACGGTGAAATCGGCGCTTACGCAGTGCCGGGCGCAGGTGGCGGCGTCGGCGGCGACTCCGCTCGGCACGTCCAGCGCAACAACCGCCGCTATCGCCGAATTGACGGCATCGAACAGCTCGGCGACGGAGGCGTCCGGCTCGCCGTGAAAGCCTGTGCCGAACACCGCGTCCACTATGATATCCGAGGCGCCGACGACGGAAACGGCTGCGGCGCGTTTATCGCCCATCCAGCGGATGACGGGGACGCCGGTATTCTCCAGCAGCTCCATCATTTTGACGGCGCAGGGCGTTTTGGGCGGCTCGCCGGAGAGGATGACCGCGACCTTTGCGCCGTTCTCGCTGAGCTTGCGCGCAACGACAAAGCCGTCGCCGCCGTTGTTTCCGCTGCCGCAGAGCACAGCGCAGCGGCGGCCTTCGATATCAAAGGTGCGCCGGATGAACGCGGCCGCCGCAGCTCCGGCGTTTTCCATCATCCGCATGTAATTTATGCCGATCTCGTCGGAGTATTTTTCGGCAAGCTTCATTTCCTCAACGCGATAGAGCTTCATGGCAGATAGGGTCACTTCCTTGATGTATTTAAATAAAGCAAAAATAAAAAACGAAAGCCAGACGTCCGGCAATGATAAAACAAAGCCTGCGGGCGGACACAGCCCCTACATTTTCGCCAAAGGGCGTGCCTCTCGCGGCGAAGGTCTTTGTTTTTTCATTGGGAGACGCCCTTGAGCTTCCGCTTTCTCAGTTAAAAGATTATCTCTTGTTAAAGACCTCGAAGGCAAGCTGGCGGGGGATATAGTTCTTGAAGCCGTCAAGCATGCGCTCGGTCATGTTGATGACGACGAGGGTGTGACCGAGTGTGGAATGACGCAGCGTCATATACCACACGTCGTCGCCCTCCTCGCTGTCGCAGGCGATGATGCGGGTCTTATACTGTCTGTTTTCATGATCGATCTTCTTATATTTCCCCAGCGTCTCGATATCCTTGCATTTCAGGGAGATGAGTCTCTTGCGGCGGCGGCGGTTGATGATCTTATCGACGTCGAGCGCGCCGTTGGTGAAGCAGGTCTCGAACTCAAGATTGAAGGAGGTCGAGAGCATATATGCTCCGTAGACGGCTCCGCAGGCGAGCAGCAGAGCAAAGCTGACGAACTGGGTGAACAGAAACAGCCCGACGAACAGCAGCACGGCTGCCAAAATGCCGCCCGCAAGAATTATCAGAACCTGAAGCAGCTTGATTCCAACGGTGTTTTTCTTCTTGACGATGTTTTCAACAAAGACGTCCTGCAACAAAAGAGACACTCCTTAATTCGGTGAATTTATTATTTACAATTATAACATATTCAAAACGCCGGTTCAATTAAAATTTCTCTTGAATTTGTAAAATAAGTGTGATATAATAAGCTCATATCAAAACGCGATGACTGAGAGAGTAGTCGCAGGACGGATTCAAAAGAGAGCAGCGGCCATTGGCTGAAAGCCGCGCGGATCATACTGCGCCGAAGTTCACTCACGAGCGGCCCGGTTCAAACCTTGCGGGAGTAGACCGGGACGGAGCCGCGCCGTTAGAGGCGGAAAGAGTGTTTGCTCTGTGCAAAAACAAGGGTGGTACCGCGGAAGTATCGGCTTTCGTCCCTTTTGGGATGAGAGCTGCTTTTTTATTTTGAAAACATATATGAATTTTATTGGGAGGCAAGGAAAATGTTGAGCAAAATCGACGCTTTGAGAGAGCAGCTTGACGAGATGCTGGAAAACGCAGGCTCATCCGCCGAGCTGGAAAAGGCGAAGGTATCGCTGCTGGGCAAAAAGGGCAGGATAACAGAGCTTATGGCCTCTCTCAGAGAGCTGCACGACGCGCAGGAGAAAAAGACCGCCGGTCAGCGTATCAATCAGCTTAAAAAAGAGGTTGAGGAGAGGCTGGCGAAAAGAGCCGCGGAGCTTGCGGAGCTGGAGGAGCGCCGCCAGATCGAGGCGGGACCGGTCTACGACTTCACAACGCCCGCGCACAGCGGAGCCGGCTCGCTGCATCCGATAACCATCGTCCAGCAGGAGTTGGAGGAGATATTCGCGAGCATGGGCTTCACCATTGAGGATTACAACGAGATTGTCGGCGAATATCAGAACTTTGAGGCGGTCAATATCCCGAAGTACCACCCGGCGCGCGACATGCAGGACACCTATTATCTGAGCAACGGACAGCTTCTCAAAACCCACACCTCCGCCGCTCAGAACGCCATCATGCGCAAATACGGCGCTCCGCTGCGCGCGATATTCCCGGGGCGCTGCTTCCGCAATGAGGCCATCGACGCCTGCCACGAGAACACCTTCTTCCAGATGGAGGGCATAATGATCGATGAAAACATCTCCATCTCCAACCTGATCTACTTCATGAAAACGATGCTCTCCGAGGTGTTCCAGCGCGATATAAAGGTGCGCCTGCGCCCGGGCTTTTTCCCGTTCGTCGAGCCGGGCTTTGAGCTTGACATAAGCTGCCTCATCTGCGGCGGAGAGGGCTGTCCCACCTGCAAGAGCTCCGGCTGGCTGGAGCTGTGCCCCTGTGGCATGATCCATCCGAATGTGCTGCGCGCCGGCGGCATCGACCCGGAGAGGTATACCGGCTTCGCCTTCGGACTTGGACTTACACGTCTTGCGATGATGAAAAACGGCATCAAGGATATCCGTGTGCTGAACTCCGGCAACCTCAAGGCGCTGTCGCAGTTCACCGCGCGGGGCTGAGCGACTGAGAAAGGGAGGACCGGACAATGCTTATATCAATGAACTGGATACAGGATTACGTAGACCTGAGCGGACTGGATATCGAGGGGCTCATCAAGCGCTTCACGCTTTCCACAGCAGAGGTAGAGGAAATAATACCCAAGGGCCGCAGCACGCACGGCGTCATTGTGGCGCGCATAGCGAGTGTCGAGGCGCACCCCGATTCGAAGAAGCTGCACCTGCTCAAGATCGACACCGGAAGCGGGCTTGCGGATTGCGTCTGCGGCGCGCCGAACGTGCGCGAGGGGATGAGGGTCGCGTTTGCGACCGACGGCGGCTGCGTCTGCGGCAATGAGATCCGCACGGCTACGGTCGGCGGCTATCTCTCGCAGGGAATGTGCTGCTCCGAATACGAGCTTGGCATCAGCGCCGACAAGGCGGGGCTGATGGAGATCACCGACGAGCTCCCGCTCGGAACCGATCTCAAGGAGGCGTATGCCATTGACGATACAATCTTTGAGGTGGACAACAAGTCGCTGACAAACCGCCCGGATCTCTGGGGCCACTATGGCATAGCGCGCGAATTTGCGGCGCTGACCGGGCGCGCGCTCAAGCCCGTCCCGCAGTTCGACGCAGCAACCGTGGCGTCTCTGCCCGCGGTGAATATCGATATCCTCGACCGCGAGCTTGCATATCGCTACACCTCGGTCATCGCGGAAAATATCACCGTGAAGAAAAGCCCCGTCAACATGCGCATACGCCTGCACTACTGCGGATTGCGCGCGATAAACCTCCTTGCCGACCTTACAAACTACGTCATGCTCGATCTGGGCCAGCCGATGCACGCCTTCGACTACGCAAAGGTGGACAGGATCGAGGTCAAACGCTTCGACGCGCCAATCGAATTTGAGACGCTCGACGGCGTGAAGCGCACCGTGGACGAGAACACGCTGATGATATGCTCGCACGGCGAGCCGGTCGCGGTGGCCGGTATCATGGGCGGTCTTGCCTCCGAGATCGAGGACGACACCACCTCCGTGCTGCTTGAATCCGCAAACTTCGACGGCGTAAACGTCAGAAAGTCCTCGACGCGCCTTGGTTTGCGCACCGATTCCAGCATGCGCTACGAAAAGATGCTCGACCCGGAGCTGACGCCGGTCGCCGCCGGACGTTATATCGAGCTGCTGACCTCCATCGACCCCGGAACGAGGCTACTCTCCCGCGTCACCGATGTGAATGTCAAGGGCTTCCCGGAGATAACGCTTGAATTTGACAAGTCATTCGTGGATCGCTATACCGGTATTGAAATTTCCAACGAGAGGATCGTCGAAACGCTGCGCGCTCTCGGCTTCAACGTCGAATATGCCGCCGGGCATTTCAAGGTAGAGGTTCCGTCATGGCGCCGCACCAAGGACGTCACCATAAAGGCGGATATAATCGAGGAGATCACCCGCGTCTACGGCTACGACAACTTCGAGATAACCACAACCACAAGCCCGCTGCGCACCGTGAGAAGCTCCACGAGCCGCAAGGACACCCTCACCATAAAGAACATGCTCGCCGACAAATATGGCTGGCACGAGGTTCATTCCTATATCTGGTGCGATTCCCGCAAGTTCGCAGATATCGGAGTCGAGGTAGAGAACAACGTCAAGCTCGTCAACTCCCTTTCCACAGATCTGACCGTGCTGCGCAACTCAATGATCCCGACTCTGCTGACTATGGCAAACGAGAACAAGCTGTTCGGCGAGCGCTTCGGTATATTCGAAATCGCGCGCGTCTGCGAGGGCCTGGATGAGAACGGACTGTGCCGTGAACGCAAGAAGCTGGGAATTGTCCTGTTCGACCGCGCGGGCAGCGAGGAGGACGCCTTCTTCACAGTCAAGAACGCGCTGGACTCCATCGTTGAGGTCACCAAGAACGCCGCGTTCAAATATGAGCGTACAGACCCGCAGCACGCGTGGCAGCATCCGGTCAATCTCGCCGCGATAGCGCTTGACGGAAAGCGTCTCGGCTGCTTCGGCGTCGTGCATCCCTCGGTTGTAAAGCGCATCGACAGAAAGGCCTCGCTGATATTCGCGGAGCTTGATATGGACGATTTCTCCGCCATTGAACAGGTGCCGATGGAATTCAAGGAGCCGTCCAAGTTTCCTGGCGTTCGCTTCGATCTCTCGCTTGTGGCAAACCATAAGGAGCTGTTTGGAACCTTTGAGGACATCATCAGGGACGAAAACTGCGAAAATCTCACCGATTATTCGCTGCTCGGCACCTATTCCGACGATACTATGGGCGATACCAAGAGCGTCACCATCCGTCTGAGCTTCGGCTCGCACGATCGAACCCTCTCCATCGAGGAGGTACAAAAGACGGTTGACGCGCTGATAGCGCGCTTGGACAAGGAGGGCTTCAAGCTCAAGCTGTAAGCGGTGTGCGCTTGCGCGGGCGGCGTGCTTTTCGCCGCCCGCCATGCTTAAAGTTTACAATTTGGCTGTTGAGCGGGCGCCTTTTGCATGATAAAATATTTTTATACTACACAGATTGGAACAGGTGATCGCATGAATGTTATGAAGATGCGCAATACCAGCAAGCTGCTGCTCGCAGGCTCGCTGCTGCTGACGCTGATTGTGCTGGTGCTGGCGGCGTTTGCGCCGTGGTATATCGTCGTGCCGCTCGCCGGAGTGTCGGTGCTGATGGTTATCGGCTTTATCGTGCTCACTCTCGTATATTGGCGCTGTCCAAGCTGCAAGCTGCGCTTCAAGATGTACGACCTTGAGCTTGAGCAGTCGCGTGTATGTCCGCGCTGCGGCGTGCATTTCGACGACCCGAACGCCTGCAATATCGAATACATACCCGACGGGCAGGACGACACAGACGACGAGGACGACGAGGAGGAATAGGCCGCGGGGCAGCCCCGGTAGAATGAGCAAAGCCTGAGCGTTAAGGCTCAGGCTTTTTTTGCGGTTTGAGGCTGGTGTTTTTAAAAAGCGTTCTCAGTCGTCAGCGGCGTCTCCGTCCTCTTTGGTATCAAGATTATCGAGTGCATAGCGGCAGCATTGCAGCACCAAAAGATTGAAAGAGATGTCGTTTTTTGCGGCGGTCGTGTTCAGCTCCTCAAACATCTGCTCGGGGAAGCGCACGGTTCGTGAGACATTTGCGCTTCTGAAATCCTTATTAATTTTAAACATCTTTTTCAAATCACCTCCCGACTCAAATATTATACTAAAATTAGTGGTATATATACAACCAAATTAGGTTTGATATTAATCATATAAGCGGTTATACATATGGATACATAAGTGGGTCTGGGCGGGATAACGCAGTAAAAAACACGTTTTTGAGGGTTCCGCCATTAATGATATAGAAAATTAATAAATAATAAATTGCAACAAAATTCGATACCATTGTTATTGATTTGTCAAAATATTAGGCTAAAAAACGACGTCTGCACAGCACCGCAGACGTCGTTATATTTTGTGAAGAAGCGTCACACCTCAAGCTTCATGTCGCCGTCCTTGATTTTTCCCGCGCGGCGCAGGATGAACGCGAACAGCAGTGAAAGCAGCGCCGGAAGGATGAAATGCAAAAGCAGCACACACAGCAGCGTTTTGAGCGAAAAGCCCATCGAGGCAAAGGTGCCGATCTGTCCGACAAGGCCGCTGGTGCCCATGCCTGCGCCGGAGGCCTCGTTGGTCATCTTGAAGAGGGTGATGGATATCGGGCCGAGGATTGCCGAGGCAAGCGTTGGAGGGAGGATTATCCAAGGATTTTTCACGATATTCGGCACCTGTAGCATCGACGTGCCGAGGCCCTGCGCAAGCAGGCCGCTCACCTTGTTTTCGCGGTAGCTTATAACCGCAAAGCCGATCATCTGCGCACAGCAGCCGACGGTAGCGGCTCCGGCGGCCAGCCCGTCCAGCTCAAGCATGATGGCGAGCGCGGCGCTGGAGATGGGCGCGGTGAGCACGAGGCCCATAACGACGGAATCTATTATGCCCATGAAGAAGGGCTGCATATCGGTGGCGGCGTTGATTATCCCGCCAAGCCCGCGCATGAGATAGCCGATGAGAGGGCCGATGAATTTGGCTGCAAGCGCGCCTGTTATCAGCGTTGCGGCAGGGGTAACGATTATATCGAGCTTTGTCTCCTTCGAGACCGCCTTACCAAATTCGCAGCCTATAGCCGCCGCGACGAATGCACCCGCCGGGCCGCCGAGCGTCGCGCCGAGCGTGCCGGTTATCACGCCGCAGAACAGCACCAGCGCGGGAGCCTTCAATCCGTGCGACACCGCTACGCCAATCGCCGCGCCCATAGCGGCCATGGCCGCGCCGCCGGCCTCAATGAGAAAGCTCGATACGGAGTTTTCGCCGAACAGCTTGATAGTCTGCGTTCCGGCCGTCTTGAGGATAAGTCCTATTATCAGCGAGGCAAAAAGCCCCTGTGCCATCGCCGAAAGCGCATCCTGAAGATATCTCCTTGGAGTAAATACGATATCCTTGCGTTTGAGAAAAGCGCTGAAGCCTCTGAATGCTCGTCTGAAAAAACCTCCGCCTCCGCCCATTGATATGATTCTCCCTTCACTATGTAAATGTATCGATTTCACGCGTTAACGCGCTGCGGTGAAATAAAAAACATTTACATTATAACATATATATCAAAATACTACAATCGCCATACTGCACAGCCTTGAAGAATTTTGGAGTGGATTTACAACCATACTCTATAAATTGGAAAGCAAAGGAAAAGACATGGATTGTTTCAATTTTTTTGAAATAATGTATAATAATTATAGGCGGACTCGCCGTGCAGGCAGCCGCCAAGCACGGATAACCTACCGATTCGCTATGCAATGGCGTATCACGACAGGGACAACCAAAAAACATAATGAAAAGGGAGCAATATCCAGTGACAGCTATGACATCGTTGAGACACAGAGAAGCGGTTTGTGAGAAAAGGTTCGTGGCGGCAGGAATGCTTATCAGAATAAGCGCCGTCCGAGAGGCGTTCAGATGTGAGAGGGAGGATGAGGAGGATCTCATGATGATGAACGGCAGATACGTCTACGGCTTGGAGGCGGAAAATAAATCGACGGGCGAGCAGGCGAGCGCGCCGGGCTTGACCTTTGATCCGAATGAGGCGGAGCGCCTTGCGGATATATGCGCCGCCGGGCTTGTGACTCCGGTCACGCTTATGGATATTATCGACGACTACCTTGCGGAATAGCCCCCACAGGAGCGCGGCTGCGAGCTAAAAAAGAGCCGATTGTGAAATAAAATATGTCAAAATAATAAATTTGTCTGCGTTTGGGTTCAAAGATATTGCATCCGCATGAAAAAAAGGTTATTATATAGTAGTCAAGTTATGTGACGGAGAAGCCGCGTGTATAATATTGCCGAAAAAGCAACGGACTTCTTTGGAGAGGATGGATTACATATATGATAAACAGCGGACTTGAGCTGTGTATGCGCTGTATGTCAAGGCTCGGCGCAGACGGTCGCTGCACCGTCTGCGGGAGCAGAAACAGCGATCTGCGGTTCGACGCATCCCAGCTTGTTCCCGGCACGCGCCTGAAGGAGCGCTACGTCGCCGGAGCGGCTATGGACTCAGACGCCGAGGGTGTACGCTACATCGGCTATGACATGGAGGAAAAATACAAGGTCACTATAAAGGAATATTTTCCCAGAGAGCTGTCTGTCAGGGACGAATACGATATGAGCATATCGTCGAGGCGCGGCCATGAGGCTGCATTCAAGGCGCTCATGTCTGATTTTGAGGAGCTTTACGGCGCGCTGCGCGAGCTGCCGAATATGGCCAGCGTCATCCCGGTAACGGATGTGTTTCGCGAGAACGCCTCCGTGTACGCCGTCTCCAAATACACCGGTGCCATCACCTTCGAGGAGGCGATAGCCGGAACCGGCGGCGAGCTGAGCTGGAGCCAGGTGAAAAAGCTGTTCATGCCGGTGCTGGAGGATATCTCGGCGCTGCACATGCGCGGCATAATCCACCGCGGTATATCGCCGGAGACATTGCTGGTCGAGCCGTCGGGCGCTATAAGCGTCTCCGGCTTCTCGATCGTATCGGCGCGAACCAACCAGAGCGCAACCGGAGCGCTGCTCTATTCCGGCTACAGCGCGCCGGAGCAGTATACGGCAGACGGTTTCCAAGGGCCTTGGACTGACGTCTATTCGCTGTGCGCGGTCATCTATCGCGCGCTGACCGGCACGCGCCCCCCCGAAGCGGACGAGCGCAAGATACAGGACAATCTCGTCCCGGCAGCGGAGCTCAATCCAAACGTCCCGCAGAACGTATCCGAGGCGGTGTTCGAGGGGATGCTGCTATATCCCAAGTCTCGCCTGCAAAGCGTAGACGAGCTTATCTCGCGGCTGCTCTCCGAGGGAGGGAGCCATACGGCGGTGTTTGTAGCGCCGGACAAGAACCGTCCCGCCTCCGGAAAAACAGCGGAAAAGCAGGCGTCCGGCGGGATATTTCCGGTGCGGCGCGGGGTACCCTACGGCGTGCTCGCCTGCCTGATCACGATGGTGGCGCTGCTGCTGATCGGCGCGGGCTTCCTCTATAAGCAGTACGAAAAGCTACAGCGCGAAAAGGGCGTCACGATATCCCAGCTCTCAAGCATAGATATTGAGGCGCTTGCAGGCACCATCAGCAAGGTGCCTGACTTCAAGGGACAATACATCGAGACTGTCAAGGCGAACGAGAGCTACGCAGAGGTTTTTCGCTTTGAATTTATAGACGATTACAACGACAGCTATCCTGAGGGCATAGTATACGACCAGTCGATAAAGCCGGACACCAAGCTTGAAGGCGGCAGAAAGCTCTCGATAACCCTCTATGTCAGCAAGGGCTCGCAATATGAGGAGATGCCGGATCTTGTCGGCAGCAAGCTGGAATACGCGATGAAGGTGCTCGACGAAAAGGGCATATATTATAAGGTTATGGGTATTGCCAGCGAGGACGGAGAGCCGGGCTTTGTGCTGCGCACCAACAAGGAGGTCGGCGATAAGATTGACACAAAGGTTGACGTCGTGATACTGTTCGTGCTCGACGATGGCAACTCGGAGCAGAGCGGCGGTATAACAGGCGGAATCACCGGCGGCGTCACGGGAAATACCGGGGAATAACGATACAATACGACCCAAACGGCGGTTCGCCATACCGCGCGCCGAGGCCCCCGGAGCTCCCGGGGGTCTGTTTGAATCGGCAGGCCGGAGGGCCGGAGTGAAAATAAGGTTTGGAGGTCAATTATTTGAGAGGCTGCGGAAAATGCCAGACGCCTCCCGAAAAGCTGCGGGAGCAGGAGCGCTATGCCGAGCTTGTAAGAGAGCTTTCGGCGCAGCTTTATGGGCAAAGTGTCCCGAAATTTTACGTGCACTCCTATGGATGTCAGCTCAACGTATCCGACGGGGAAAAGCTCAAGGGAATGCTTAAAGGCATGGGCTATTCCGAGACGGATTCGCTCGATGAGGCGGACGTCGTCATATATAACACCTGCGCCGTGCGCGAAAACGCCGAGGACAGAGCCTTCGGCAACCTCGGCGCGCTCAAGGCGTATAAACGGCGTAAGCCGTCGCTGATAATCGGCATGTGCGGCTGCATGACACAGCAGGAGCGGGTGGCCGAGCGCATAAAAAGGGTATTCCCGTTTGTGGATATCGTCTTTGGCACCCACGCGAGCTATCGCCTGCCCGAAATGCTTTATACGCGTCTGAGCGGCGGCGCGCGAGTGTTCGAGACGGGAGCGGACGACCACGACATTGCAGAGGGCGTCCCTGTCAGCCGGGACAGCAGCTACAAGGCTTGGCTGCCCGTCATGTACGGCTGCGACAACTTTTGCAGCTACTGCATTGTGCCGTATGTGCGCGGACGGGAGCGCAGCCGCGACCCGGAGGCGGTCGTCGCGGAGGCGAGGGAGCTTGTCGCGCGGGGCTATAGAGAGATTATGCTGCTCGGCCAGAACGTCAACTCATACGGCGCGGGGCTGGATTGTAACGTAAACTTTTCCGATCTGCTGCGTCTCATCGACGCCATCGACGGCGATTACCGCATACGCTTCATGACCTCGCACCCCAAGGACTGCACACACGAGCTTATCGACACCATCGCTGCGAGCCGTCACATATGCCGCCACATCCATCTGCCGGTGCAGTGCGGCTCCGACCGCATACTCCGGCTGATGAACCGCAAATACACAGTCGCGCAGTATATCGGACTCATCGACTACGCGCGCAGCGTTATGCCGGATGTGACGCTTTCGAGCGATATAATCGTCGGATTTCCCGGCGAGACCTACGAGGACTTCTGCGGGACGCTCGAGCTGCTGCGCCGGGTGCGCTTCAACGCGTTGTATACCTTTATCTATTCGCGCCGCGAGGGCACCGTCGCCGCAAAAATGAACGATCCGGTGCCGTATGAGGAGAAAAACCGCTGGTTCACCGAGCTGCTCGGAGTGCAGCAGCAGATCGCAGACGAATACTTTAAGGCGATGGTTGGGCGCGAGGTGCGCGTGCTGCCGGAGGAGCCGGGCAAGGCGGAGGGGACAATCACCGGTCGCGACGACGGCAATACGATCGTCAATATAACCGCACCGCAGGAGCTGATCGGCAGCTTTGTCAGGGTGAGGATAGACAAAGCCTACAACTGGGCGGTTGGCGGCAGTCCGGCGAAGTGATCGGGTGCAAGCAGATAATAAGGGGAAATATTATTTATAATAAATTCACGATTCAAAAAGGAGAACGGAGCAATGGATATAATCGAAATGGCGAGAGCCCTCGGAAAGGCGATACAGGAGGACGAGAGATATATCAGATATCAGCTTGCAGTGCAGGAGAGCGAGGCAAACGAGGAGCTTCAGGGGCTCATCGGAGAGTTTAACCTCAAAAGAGCCGCGCTCAGCCACATCCTCAACGACGATTCCGCCGACAAATCCGAGCTGTCGCTGCTCGATACGCAGGTGAGAGCGCTCTACAGCCAGATTATGGAGCTGCCCGCAATGAAGAAGTTCAACGAGGAAAAGTCGGAGTTCGACGAGCTTGTAAACGCCGTCAACACAATCATCCTCAGGAGCGCCGAGGGCGAGGATCCGGCAACCGTCGATCCGCACTCCTGTACGGGAGACTGCTCCTGCTGCGGCGGCTGCCACTGACACGAAGCGCCGCCTGAAAAGCTTCCCAATCCCGATACAAAAAGGAAGGTAAGGACCGATGGCGCCACTTTCGCCGATGATGCAGCAATACTTCAAGGTGAAAAACGAGCACAAGGATCAGATACTGTTCTACCGTCTCGGCGATTTCTACGAGATGTTCTATGAGGACGCGAGGATAGCCTCCAAGGAGCTGGAGCTGACGCTCACAGGACGCGACTGCGGACAGGAGGAGCGTGCGCCGATGTGCGGCGTGCCATATCACAGCTGCGAGGGCTATATCGCGAAGCTTATCAAAAAGGGCTACAAGGTCGCAATATGCGAGCAGATGGAAAATCCGGCGGAGGCCAAGGGCGTCGTGCGCCGCGAGGTCATTCGCGTGGTAACGCCCGGAACCGTCATCGAAAATTCGATGCTCGACGAGGCGACGAACAACTATATTGCCAGCATATGCGCCGAGGGCGGCAGGATTGGCATATGCTTCTGCGACATTTCGACAGGCGAGCTGCGAGCGACGGAGCTAACCGGCGGCGAGCTGGACGACCGGCTTATCGACGAGCTGTCCCGCTTTGTTCCAAGCGAGATAATCTTCAACGATGAGCTGCTTGAGCACAGACAGGCTGCTTCGTTTATCAAGGGCAAGCTCTCGGCGTCGGTCAGCCTGATGGATTCCGAGCTTTACGACGGCGGGCTTGCCGAGAGAACAATCCGCGAGCGCTTTGGCAGTGAGGGTGAGGGTCTGCTCAGCGAGCACGGGGCGCTGCTGCTGCCAAAGGCAATATCCGCGCTGATAAGCTATCTTGCCTCGACGCAGATGAGCGGCCTTGAGAGACTGCGCGAGATAACATATTATTCGGAAAACATGTATATGAACCTCGATATCTCGGCCAAGCGCAACCTCGAGCTGTGCGAGAGCATGGCGCGGCAGGAGAAAAAGGGCTCGCTGCTGTGGGTGCTCGACAGGACGAGCACGGCGATGGGCAAGCGTATGCTGCGCAGCTACATCGAACAGCCGCTCGTCAACGCGGCGATAATCTCCCGCAGACTTGGCGCGGTGGAGGAGCTGGTGGATTCGAGCATACTGCGCTCACAGCTCATCGACGAGCTGACACGCGTGTTCGATATCGAGAGAATAATGACGCGCATCGTCTACGGCAGCGCCGGGCCGCGCGAATATAAGGTGCTGGAATCGACGCTGCGGCATGTTCCGCAGATAAAGGCGCTGCTGACGCAGGTTAAAAGCGACGAGCTTTCGGCGATAGCCGGAGATACCGACAGTCTTGAGGACGTTGCGGAGCGCATCGGAAGAACCATCTGCGAGGAGCCGCCTGCGCTGATGAAGGACGGCGGCTACATAAGCGAGGGCTTTGACCCGGAGCTGGACGAGCTGCGCGGACTGATTACCCACACCAAGGAATACATTGCGGCGATAGAGCAAAAGGAAAGGGAGCGAACCGGAATAAAGGGGCTGAAGATCGGCTACAACCGCGTTTTCGGCTATTATATCGAGGTATCGCGGCTCAATTCCCCGCTCGTGCCGGAGGATTACATTCGCAAACAGACGCTCGCAAACAACGAGCGATACATAACGCAGGAGCTGAAGGAGCTGGAGGAGAAGATTCTCAGCGCCGGAGAAAAGGTGCTTGTGATAGAGCAACGGCTCTTTGGGGAGCTTCGCCGGGATGTGTCCGCACAGCTCAAGCGTATACAACAGACGGCGGGCGCCATAGCGCGGCTGGACGTCTATTGCTCGCTCGCGCAGGTGGCGGCGCGCAACGGCTACTGCTGCCCCGTCGTGGACAACTCCGACAAGCTCATCATAAAGGACGGACGCCATCCGGTGGTGGAGACGATGCTGCCGGATACGCCCTTTGTCGCAAACGATGTGGAGCTGGATAACGGCGCACGGCAGATTGCCGTCATAACCGGCCCGAACATGGCGGGAAAATCCACATATATGCGACAGGTGGCGCTGATAACGCTGATGGCGCAGATAGGCAGCTTCGTCCCGGCAAGCTCGGCGCACATCGGCATAGTGGACGGCATCTACACACGCGTCGGCGCGTCGGACGACCTTTCGACCGGGCGCTCCACCTTTATGGTGGAGATGAGCGAGGTAGCGTCAATACTGAAAAATTGCACCTCAAAGAGTCTGCTCATCCTTGACGAGATAGGCCGCGGCACCTCCACCTTCGACGGCATGAGCATTGCGCGAGCCGTCATCGAGCATATCGCCAACCGCCGGAAATGCGGCGCAAAGACGCTGTTTGCGACGCACTACCATCAGCTCACCGATATAGAGCAGAGCTTTGACAATGTGAAAAATTTCAACATCGCCGTCAAAAAGCGCGGCGGCGATATCGTGTTCCTGCGCCGGATAGTCCCGGGCGGCGCCGACGACAGCTACGGCATCGAGGTGTCGAAGCTTGCGGGCATCCCGGACTCGATAATCAGGCGCGCTCACGAGATTTTGCAGCAATTGGAGGAGGGACAGGCAGTCTCGCCGGGGGTGCGCAAATCGGCGAAAACTCTGCCGGACGAATACCAGATGACGCTTGCGTCCTCGATGAGCAGCGAAGCGGAGGAGAAGCTGCGCTCCATCGATCCGAACACCTTCACGCCGCTTGAAGCGCTGAATCTGCTTTATCAGTTGAAGGCAATGGTAAAATAAGATGATCGATCAAAACAGGAGCAGACAGATTTGGGCATAATCAATGTTCTCGACAGGCATACCGCCGAGCTTATAGCAGCCGGTGAGGTGGTAGAGCGCCCCGCGTCCATCGTCAAGGAGATGATGGAGAACAGCATCGACGCGGGCGCGGACACCGTCACGGTGGAGATCAAAAACGGCGGGATCACTTTTATACGCGTCACGGATAACGGTTCCGGTATTCTTCGCGACGATGTGCGCAACGCTTTCAAGAGCCACGCCACCAGCAAGATACGCTCCGGAAGCGATCTGGACAACATATACACGCTCGGCTTTCGCGGAGAGGCGCTCGCCTCAGTAGCTGCTGTCGCGAGGGTGGAGCTGTTGACGCGCTGCAAAGCGGACACCGAGGGCACACACTATATGATCGAGGGCGGAGAGGAAACCGCGTTCGAGGAATCGGGTTGCCCGGCCGGGACGACAATCATTGTGCGTGACCTGTTCTACAACACTCCGGCGCGCATGAAGTTCCTCAAAAAGGACATATCCGAGGCAAACGCGGTGGCGGTGGTCGTGGACAAGATAGCGCTGTCGCATCCGGAGCTGACCGTCCGCTTCATCCGCGACGGCGAGCTGCGGCTGCTCACACCCGGCAACGGCGACCTGAAATCGACGATATACGAGGTGTTTGACCGCGAGTTTTCCGCAAATTTGCTCCCCGTCGAATACGAATACAAGGGGCTGCGCGTGAACGGCTACATCTCAAAGCCGGTGACGGCGCGCGCAAGCCGCACAATGCAAAACTTCTTCATCAACGGGCGCTACGTCCGGCCACGCACCTGCTCGGCGGCGCTCGATGAAGCCTACAAGGGCACGATAATGACCGGAAAGTTCCCGGCATGCGTGCTGTTTCTTACAATGCCGAGCCACACCGTAGACGTAAACGTCCACCCGGCCAAGCTGGAGGTGCGCTTCCACAACGAGCGGGACGTCTTTGAGGCTGTCTATTACGCCGCAAAGCACGCTCTTGTCACAGGAGACATCTCGCCGCTGCTAACTCCGAAGGCGCCGCAGCCGAACATCGTCAACCCCTTCTCCCTCAAGCCGGACAAGCCCGCACAGCGGCAGTCGATGTTTGACAACGTCTCCGCGCCGGACTCGGCGACAAAAACGGCGGGAAATCCGAGCGGCGCGGGAGCGGCGACGCTTATACCGGGCGCCGGTGCGCCGCGTAAAAATAATGATTTCTGGCAAAAGGTCTCATATAGAGAGCAAAACGAGAACGAAAGCGCTGTAAAGAAAGATAGCTTTACAGCGATAAAACCGCCTTATACAGCCGAAAAATACACTGCTGATACGCTGAGCCGCGCAGACGAGTTCCGCCCGAGACCTGTGCTCCCGTCGAAGCCTGCCGAACAGACAGCCCGGGAGAACATGCGGGAAAATTACGAAGCCGCAAAAATTGTTCTTGGAAATATGACAGGCACCCGTGACGTCGATACGAAAAACCGTCCGAGCGCGGAGGACGCTTTGCCGGAGAGAAAGCCTTCCGCGGCGGAGAGCCTTGCGCCGGAGGAGACGGAGGCACGGCGGGAAACGGACGCAGAGGCCGCTGCGGATGTGTCTGCTGCGCCGGGAAGGCTGATCGGCGAGCTGTTTGACACGTATATACTTATCGAAAGCGGAGACGAGCTGCTGATGGTGGACAAGCACGCGGCGCACGAACGCTATATATATGAGCAGCTCAAGGCGCGCGGACAGGGCGCGGAGCCGCAGCTTCTGCTCGTGCCGGAGACGGTCTCGCTCTCGCGGGAGGAGCATCTGGCGCTGATTGGCGGGCTGGAGGCGGCAAACGCCGGCGGCTTCGAGATAGAGGATTTCGGAGATACCGAGGTTATAGTTCGGGCGGCGCCGATGTGGACCGAAAAGGCCGATATCGCGGATATCGTGCGATGGATGGCGAACGCGCTCATGAAAGGCGCGGACGCATCGCTGCCGGATTTTCTCAACGATCTCTACCACTCTATCGCATGCCGCTCTGCGGTCAAGGCGCACGACAAAAGCACGCCGGAGGATCTGCGGTATATCGTAGATTTCGTCGCGCGGGAGGATATACGATATTGTCCGCACGGGCGGCCTGTGGTTCGCGCGGTGCCCCGGCGGCAGATAGAGAAGCTTTTCAAGCGGATCGTATGATCGGACGGTTGAAGTGAAGTTATGGGTGAGATTGCAAAAACAAAGGTAATCGCGGTCGTCGGACCGACTGCCTCGGGAAAAACCGAGCTTGCCGTAACGCTTGCGGAACAGCTCGGCGGCGAGGTGGTGTCCGCCGATTCGATGCAGATATACAAATATATGGATATTGCTACGGCAAAGCCCACGGCGGAGGAGATGCGCGGGATACCCCACCATCTCGTCGATTTCGTGGAGCCGGACGACAGGTTTTCCGTCGCGCGTTACGTCGAGCTTGCGCATGCGGCTATAGCGGATATTTCCGGGCGTGGGCGAGTGCCGGTCATTGCCGGAGGCACCGGACTTTATGTCGATTCGCTGGTGCAGAACATCTCGTTTTCTCCGCAGGAGAGCGACGATGAGCTGCGGCGGGAGCTGAACGCGCTCGCGGCTGAAAAGGGCGGCGAATACATGCTTGCGATGCTGCGTGAGATTGATCCGCAGACGGCGGCGCGGCTGCACCCAAACAACGTCGGACGCATCATACGCGCGATAGAGCTTTACCGCGCAACAGGCGTGACGATGTCAGAGCAGCTCGAGCGCTCGCGCGGCAGACAGATATACGAGCCGCTTTTTATCGGGCTGGATTTTCGAGACAGAAGCAGACTGTACGAGCGGATAAATTTGCGTGTGGACAGGATGCTCGAGGACGGACTGCTCGACGAGCTGAAGGCGCTGGAGCGTCGCGGCTTCTCGGACACGGCCTGTCAGGCTATCGGCTACAAGGAGCTATCGGGCTGGCAGCGCGGCGAGATGAGCTTCGACGAGGCTGTGGAGGAATTGAAGCGCAGCACAAGACGCTATGCCAAGCGGCAGCTAACGTGGTTCCGGCGAAACCCAGCGACGCACTGGTTTTACCGCGAGGACTACGAGAACTCGCAGCAATTGAGCCGCGCCGTTTGCGCGCTTGCAGGGAAATTTTTATCCTCCGGCGAGCTACGCCCTCTGGCATAGCCGCGCCGGCATGTCGGGCGAAAAGCCCACAGCCCGCGCCAAATGCGCTTGCGTTATTAATCTCACTGACCGGAGTGCTCGGCAAAATCCGTGCACGCCGCCGCGGAAACAAACGCGGCGCATCGGAGGGCTTGAGAGACCGTCGCTCGCCGCCGGGCTCGTCCGCGATTATGCCTGAGGCGCTGCGATATGATCAGTGCGACTTGAGATACGAAACGGAGGAAAAGCTATGCTTGGAAAAATCGGACGCTCACTGCGCGAGAGACGCTTCAAAAGGGCGGCGCGACAGTGGCTCACAGCGAAATACGGCGACGTATTCACATGGCGCGCGGCGCTGAGACTTGAGGGCGCGTCCGACGAACACGTATTTTCCGCGATGGCGCGTGACATGAGCGCCGTTTGCGAAGCGGTATACCTTGAGCCGGACTGCACGGAGCTGACGGACGGACAGCGTGCGCAGCTTGAGGAGGCGGCGTTTTGCATGGCGGTGTTTCCGGCAGGCACAGACAAGCTGTTAATCGTGCCGGAGTTGAAAAACGGCGCGGTGCGCGAATGGTATGCGGACGCACGGGACAGGCTCGGAAAGGTGACGCTTACGGAGCTTGGCGGAAGAAAAAAAGCGTGAATTGACTGCACGGGGGACTGAAGAATGCGTTCGGCAATGGGTAAAATAGTCATGGCGGTGCTCGCGCTGTTTCTGGCGGCCTACGTCGTCTATCAGGCGGTCGATTACTTCTACGATCCGTATACGATGGAAACGGTGTACGACTACACTTTCCAGGACGTGGTGAGCTGCAAGGGCGTGCTGATACGCGACGAGGCGGTGCTCGAAGCGGAATACAGCGGCGTACCGGACTATATATACAAGGACGGCTCGATGATATCAAAGGGCATGGCGATAGCCGAGATATACCCCTCGGCGCAGGATATACTCAACCGCGAGCGCGTCAAGGAGCTTGAGGCGGAGATCGAGATGCTGCGCGCCTCACAGAACACCGCCGAGAATTATCTGAGCATCTTTGACACCATAGGCTCGCAGATATCCGACGTGCTCGGCAACGTGGTCGCGGACATGCGCAACGGCGACGTTTCCGGGATTGCGTCGAAAAAGACAAGGCTGATGACGCTCATCAACCGTCGCAGGATTATAGCCGGGACAGAGGATAGCTATGACGGACGCATCGTCGAGCTGGAAAAACAGATAGAAGGGCTAAACTCGCGCACCGCTCAGGCGGAGGGCTATATAACCGCCGAAAAAAAGGGCTATTTCTCATCGACAACCGACGGCTATGAGAGCATTCTGACTCTCTCCGGCGCGGATGAGCTGACGATAGCGGACGTGCGCGGCGCGCTTGACGGAAACGGCAGACAGGCCGTGCCCTCGTCTGCCATAGGCAAGCTGGTATCGACCTATAAGTGGTACTACGCCGCGCTGATACCGGCGGCGGACGCGGAGCGTTTTCGCAACGGCATGGAGCTGAAGCTGCTGATGGATTCCTCGGATATCGAGCGGCTGCCGGTGACGGTGACGAGGATTATAACCGAGGAGGACAGCGACTCGGCGGTCGTGCTGCTGTCATGCGGCTACATGTCGGAGCAGCTCTCGCGGCTGCGCACCTCCGACGCCGAGATCTTTTTCGGCTCCATAACCGGTCTGCGCATACCGGACCGTTCGGTGCGAATGGTCGGAGGCGTTCGCGGCGTGTATGTGCTAAAAAAGCAGACTGTGCGCTACAAGCCCATCGAGGTCATCTACAGCGGAACCGGCTTTGTGATAGTCAAATGGGACAGCGAGGATGCAAAGGCGCTGCAAATATTCGACGAGATTTTTGTCGGCGGAAACAAGCTCTACGACGGAAAACAACTGGATTAATCCTGAAATTTCCATAAAACATTACGTAAATACATGGCCTTTTATGGGAATTTGCCGTTTCTCAAAAATTTGTGTTGACTTTTTGATGAAAAAATCGGATAATGATATCATAGGCATTGTATGCAAACCTTTTATCATAGCGCTCCGGAACGAACAACGTGATAACAGAGTATAAAGCAAATGCGCAGGAGGTATTTGGCATGGCTTTTATGGATAAGTTCAAGGATTTTATGGGGATCCCGCAGGATGAGGACGGCGAGGAGGAGGAGCTGGATATGATATCCAAGCGCGGCTCCGAGGACGAATATAAACAGCCCCAGACGACAAGACAGCCCGGCGGCAACAAGGTCGTCAATATACATACGACCACGCAGCTACAGGTCGTGCTCGTAAAGCCCGAGCGCTTTGAGGATGTGCGTCCCATTGCGGATCACCTCAATTCAAAGAACACCGTCGTGCTCAACCTTGAGTCCACCAACAAGGAGGTCTCGCGCCGCCTGGTCGATTTCCTAAGCGGCGTAGCATACGCAAATCAGGGACAGATCAAGAAAGTCGCGAACAGCACCTATATAATCACTCCTTATAACGTCAATATTATGGGCGACCTGCTTGACGAGCTGGAAAACAGCGGAGTTTACTTCGGATGATCGACCTCGGGCTGCTTGACGGCAGGGAGGCAACGCTTGCCGCGCGCGCCGGGGAGCTGTTTTCCGATGCGATATCCGGCAGACTCGCGTATCCGAAATTTATCGGATTTCTCGACGAATACGGACAGGAGATCGTTCTTACGGCCGCTGCCGTGACGGGCTACAGGGATGCGCTGCTCTATGGCGGATACGAAAACTCCGAGAGGAACTATCTCGGGGTTTTTCCTGAGTATATGACGCCGGACAAGTCGCATTTCCCGATAACGCCGGTGACAATGCGTTATCGCGAGGCGGACAGGCCCTCGCACCGTGATTTTCTCGGAGCGATGCTGGCGCTTGGGATAAAGCGCGAGGCGGTGGGAGATATCCTTGTTGGGACGGAGGAGTGCGTGGCTTTTTTATCGGACTCCGTGGCGGGGCTTGTCACAGGCGAGCTTGCAAAGGTAGGACGCACCGGAATAAGGATATCTCTGGGACACGAGGGTGAGCTACCGGTGACGCAGGGCTTTCTCACGATAAACGGGACTGTCGGTTCAGACAGGCTCGATTGCGTGACCGCGCTGGTGACGAAGCTCTCGCGCGAGAAAGCGTCGGCCCTCATCTCCGGCGGAAGCGTCCGTGTCAACGGCTGCACCGAGCTTTCTGCGTCGCACAGGCTGAACGAGGGCGACAGGCTGTCGATCAAGGGCTACGGAAAATTTCTCGTGGAGGAATTTGGAGCAAATACAAAAAAGGGCAGAGTGCATGTGATTTGCAAAAAATATATATGAGCTGGGAGTGTATGAGATGCTGAAGCCGAGAGATATAGCTAACAAGAGCTTTGAAAAGGCGTCGAGAGGATATAAGTTCGAGGATGTGGACGTGTTTATGTCCGAGGTCACGATGTCCTACACAAAATTATATGAGACCAATCAGCAGCTTGAGCAGCAGCTTGAGGTGCTGGCGGAAAAGATAGAAGAATATCGCGAGAGCGAGGACAGTCTGCGCAGCGTGCTGCTCGGCGCGCAGAAGCTGGGCGATAACATCGTGCGCGAATCGCGCGCAAAGGCGGAGGTAATACTACAGGAGGCCAACGCAAGGTCGGAGGCCATCGTCGCGAAAGCGATAGACAAATCCAAGGACGTGCTGCTCGAAAACGAGGCGAAGATAGCGCGCGAAAAGTCCGAGCTGGATTCGCTGCGGCGCGACGTCGCGGAGTTCAAAAAGGATCTGCTGTCGCTCTACCGCAGACATTTCGAGCTTATAGCGGAGATACCGGGCTACGAGGGCGAGGCCGCCGGAGAAAACGAGAAGCCGGACGAGCAGGTGCAGCCTGAGCAGGAAAAAACCGAGGCGCCGTCCGAGGAGGCACTGCCCGCACCGGAGCCGCAGCCGGAGAGAAGCGGCTTCAGGGTTGAGGCGGACGACGAGACGGAGGACAACGCGCCGCAGGAGCCCGAGAAAAAGTACGACACGGACTTTGAGAGCGTGGCGAAGGAGTATAACTTTTCCGGGCTGAAATTCCAGTTCACCGATGAGATCGATAAGAAAAAGTAATTTTTCACTGAAAAAATAGAGCCAATCGGCGGAATGAAATCCGCCGGTGCGCTGTCATATATCTGGAGGAAAAACATGGCTGAGGATTACAACAAGACGCTTAACTTACCCAAAACCGACTTCTCCATGCGCGCTTCGCTGCCGCAGCGCGAGCCTAAGATGCTGGAGAATTGGGAGCACGACCGTCTCTACTACAGGATGATAGAGAAGAACCACGGCAAGCCCAAGTATGTGCTGCACGACGGACCTCCGTATGCAAACGGCGGGATACACCTTGGCACCGCGCTCAACAAGG
>CANNTZ010000030.1 GCA_947522735.1 uncultured Oscillospiraceae bacterium | reverse complement strand
AGGAGCGCACAATAAAATCCTTGCATTTTCTTGCAGGACAAAAAGAAAAACCGCTTGAAATCAAGCGGTTTTTGCTGTTTGGTGGGCCTTCAGGGACTCGAACCCCGGACCAACCGGTTATGAGCCGGTAGCTCTAACCAACTGAGCTAAAGGCCCTCAACTCAGAAAGCCTTTATATTATACATCAATGCTTGACGGTTGTCAAGGGCCTTGGGCGAAATTTTCGGAAAGATCCGGAATTTCGCCCGAGGCTTGAGGGACGACAGGTCAACTCTGCTTGTGGCAGGAGGAGCACATCGAGCAGTGCGAGCAGTCGCAGCAGGAGCGCTTGCCTTTCTTGTGATCTCTCACAAGCTTGATTATGATGGCCGCGACAATAACCGCAAGCACAAGGCAGATGAGAATGGTAGGGAGGTTGGCGGAAATCCATGCGAACATATTATTGTCAGCTCCTTTCGGGTCGACCCGTATGAATGTGGTTGATGTGTAACGATTACTTTGTGGCAATCCTGGTGGTCAGCTTTGTGGATTCCTTGTAGGGACGAACCAGCATGTAGACGATGCCGGCGAGAAGCGCGACGGATACAATAAAGCCGATGACGTTGAGGTTACCGGTGAAAAGACCTCCAAACTGGTTTATCATCAGAGCAATCACATAAGCGAAGCCGCACTGATAACCAATGGCGAACCAGGTCCACTTGGCGCTGTTCATCTCGCGCTTGATAGCGCCGATAGCGGCAAAGCAGGGGGCGCAGAGCAGGTTGAACACGAGGAAGGAATAGCCGGTGATGCCGGTGAAAGCAGCGGCAATGTTCTGATAGACGGTCATGTCTCCGCCGCCGTAGAGGATGCCGAGGGTGCCGACGATGTTTTCCTTGGCGATGAGTCCGGTAATGGAGGCGACGGTTGCCTGCCAGGTGCCCCAGCCGAGCGGCTTGAATATCCACGCGATGGCGCCGCCGATGGTGGCGAGGATGGAGGAATCGATCTGCTCGTCAGAGAGCATCTGGAACTTGCCGTCGAGGAAGCCGAAGTATGTGGTGAACCAGACGAAGATGGTGGAGAGCAGGATGATGGTTCCCGCTTTCTTGATGAACGACCAGCCGCGCTCCCACATCGAACGGAGAACGTTGCCGACAGTCGGCCAGTGATAGGCGGGAAGCTCCATGACAAACGGAGCCGGGTCGCCGGAGAACATCCTTGTCTTTTTCAGAATGATGCCGGAGAGAATTATGGCCGCCATGCCTATGAAGTAGGCGGAGGTTGCGACGAGTGCGGAGTTGCCGAAGAGGGCGCCCGCAATCATCGAAATGAACGGAACCTTTGCGCTGCAAGGGATAAAGGTGGTGGTCATGATGGTCATGCGGCGGTCGCGCTCGTTCTCGATGGTACGGGAGGCCATGATTCCGGGAACGCCGCAGCCGGTTCCGATGAGCATCGGGATGAAGGATTTGCCGGAAAGCCCGAACTTGCGGAATATGCGGTCGAGCACGAAGGCGATACGCGCCATATAGCCGCACGCCTCAAGGATTGCGAGAAGCAGGAACAGAACGAGCATCTGGGGGACAAAGCCGAGCACCGCGCCGACGCCGGCTACAATACCGTCAAGGATAAGCCCGGAGAGCCATTCGGGGGTGTTTGCCTTTTCAAGTCCGTTGCCTATGAGCACGGGGATGCCGGGGACCCACACGCCGTAATCGGCGGGATCTGGCTCGTCAAAGCCGTTTTCCTCAAGATACCTGACGGCCTCAAGGTAGGTCATCGGGATGGTGGAGTCTTTGTCGGCGCCGTCGGGGATTTTGCTGTAGTAGACGGTCATGTCGTTGAGCGCGAGGGTCTCCTCGTCCTCAACCTGAATGACCTTGGAGGTCTCGTCGGTGGTGAAGGCCTTCAGCTCTTCAAGGGTGGCGCCGGCGTCGAAGTCCTCGGCTTCGGTGTCAAACTCAACAAACGCGCCGGCGGCCGCCGTGGCCGCTGTGTAGTTGTCGGAAACCTTGCCGTAAGCCTTGGAGCCGATCCCAAGCAGATGCCAGCCGTCTCCGAACAGTCCGTCGTTGGCCCAGTCGGTCGCAGCCGCGCCGACGGTGACCATGGAGATGTAGTAGACCAGGAACATGATGGCGGCGAAGATGGGAAGTCCGAGCCAGCGGTTGGTGACTACGCGGTCGATCTTATCGGAGGTGGAAAGCCCGCCCGCGTTCTTCTTTTTGTAGCAGGCCTTGAGAATGGAGGCTATGTAGATATAGCGCTCGTTGGTGATGATGGACTCGGCGTCGTCGTCAAGCTCCTCCTCGGCGGCCTTGATATCCTTTTCGATGTGTTCCATGACGTCCTGCGGGATGTTGAGCTTGCCCAGCACCTTGTCGTCGCGCTCGAATATCTTTATGGCGTACCAGCGCTGCTGGTTCTCGGGCAGGTTGTGGACGGCGGCCTCCTCGATGTGTGCAATGGCGTGCTCGACGGCGCCGGAGAAGGTGTGCATCGGAACGGTCTTGCCGTTCTTCGCGGCGTCGATAGCGGCCTCGGCGGCCTCCATGATGCCGGTTTCCTTTAGCGCGGAGATTTCGACTATCTTGCAGCCAAGCTGGCGGGAGAGCTCCTCGGTGTTGATCTTGTCGCCGCTCTTGCGGACGACGTCCATCATGTTGATGGCGATGACGACGGGGATGCCGAGCTCGGTGAGCTGGGTGGTGAGGTAGAGGTTGCGTTCGAGGTTGGTGCCGTCGACGATGTTGAGTATCGCGTCGGGACGCTCGCCGATGAGATAGTTTCTCGCGACGACCTCCTCAAGGGTGTATGGTGAGAGGGAGTAGATTCCGGGAAGGTCGGTGACGACGACGCCGTCGTGCTTTCTGAGCTTGCCCTCCTTCTTTTCAACGGTGACGCCGGGCCAGTTTCCGACGAACTGGTTGGAGCCGGTCAGCGCGTTGAACAGGGTGGTTTTACCGCTGTTTGGGTTGCCCGCAAGGGCGATCCTGATGTCCATTTTTTACACCTCGATTAAGATTTGTGTTGGTTGGCGAGGTCGGCTTTCGCCGGCCGCGCACTGTCAAAGCATCGGTATTTTGTGAAAATAGGTTACTCGATCTCGACCATTTCGGCGTCCGCTTTCCTCAGCGAAAGCTCATAGCCGCGGACGGTGAGCTCAACCGGATCGCCGAGCGGCGCGACCTTGCGGACATACACGGTGGTGCCTCTGGTGAGCCCCATATCCATTATGCGGCGCTTGACGGCGCCCTCTCCGTGCAGCTTCACGATCTTAACGGTCTCGCCGATCCTGACGTCTTTGAGTGTTTTCATCTGCTTCATCCTCCTTGATTGTTGTATATATCAGAATCAAACCATGATTTTGCGCGCCATCTCTTCGCTGATTGCAACTCTCGATTCCTTGACGTTGACGATTACGTTGCCGCCGAGCGAATTGATTATCGTCACGTTGCCGCCGACGACAAAGCCGAGATTTTCAAGGTGCTTTTTAACCTCGGGAGACCCTCCGATCCTCCTTATGGTGTTTGGTTCTCCGATTCCGGCAAGTGTTAATGGCATCATAAGCTGTACCTCGATTCATTTCTATCGAATTAGCTTTTGCTAACCGCAGGGGGATTAAAAAGTTAGTTTGTGCTAACCCATCGGCCTTAAATTGACAATGATCTCGCTCCGCGCCGTTTGACCGACGGCCCGCAACCATCGTCTAAGCTGTCGCGCACGGCATATTTACGCGCACGCATGAGCAGCAATTGGGTTAGCGTATACTAACCTCAGTGGGTTTAAAAAGTTAGCCTCAACTAACCAACTCATATAATACATCAGGCGGGAGCGCGTTGTCAATGCCTTTTTCAAATTTTTTTCAGGAAAAATGAGGATTCAGCAAAAGATATAATTTCGTCCGGGCAAAGGCGGATTTATAATATGCAGTTTTATGGCAAGTCCCGGCGGCATGTGGCATAACGCCGTTTTTCCGGGACAGGTTATCTGTACGTGCGGCGGCATTTGCAGCCCTTGCGGTCGCTCCCTGCGGCGCAGAACAAAGCAGGGGACATGGCGTCTCCTGCTTTTATCCGCAAAGCGTTCAGCTTATTTTATAGAGTTCTCGTAAGCCTCGACCATCTTCTTGACCATCTGGCCGCCGATGGAGCCGGCCTGCTTGGAGGTAAGATCGCCGTTGTAGCCCTGCTTGAGGTTGACGCCGACTTCACCGGCAGCCTCCATCTTGAACTTGTCAAGACCCTCGCGAGCCTGGGGAACCATAGAGGATTTAGCCATTAGTTTCAACTCCTTTAACAGATCGTACGCCGCGGCGTTGTGCCTGCGGTCGTTGCGCGCGCTGATTTATATGAAATCGCGTTTGCAGTAATATTATAAGCGGGCGGGAAATTTATATGAATGAAAAAATTTGTCAATCAAGCTGCGTTTTTCCGGCACGCGACGCCGGAGAACGGGCTTGACCGCATAAACGGCGCGAAGGGATAATAAAAAAACGAAATGCCTGTGCGGCGGAGCGCTGCGATGTTGAGGCGTGCGGCTCGTTTCCCGGCCTGATGTTCACAGAAAAGTCACACACTGTTTCTGTTAAATATGTTGATAATTGTAATCAAAAGCGTTAAACTTATTATGCAGATAAGTATTTATCTGACAAGCGCTGATTGGGGGTAACGCCATGTCTCTTTTCCGCGGGATCCGATGTGGGCTTGCAAATGTGCAATGCCGGCATGGCTCTCAACTATTTGGAAAACATATTAATATTATTTGTGCCGGCGCATAGACTGAGCTGTTGATATCGGTCTATGCGCTTTCTCTTATTACTACGTGTTTGAGCTTTTGGAAAATTATTGCTTTATTGGAATCCGTTTTGCTTGTATGAAGGAGATTTTCCTATGATCCAATCTATCGAATCGCTCCGCGAGATGGCAAGGGCGCGGGGGGCACGCCGCCTTGCCGTTGCCTGTGCACAGGACGATCATGTGCTGCTCGCCGTCGAGAACGTGCGAAGCTCGAATATTGCCGACGTCATTCTGATTGGCAACGAGGCACAGATTCGCCGGATTGCGGCAGAGCACGGCATTGATCCGACGAACTACCGCATCATCGACGAGCCGGACGAGGCCGCAGCCTGCCGAGCCGCCGTTTCGCTTGTGAGAAACGGAGAGGCCGACGCTGTGATGAAGGGCATCGTCGATACCGCCGTTATACTCAAGGCTGTTCTGGATAAGGAGATCGGTCTGCGCGATGCAAAGCTACTGTCCCATGTGGCGCTGTTTGAAATTCCCGGCTTTGAACGGCTGCTGTTGTTGACCGACTCGGCGATGAACATAGCTCCCGATCTTGAGGCGAAGAAGGAGATTATCCGAAACGCCGTCAGGGTTGCAAACGCCATTGGAAATGCAAGCCCGGTTGTCGCCTGTCTCTGCGCCGTCGAAAAAATCAACAGCAAAATGCCTGCCACACTCGACGCCGCCGCGCTGGTCGAAGCGGCCCGGGCCGGAGAGCTGACAGGCTGCACCGTCGTCGGCCCAGTCGCATTGGATAATGCCATCAGCGTTGCGGCTGTGAAACGCAAGGGCATCACCGATCCCAACGCAGGCCGCGCAGACGTGCTGCTTGTGCCGAACATCGAAACCGGCAATATATTTTATAAGGCTCTGGTTTTCTTCGCCCGCGCAAAGGTTGCCGGCCTTATAGTAGGCGCAAAGGCGCCCGTGATTGTTACATCCCGTGCAGACAGTGATCAGACCAAGGCAAATTCCATTGCTCTGGCGCTTGCACTGGTGGCAAAGAAAGGAGAAGCCCTTGACAGAACACAATGATTATAAGCTGCTCGTACTGAATTTCGGCTCCATCTCCACCAAGATCGCCGTCTACGAAGGTACTCAAAAGCTGCTGGAGCACGCGTTCCTCCATTCGCGCGAGGAAATGGAGGGGATTCACAGCATGGAGGAAAACGCCGCCATGCGCAAGCCGCTGATACTTGACTACCTGAGCAGCCGCGGTCATGCGCTCGAGAGCTTCGATGCCGTGGTTGGTCGCGGCGGACTGGTATACCCCATCCCCGGCGGCACATACGCTGTCAACGACGAAATGCTGCGCGACCTGCGCGAGTGCCGCTTCGGTACGCACGTCTGCAATCTGGGCGGCATACTTGCAGCGGAGATCGGCAAACAGAATAATAAGCCTGCTTTTATCGTTGATCCGCCCGTGATTGACGAAATGTCCGATGTCGCACACCTGTCCGGCCATCCGGATTTTCCGCGGCGCTCAGTGTTCCACGCACTCAATCACAAGGCCATTGCCAAGCGCTACGCCGAGGACACAGGCAGTCCGTATGACACGCTGAACCTCATTGTTGCCCACATAGGCGGCGGCGTCACCGTTGGCGCGCACCTGAAGGGCAGGGTTGTGGACGTAAACAACGGGCTGGAGGGCGACGGCCCCTATACCGCCGAGCGTTCGGGCAGACTGCCCGTTTTACAGGTGCTGCGTGCGGCCTTTGAGCACCGCTATGGCGACACCTTTGAGGAGCAGCGCCGCTTTTACATGTCGCAATGCGGTCTCATGGCCTATACGGGAACCAATGACGGTCGTATCATCGAAAAGCGTGTCGAGGCGGGAGACAGGGCTGCGGAGCGCGCCTATCGCGGCATGGCTTATCAGATTTCCAAGGAAATCGGCGCGATGAGCGTTGTGCTGCACGGCAGGGTCGATGCCATCCTGCTCACCGGAGGTCTGGCTCACGACAAGCATCTCATGGATCGGATCATAGAGCAGGTCGGCTACATCGCGCCTGTGCATATCTATCCCGGCGAGGATGAGATGCTTGCTCTGGCGATGGGGGCGCTGCGTGTGCTGCGCGGTCAGGAGGAGATTTTAGAATATCGCACATGAAGCGCCGGAAATTTTCTTGCAGAGCAAAAAGAAAAACCGCTTGATTTCAAGCGGTTTTTGCTGTTTGGCAAAGAACCGTAATTTTGATAGAAACCCGTCAAGGGGGTGCAACTTCGATTTAGAGGGGGGTGCAGTTCTTAATTTGAGGGGGTGCATCGCTTTCGTAGTTGCTCTCCGGTTTCCATATAGGGTCAGGACAGCTTTTAATCTTTGTGGGAGTTGTCGTAGATAGCACGAATATTCTTCGGCAGTTTGTTGGGAATCATGTCGTCGAGTCTATTTCCGACCCTAAAAGCCATCGCAATCGATGAAAACACCCCCATGAGCCAGATCATCGTCCGCACGGCCTTTGAGGACAACAACTACATGAAGGACGGCATCCTGCTTCGTCTGGTCATCAATGTCATTGACGAGATCGACTTTGAGGAATACGAGGACCGCCACGCCTTCGGCAAGATTTACGAAACGATCCTCAGCAGTTTGCAGAGCGCCGGTAACTCCGGTGAGTTATACACGCCCCGTGCTGTCATAGGCTTCATGGTGCAGATGATTAAGCCCAGGCTCGGCGAGTCCATTGCGGATATAAAAACACCGAGATTGATACAATTTAATTTTTCCTCCGCCGATTTTGCCGATTGAGGGGGAAGTTGGCGTTTGAGGGGTAAGTTGTGGAAGTCGGGGCGTCCCGGCTGTTTTTTTATCGGTAGAAATGTTCATATCTCGGCGGTATAATAGACGATGAAAAATCGGGATTGTGTAGGTAAGCAAAATGGAGAATTGTGATTGGTGCAATCTTTCTGAAGAAGATAAACGGTTTCAGGTGTACGAGAGTACATTTTGGTCTGTTTTTCTTTCGGATGAACAAGATTATATCGGGAGATGTATTTTGGTTTTGAAGCGTCACCGTTGTTCAATGACAGAGCTAACAGATGATGAATGGGAAGAGCTTCGCGATTTGATTTGTAAAGTGGAGACCTGTATAAAGCGGGTTTTAGGAGCAACTCTATGTAATTGGAGTTGCTTGATGAATAGTTTTTATAAAGAATCAGAACCTAATCCTCATCTTCATATTCATGTTAGGCCAAGATATGATAAACCCGTGATGGTTAATGGAAGCACTTATATTGATAGCGAGTTTGGCCATCATTATGCAGTGAATAAAAGCGGATCAATATCTGCCAAGGATAAAGAAGAAGTGTTTATTCGGCTCAAGGAATGGCTGAATCGCTAAGTTCCCGTTCACTTGAGATGAAAACATTGTTGCCCTTAAAATAGAACTGCTCCTCACCGATATTTCCGCCGCGCAGTACCCTTGTCATTTTGTCAGCCTTTATGGCGAGAGCGTCCTTTTTGTACGCAAGCCCAGACATATTTGAGAAGAGATTGCCCACACGGTACCATTCCCAAGATGAAGGTACCTCAAAAGGGGCTAAGTCCGCCAGCGACCGCACTTCATCGCCGATTTTCTCATAAGGAGTATTATCGGAATTCGGCTGTTTAACGAATACCCACAGTAGTTCAACGATTACTCGGCTGTTTAACGATTACAGTGGAATCGAAAGCAGCAATCCTCGCAAAAGCACGGAACCCCGCCGCGGAATTGCTCCGCAGCGGGGTTCGCAATATGCTGAAACAGCCGGAAATCCTTATTTCAAGCGGCTTTCGGGCATAGGAAAAGTCCACCGTAATTCTATCAAAATTACGGTGGACTTATGGTGGAGGCGGGGGGAGTCGAACCCCCGTCCGAAAACCTCGCGGAACAAATTTCTCCGGGCGCAGTTTATCTTTTGAAATTCCCTTTCCCGGGCGCCGATAAACAGGCTTCCGGGATTAGTAGCCCCTGATACAATTTACGCTTCGAGGCGCGGGCGCAAATCGTTCACCACTAATCGACGCCTCTGTCCGTGCCGTGGTCCTCACGGGAGAGACGGCTGCCTAATTTAGGCAGCGAGTGCTAAATTATCTTCAGCGTTTATTTTTAAAATTGCGGCGTTTAAAGAGTTCCCGCTATCTCTGCCCGCTATTTGATCTTTAAGATCCCCGTCGAAACCATTACGCCCCCATGCTGCGGCCGAGACATGGCTCAGCCGGTGAAAACGCTGTGTTGCTGAGGAGTTGCCGTTGATTACAGGTTGCGCGCCCAGCGTGCCGCCATGGAGGGCCATACGGCGCACTCCGGAATGACGCAGCTGCCCTCATACGCGGTGAGGCCGTCTGCACGGGCAAAGCCGTGGGGACCGTTCGGAAAGACGTGCAGCTCAAACGGTACGCCGGTCTCCGCGAGAGCAGATGCAAAATCGATGGAGTTTTTGACCGGCACACCGTCGTCGGTGAAGGTGTGAACGAGAAAACAGGGGGGAGTGTCGGAGGAAACCTGCTTTTCAAGCGAGACGGATTCCAAGACCTCAGGGTCGTTGACCCTGTCGCCGAGCAGGCACTCGAAAGAGCCGCGGTGCGCCCAAGTGCCGGAGGAGATGACCGGATAGCAGAGGATGGCGCCGTCGGGCTTGTGCTCGTTGCAATGATAACCGAGCGCTGACCTGACAAAATCGCGGTTCCAAAGAGTCGCGACGCTCGCCGCAAGATGACCGCCCGCGGAAAAGCCGCAGACGAATATTTTATCGGGATCGATCAGCCACTCCTCGGCGTTTTCGCGAACCGTAGCGATGGCGGTGAGAGCCTCGAGGAGCGAGACCGGAAAGCGTGCGACGGTGCCGTCGTCGGGATTGCTGACGCTGTACCAGAGAACGAAGCAGACAAAGCCCTCGTTCAGGAAAGAGAGCGCTATCGGCTCGCCCTCGCGGTCGCTGGTGAAAGCGTAGCCGCCGCCGGGGCAGATGACGACCGCGGGGCGCTTTGCAGCGGGGACGCGCGCGTTGTGCGGGATGAAGCACTCGAGCGTGGGCTGGTAGCTGCCGGATTTTTCAAGTCCAAGCCTCTCGTAGTCGAGGTTTATATCGATTCTCTTGTGAAGCATTTATCCGTTCGACCTTTCTTTTACCGCACGACTGGCCTCACGAAGCGCGTCGCGTTTTGCCATGTCATCGCGTTTATCATACAGCTTTTTGCCTTTGCACAGCCCCACCTGCACCTTGACGCGCGAGCCCTTGAAGTATAGCGAGAGCGGTATCAGAGTGTAGCCCTGCTGCTTGACCTGCCCGAACAGCTTGAGGATCTCGCGCTTGTGAAGCAGCAGACGGCGAGGGCGCAGCGGGTCGCGGTTGAAGATGTTGCCCTTTTCGTAGGGGCTGACGTGCATCCCCTTGACGTAAAGCTCGCCGTTTGAAAAATCACACCAACTGTCCTTGAGATTGACCGCGCCCTGGCGCATCGATTTAACCTCGGTGCCGCACAGCTCGATGCCGGCCTCGTAGCTGTCCTCCACAAAGTAGTTGTGGCGCGCCTGGCGGTTGAGTGCTATCGTCTTTGTGGATTCTCTTTCAGCCATGACGCACCTCCTTTGATTTTATCGCCCGGGGAGGCTCGCCGCTGTTTGCGGGCAAATCCCCTCGCCGGTGGTATAATGCAATGTAATAATCCAACCGCCCGCCAAAACGCCGACCAAGCGCGTCCGGCCTTCCGGAGGATAAGGCTTGCCTATCGCAGCGCCGGCGGAGAAAATATCCTTAAAAAAGCCTCGGCCTCCGTTGCGGGCCAATGTCCAACCGACAGGCCGCCGGATGCGCATACATTCGTTCTTTCATTATTATAGCCTCTTTTTCCCGGCTTGTCAATCGTTTTTTGCGGCGGATGCAGGCGTCAGAAAAAGACATAAAAAACGATTTATCCGGCGGCGGGCAATGATGAAGATGAAGCGGGGTAAAAGCCGGGCGGCTTCAAGAGCGGAGGACTATAACTAAACTGTTTTACACAGCTTGACAGCGCAGGGACTTTTTGATATAATGCAGATAAAGTTTTCCGCTGTCAGGAGATGAAGCTATGCGTATTATTGACCCAAAAAAGCTGGAAAAAACGCTGCTGGACAGAGTTCATTACGCTATGGCGAGAGGACGGCTCGCCGGGGCTGCGATACTGGTGTCGCAGGGGGGCGAGATCGTCTGCGAGCTGCACGAGGGCTATGCCAACGCCGAGACCGGTGCGAGGCTTGAGCCCCACGCAATGTTCCGTCTCGCGTCGATGACCAAGCCGTTTTCGGGCGTCGCGTGTCTGATAGGGATACAGAACGGCTGGTTTAACGTCGAGGACAGGGTGGCGGACTATCTGCCGGAGTTTGACGGCATCTGCGTGGGCAGGGTGGAGAACGGCAGGGTTGTGGCCGGGCACAGGGCGAAAAACGAGCTGCGCATACACCACCTGCTCTCCCACAGCAACGGCTTGCTTGTGCAGGATGAGGCCGGCGTGCTCCAGTTTGAGGCGGCTCCGTTCGAGGCGTTTGCCTCCAACCGCGCGATGGCGGAATACTGCGCCAGACACACCTTCCTCTCGTTCGAGCCGGGCGAGGCGATCTCTTACAGCGGCTACGCCGCGTTCGACGTTTTCGCGCGCATAATCGAGATCAAAAGCGGCATGAGCTACGCCGATTTTCTACGGAAAAACATTCTCGACCCGCTTGGAATAAGGGATATCACCTTCCGGCCGACCGAGGAGCAGTGGGGACGCATGGTTGCGATGCACGACTACGCCGAGAGCCCGCATATGCTGGCGTTCGACATTGGCAGACACACCTTTGAGAGCTTCCCGCTGGACTACACCTGCGCCGGCGCGTCGCTGGCGGGCTCCATTGAGGATTACCGCGTTTTTGCGGAGATGCTGCGCGGCAGAGGAAAATACGGCGGAGTGCGCATCTTCGAGGACGCGCTGACGGACGTCATGACGCACCCCTACGTCGCCGACGGCATTCCGGGACGCGATCCGGAGAACAGCTGGGGTCTGGGCGTGCGCGTGGCGGTGCACAACTCGGTCATACCAAACGGCTCGTTTGGCTGGAGCGGCGCTTACGGCACCCACTTCTGGGTCGATCCGGAGAACGACATCACCGCGATATTCATGAAGAACAACCGCTGGTACGACAGCCATGGCTGCGGCGAAACAGGCGCACAGTTCGAGCGGGACGTCATGAGCGCGCTGAGATGAGCGCGACACATTATATATAACACGGCGCGGCCTTGTGCACAGACAGTATGTGTCTGTGCCGGGCCGCGCTTTTTGCGCAATAAAATTTACAGGAAAAGCAATAATTTCAACGCGGGCTGAGCTATAATGATATTCATATAAATAAGGGCATCGTGACAAAAACCGGGAGGGGGATCGATTTGAAGGCGAAAAACAGATGTATACGTCTGCTGGCGGCGCTGCTGGCGTTGACGCTTTTGACGGCGTCGGGCTGCCGGAGCGCGGACGGACAGTATTCAGCGCCGGAGAAATCGCAGAGCGCGGCGGAAAATCCGCCGGAGAAGAGTGGGGACGACGGCGCGAGCGGCGAAAATGAGCGGAGCGACGCGCGGAGCGGAATCGACGGGAGCCTTGATGCGGCGGAGATCCTTTCCGGCGGGCTTGCGCTGCCGGAGGACAGCCGGAGCTTCAGCATGGGCTTCGCGCGGCAGGCGCTGGCGCTTTGCAGCGGACACACGAGAGAAAACGAGGCGAGGCTGCTGACCGCCGCCGGCTTCGAGGTGCTGTCACAGAACAACTTCGACAAGCCGGACGATGATCCGGGGCACACCTGCGCTTATACTGTAGGTAGAAAAGCTGTAGAATATAACAGCGCGGAGCGGACGTTGGTGATAATCGCGATACGCGGAACCAACGGCGGCGAATGGTATTCCAACTTTGATTTTGCAGAATCGCACAATGACGACGCCGTGTTTGCGGAAAACTTTCTCTTTGCGGCGGAGGACGTGCTGTTCGGCGTGCAGGAGACGATACGCTCGCAGCGCGCGCCGCTGGTGCTGGTGTGCGGGCACAGCCGCGGAGCCGCCTGCGCAAATCTGTTGGCGATGCTGCTGAACGCGGAGCTGGGTGAGGAAAACGTGCTCGCCTATACCTTCGCGACGCCAAATACGTTTCGCGGAGACAATCCCGGCGCGGACTGCTCGAACATCTTCAACGTGATAAATTCCGGGGATCTCGTGACCAAGCTGCCTCTTGAGGGCTGGGGCTATTACAGGCTGGGCACGGATATAACGCTCGAGGGCGGCGCGGACACCGAGGCGGACGCGAATGGCGCCGCCGGAACGCTGCTTTCCGTCGCGCCGTCGATAGACGCCTATTATAACGTGCGCCGCTCGCTGACAGAGGCGGGCGAGGCCGACGACGGCGTCACAGCGTTCGAGCTGATGCTGGTAGTGGCGAGAGCTCTGACCGGGCTCGGCTCCGGCAAAACGGATATATCCGTCGCGAGCCTCGGCGATTTTTCGGCGGAGAGCGATTTCGCGCCGCTGTTCGAGCTGCTGGAGAGCGCGGGAGAAAATGGCGGCGAGGGCTTTGCAAGGGCGCTCGCGCAGCATCTGCCCGCAAAATATCTGGAGCTTATGGCGAATTGCGGAGAGTGAGGGAGAATATGGCATATATAGAGTTTGAGGACGTCTGCAAGGTTTACAACAGCGGCGCGAACGCGATATACGCGCTCGACCACATGAGCTTCACCGTCGAAAAGGGCGAGCTGTGCGTCATTGTCGGCCCAAGCGGCGCTGGAAAGACGACGCTGCTCAATATTCTCGGCGGCATGGACAGCGCGACGAGCGGGCGGGTCAGCCTTGCCGGGCGCGAGATAAGCGCGCTAACGGATCACGAGCTGACCAACTACCGCCGCACCGACGTCGGCTTTGTGTTCCAGTTCTACAACCTCGTGCAGAACCTGACGGCGCTGGAAAACGTCGAGCTTGCGGCGGAGATATGCCCGGATAGCCTCGACGCGGCAAAAACGCTGGAGGAGGTTGGGCTTGGCGGCCGGATGAACAACTTTCCGGCGCAGCTCTCCGGCGGCGAGCAGCAGCGCGTGTCGATAGCGCGCGCCCTCGCGAAAAACCCGAAGATGATACTGTGCGACGAGCCGACCGGCGCGCTTGACTACAACACCGGCAAGGCGGTGCTGAAGCTGCTTCAGGACACCTGCCGCAGCACCGGCAAGACGGTCATCATCATCACCCACAACAGCGCGCTCACGCAGATTGCCGACAGGGTTATCCGCGTGAAGAACGGACAGGCGATCTCGAACGAGACGAACGCCGACCCGACGCCGGTCGAAAGGATCGAGTGGTGAGCCGATGAAGAGAACCAGACGAAAGAACGTGCTGCGAGGGATACGCGGAAGCCTTAACAGGTTTTTGTCGATACTTTTCATCGTCGCGCTCGGCTCCGGTTTTATGGCGGGGCTTGCCGCGACCTCTCCGGACATGTACGCGACGGCGGACAAATTCATGGACGATTGCGGCTGGTACGATATCGACGTGAAGTCCTCGCTGGGCCTGACCGGAGACGATGTGAGCGCGATAGAGGCGCTGGACTGCACCGAAACGGCGATGCCTGCGCGGGTGATGGATCTGGAGCTTGCAGCGGGCGAGGACTCCTATACCGCGCGCGTCTACGCGACGCTTGACGACAACGGCGGAAGCGAGCTCAACCGTATGACGCTGACAGAGGGACGCTATCCCGAAAACAGCGGAGAATGTGTCGTCCAGACGACCGCGGGGCGCTACTTCGACGGAGAGCTTGACATCGGCAGCACGCTGACGCTGCTGAAAAGCGGGAGTGACTACGAGACGGTGAGGGAGCTGACGGCGGGCGAGGAGCTGACTGTGGTCGGCTTTGTCGAAAGCCCGATGAGCATCAGCGTCACCGCCGACGCGAGCACCGCAGGCTCCGGAGCCGTCGGGCTGAGCGTCTATACGACGGGGGATTATTTCACCTTCGACTACTACACCGACATATATTTCACGCTGCGCGGCGCGAGAGAGCTGGACACCTTCGGCGAGGAATATTCCGAGCTGAGGACAGGGGCGGTCGAGCAGACTGAAAATATCGCCGCGGAGCGCGAGCGGGCGCGCACGGACGAGGTGCGCGGCGAGGCGGAGGAGCAGCTTGACAGGCTTGGAGCGGCGCTTGAAGCGGTCGAGGACGCGATAGCGGTGCGACGGGCGCTCGGCGAGGACACGGCGGGGCGGCTGCGGCTCAACGGCATGGCGGCGGCGCTTCTTGCGCAGAGCGCACCGGAGCTTTCGGCCCTTCTCACGCAGACGCAGCAGGCGGTAACGGAGCAGCTTCAGGGCGCGCAGGAGCTCCCGGCGCTCCCGGACACGCTGAAAAAACAGATTGCAGACGGCGAGAAACGGCTCGATGAGCTGGAGGACGCCGTGTGGATTGTGCGCACGCGGGAGGATTCCGCGGGCTTTTCCGCATATAAGAGCAACGTCGGCAAGGTGGCGGCGCTCTCCAAGATATTCCCGGTGTTCTTCTTTATGGTGGCGCTGCTGGTGGCGCTCACGACGATGACGCGCCTTGTCGAGGAGAACCGCGGGCAGATAGGCACGCTGAAGGCGCTGGGCTTCAGCAACGGACAGGTGCTGGGAGAATATCTGCTGTACAGTCTCCTCTCGTCGGCGCTCGGCTGCGCGCTGGGCTTCGGGGTCGGATTCCGGCTGTTCCCGCGCGCGATAAGCTCCGCCTACGGGATGATGTTCACTCTGCCGCAGACGCAGACGCCGTTCAGGCTGAGCATAGCGCTATGGGTGGCGCCGGTCACGGTGGGCAGCATATTGTTAGCGACGCTGTGGGCGTGTTGGAGCGAATTTTGCGCCTGCCCGGCAAGGCTGATGCAGCCAAAGGCCCCGGCCGCCGGAAAGCGCATATGGCTCGAGCATATACCCTTCGTCTGGAAGCGCATACCGTTCACTCACAAGGTGACCTGCCGCAATCTGTTCCGCTATAAAAAGCGGCTGTTCATGACGATAATCGGCGTTGCGGGGTGCAGTGCGCTGCTCGTCACCGGGTTTGGCCTGCGCGATTCGATAAACGACATAGTTGACAAGCAGTTCGGCGAGCTTTACCGCTATGAGCTGAGCGTCAGGCTGAGCAGCGCCGGGGCCGTCAACGACGGCGGGATAGCGGCGATACTCAACGACCCGGATAAGATTTCGGATTGGATGGCGTTTGCGGAGGAGACCGGAAAGCTGATCGAGCGGGGCGGCAGCGAGCAGATACATATCTGCGTGCCGGAGGACGCGTCGCGGCTGGGCGAGTTTATCGCGCTGCGCGACAGAAAAACCGGCGAGGCTGTGGCGGCCCCGGATGACGGCGTGGTGTTGACCGAAAAGCTCTGCGAGACAATCGGCGTCCGGGAGGGAGACGAGGTGACGCTGGAGGCGGCGGACGGACGGCGCGGAACGGTGAGGATAGACGGGATAACCGAAAACTACGTCTCATCCTACGCATATATGACTGCAGAAACCTATGAGAGGGTGTTTGGCGGCAGGCCGGAGCTCACGACGGTGCTCTGCTGTCTGCCGGAGAATGCCGATCCGGAGGCGGAGACGCTTGAGCTGATGGCGGAGAGGCGGGTGGTCCACGCAAGCGCCTCGCAGACGCTGCGGGACAACTTCGACGAATCGATAAAGAGCATCGACGGAGTGGTGCTGGTGCTGATATTGGCGGCGGGACTGTTGAGCATGGTGGTGCTCTACAACCTGACAAACGTCAACATCTGCGAGCGCCGCAAGGAGCTGGCGACAATCCGTGTGCTCGGCTTCCACAGGCGTGAGGTGGAGCGTTATATCTTCCGCGAGACGAACGTGCTCAGCGTGCTTGGCACGATAGTCGGGCTGTTTGTGGGGATATGGCTGCACTCGTTCGTGGTGAGGACGGTGGAGGTGGACATGGTGATGTTCGGGCGCAGTATATATCCGCTGAGCTTTGTGCTTGCGTTCGCGATATCGATGATATTCACGCTGCTCGTCAACCGCGTGATGAGCAGGCAGATACGCCGTGTGGACATGGTGGAGGCGATGAAGGCGAACGACTGAGCGCCGGGCAGAGTCTCCTTAAAAAAAGAGCTTCCGCCGGGAGGGCTTTGCCTTTCCCGGCGGAGGCTTTTGTCTTTTGCGCGCATTTTGCCGCGGCTATGCGGTGGCAATGACGGCGTAGAGCAGATACAGCGCAAAAATATGCGCCGGGTAGTAGACGTAGAACAGATACTTTCCAAACGCCGTGCGGGAGCCGAGACGGCGGTTGTATATCAGCAGCAGCGGCAGCGCCAGCAGCATCATCCACTGCACGTTCACCGTCAGCGCCGCGCGCAGCCCGCCGGGAAGGGACATCAGCAGTTTGAAGGCGCAGTACAATATGTAGAAGACGACGGTTCCGGCGCGGCTGTTGCGGAAAAAGTATAATCCGACGCCGAGGAAGATGATGAATATGCTGCCCTCGCAGCTCAACGCGTCCGGCAGGAGAGCGCGGGCAAGGCCGTGCGCCCAATAGCTCGCCACGCCGGTGAAAAGCAGGGGGACATATTCGGTCGCGATAAAGAGCACGACCGGCGCCGGAAGCAGCAGCGCGCAGCCGAGCGCCCGCCAATAGCGCCTTGCCTTGAGGCTTTGCCACGCCCGTTCGAGAAGCGTGATGTACAGCACGATGAGGAACAGCGTTGCGAGGATGTTGTTCGGGATGGACGCAAGTCCGTGCAGATCCGCAAAACGGTTCGCGCACAGCGCCGTCAGCGCCATTATCACCGACGAGATATAGAGCCGCAGCAGATAGCGCCACCTGCTGCTCGTATAATGCGCGCCCCACGCCGTCAGGTATATGAATACCGGGGCCGCTATACGTCCGATTATGTGGAACCAGAAGGGTATGGGCGCGACAGGCTCCAAAAACTGCGCAATATGATCGATTGTCATGCTGACGAGCGCTATCAGCTTGAGCTGGAACGCGCTCAGTCCGGGCCTCTTTACGGTCACATAAGCCCTCCTTAATGTGGATTTGCCGTGGATCAGGCAGAGTTGTTAATGAAATAAGTATATATCAAATGCAGCCGTTAATCAAGCCCGACATTTTGTTATTTTGCGAGAAAGTTTGTTCGCTTTACCTCCGGAATTGGTAACTTTTTTTATTTTTTTCGTTTTAGCTATTGATTTTTGCTGAGTATGGGTTATAATTATATTAGTAGTGGTGGCGAGTGGCACTTTGTGGTGCTTAATGGATGGAGAATGCCGCAGAACGGACGAAGGGGGAGAGAAAAATGCTCATCGGCGAATATGAACACAGTATAGACGCGAAGGGCAGAATAATCTTCCCGGTGCGCCTGCGCGAGGATTTCGGTGAAAAATTCATCGTCACCAAGGGGCTGGAAAAGTGCCTGTACGTCTACTCCGTCGAGGAGTGGAAGCGGCTTGAGGACAAGATGCGCGCGCTGCCGATGGTGAAGAGCATGGCGCTGCAAAAGTTTCTTGTCGCGCCCGCCTCGCTGATGGAGACCGACAAGCAGGGCAGGATAGTGCTCCCCGCAAAGCTGCGCGATTATGCCGGGCTTGAAAAGGACGTCACGGTCATCGGCGCGACGGTGCGTGCGGAGATATGGGATACTGCCAACTGGAACGAGGCGTGCGCGAAAATCACGAGCGAGTTTGTCGGCGCGACGATGGAGGAGCTGGGCTTTTGAGCGGGTTCACACATCTCCCGGTGATGCCGGAGGAATGTATAAAGGGGCTTGATATAAAGCCGGACGGAATATATCTTGACGGCACGGCGGGCGGCGGCGGCCATTCGGAGCTGATAGCGCAGCGGTTGACCACGGGGCGACTCATCTCCACCGACAAGGATCCCGATGCGGTGAGGGCCGCGGGCGAACGACTGGCAAAATATCCCTGCGCCGAGGTGGTCGAATCCGACTTTGCAGACATGGACAGGGTGCTCGATGAGCGCGGGATAGAGGGGATAGACGGAATATTGCTGGATCTGGGCGTGTCGTCGCATCAGCTCGACTGCGCGGAGCGCGGCTTCTCATATAACGAGGACGCGCCGCTGGACATGCGGATGAGCCGGCGCGGCATGAGCGCCGGAGACGTCGTGAACGGCTGGTCGCGGGAGGAGCTCGCGAGGGTGATACGCGAATATGGCGAAGAAAAATATGCGTCGAGCATTGCGTCAAGGATAGTCCGCGAGCGCGAGAAGGCGCCGATAAAAACCACCGTGCAGCTGGCGCAGATCATCGCGTCGTCGATGCCGGCGTCGTCAAGACGGGACGGAAATCCCTGCAAGAGAACCTTCCAGGCGATAAGGATAGCGGTCAACTCCGAGCTGGAAAGGCTCTCGGAGGCGCTGGACAGAGGCTTTGAGAGGCTGAGGCCCGGCGGCCGCTTTGTGATACTGACCTTCCACTCGCTGGAGGACAGGATGGTGAAGCAGAGATTTGCCTCGTGGGCCAGAGGCTGCATATGCCCGCCGGATTTCCCGGTGTGTGTCTGTGGCAGAAGGCCCGAGGCCGTAATAATAACCAAAAAGCCGGAGGAGGCTTCCGAGGAGGAGCTGGAACGCAACCGGCGCAGCAGGAGCGCAAAGCTGAGGATAGCAGAAAAGCTGTAAAGAACGGGACGAAAGAATCAGGGAGTGAAAAAAATGGCATATGACAGCTATGACGGCAGCGCGGCGTATGATCTTTCGAGATTTGAAACGCACGACGGCTATGCGCGCGAGCAGAAGGAGCAGCAGCCGGGGCTTCGCGTAATAAAGCGCGCGGGAGCGGCATATAAGCCCGCGATAGCGCCGATAAAGCTGATCGCGATAATGCTGGCGGTCATGTCGGTCATCACGCTTATGATCTACAACCGCGTACTGCTCACGGAGCTGAACGACGACATTGCGACGGGCAAAAGGGAGCTGACGATACTTCAGAGCGAAAATGTCCGGCTCCAGTCGGAGCTTGAGAACGCGATGTCGCTCGATTCGCTCGAGGCGTCGGTCGCAGGCATAATGAACGAGATGGGCATGACGAGGATAACGCAGGACAACGTTAAATATGTGGTGCTTGCCGGGGAGGAGACGACGTCCTCGAACGAGGGCGGACAGTCCGGGATAACCGGCTGGATAAACGGGATGATAGAGCAGATTAAGGCATATCTGGGCGAATGAAAAAATATATTTGATCGTTGAATAATTTCACCGGCGGCGCTGTGTGCGCTCCGACGGCGTGGGCAGGAGTTAAGATGACGTAAACTATCTTAGCTCTTGTTTTCATAAATACGGCTTTGCGGAAAAAGGTCGTATTTTGCGAAACTAATACATTTTTGGGATAATCTCCCGCAGAGAGGCGGACGGAATGGCAGACGGAATAAGCTCGGGCGCAAAAAAAAGAATGGCAATGCTGATGATCTTGCTGACCATCGTCGGGTTTGGAATACTGCTTTTCCGCCTGTTCAAGCTCCAGATAGTCGACGGCGAGAGCTACCAGTACAAGGCGACGCAGCAGCAGCTACGCGAGATAGAGATAAGCGCCGGGCGCGGCGATATATACGACCGTAACGGCAACATCATCGCAAAAAGCGCGACTGCGTGGACGGTTGTGCTCTCCCCGGTGACAATCAGAGAGGATCAGCGCGAAAAGGTGGCGGACGGTCTCTCGGAGATACTCGGCGTGGACCGCGAAAAGGTTTTTGAGGCGACGAAAAAGGATACGAGCTACTGGATAATCAAGCGCAAGATAGAGCGCGAGCTTGCCGACAGGGTCATCGCCTTCGCGAGCGAGAACGATATAAGCGGCATCTCCTGCGAGGAGGACGTCAAGCGCTACTATCCCTACGGCAGCTTCGCCTCGGCGACCATCGGCTTCACCAATCAGGACAACAGCGGCGCCTACGGCATAGAGGCGTATTACAACAGGACGCTCTCCGGCACCTCCGGCAAGGTCGTCTCGGCAAAGAACGCGCGCGGCAAGGATATGCCGTTCAAATACGAGATGATGTACGACTCTGAGGACGGCAACAGCCTTGTGCTGACCATAGACGAGACAATACAGCACTATCTCGACAAAAACCTCGAGATAGCCGTCAAGGAGCACGACGTCGGCAACGGCGCTATGGCTATAGCCTATTCCATCAAGACGGGCGAGATCCTCGGCATCAGCGTGAAGCCCGACTTCGACCCGAACTCTCCGCAGGCCGTCACCGATCTCGCGACGCTCCAGGAGCTGTCGGAGCTTGACGGCGAAGAATACAACGAGGCGCTTAAAAAGGCGCAGTATCGCCAGTGGCGCAACAAGGCGATATCCGACCCATACGAGCCGGGCTCGGTATTCAAGATAATCACGCTCGCGGCGGCGCTTGAGGAACGGGTGGTCAATGAAAACAGCTCGTTTTTGTGCACCGACGCCGGAGTGACGGTGCTTGGCCAGACGATAAACTGCTGGAAGCGCGGCGGCCACGGCGTACAGAATCTCTCTCAGATTGTGCAGCACTCCTGCAACCCGGCGTTTGTCAACATCGGCCAATCGCTGGGAACCGGAAAGTTCCGCGAATATTTCGAGGCGTTCGGGCTGATGGAAAAGACAGGCATCGACCTGCCCGGCGAGGCGAACGGCCTATACCACAGCGAATCGGTGTTCGGAAACATCGAGCTTGCGTCCAGCTCCATCGGACAGAGCTTCAAGGTGACGGGAATACAGCTCATCTCCGCAGTGGGCGCGGCGGTGGGCGGCGGCTATCTCTACGAGCCGTACGTCGTCAAGAGCGTGCTGGACAGCGAGGGCAACATCATCGCCGAATACGAGCCGACGCTAAAGCGGCAGGTCATCTCGGAGGAGACGGCGCACAAGGTCGCGGAGCTGTGCGAGGGCGTTGTGACGCTCGGCTCCGGCAAGCTTGCCTACGTTCCCGGCTATCGCATCGGCGGCAAGACCGGCACGGCGGAAAAGCTGGACAAAAGCTACGCCCCCGGTGAGGAGAAATACGCGCTGTCCTTTCTCGGCTTTGCGCCGATAGACGACCCGCAGATAGCGGTGCTCGTCGTGCTCGACGAGCCTGCCGAGGCAAGCTACGGCTCTATCATCGCAGCGCCGGTCGTCGGCGCGATAATGGCAGACGTGCTGCCGTATCTCGGCCTTGAGCCGCACTATACCGAGGAGGAGCTGGCCGAGGAAAACGCCACGGTTCCCTCGCTTGTCGGCAAGCTGACGCACGACGCGCACGCAGACGCGCGCAACGCCTATCTCACCGTCAACGTCGTCGGAACCGGCGCGCATGTGCTGCGTCAGGTGCCGGAGGCGGGAACCGTCGTATCCAAGTGGAGCAGTGTGATACTCTACACCGAGGAGGGCGGAGACGGCGAGGAGGCCGAGGTGCCAAGGGTGACGGGCATGAGCGTCGCCGAGGCGCGCGACGCGCTTGTAAATGCCGGGCTGATGATGGAAATAGTGACGGACGATCCCGAAGCCGACGGACTTATCGCTGTCGCACAGTCGCACGAGGAGGGCGAGCGGCTTGCGCGCGGGACTGTTGTGAGGGTGGAATTTACGGTCGGGAAGGACGAACAGGGCTGAACAGAGCGAAAGGGTATATTGGAGAGGAGAGAAAAGACGCCATGCTGCTTTCAAGGCTTTTACAGGATATAAAATTCACGGGCGAGCCGCTACGGGACAGGGAGATAACGCATGTCACGGCGGATTCGCGCACGGTGTGCGAGGGGTGCCTGTTCGTGTGCATAAAGGGCATGCGCTTCGACGGGCACGAGGCCGCCGGAAGGGCGGTCGGAGAGGGAGCCGCAGCGGTCGTCGCAGAGCGGGATCTCGGGCTGGAAAATCAGATAATCGTTGAAAACACCCGCAGCGCCTATGCGATAATCTGCGGAAACTATTATGGACGGCCCGCCGAAAGGCTCAAGCTAATCGGCGTGACCGGCACGAACGGCAAGACGACGATAACGATGCTGATAAAAAATATGCTCGAATACGCCGGAAAACGTGTAGGACTCATCGGAACGATCCAAAATGAGATAGAGGATATGTCGTTGCCGGCGAAATATACGACGCCGGATCCGCTTGAGCTGCATCTGCTGTTCAAAAAAATGGCGGACGCGGGCTGTGAATATGCTGTGATGGAGGTGTCGTCCCACGCACTGGATCAGCACAGGCTGGACGGCTGCAAATTCGAGTGCGGCGTATTCACCAATCTGACGCAGGATCACCTCGACTACCATCTGACGATGGAGAATTATTATCTTGCCAAGCGCCGGCTGTTCGACATTGCCAAGCGCGCCGTCATCAACCTTGACGACGAATACGGCAGACGGCTGTGCGGAGAGGTGAGGTGCCCGTTCAAGACCTTTTCCACAAGGCGCACCGAGGCGGACTACACCGCACACAACATTGCCTTTGACATGCGCGGAAGCAGCTTCGAGCTGGCGGGCTACGGCGAGATAGGGCGCGTGAAATTCCGGATGCCGGGCGAATTTGCGGTGTCCGACGCTATGGCGGCAGGCGTCTGCGCGCTCTCGCTGGGCGTGGATTTCGACACGATGATAGCGGGACTGAACCACTCTCCCGGTGTTCCGGGAAGGGCGGAGATATTGAAAACCGACACCGATTTCACGATAATCCGCGACTATGCCCATTCGGCGGACAGTCTCGAAAAGATACTGACGACCGTCAGGAGCTTTGCGCCGGGGCGTGTGGTTGTGCTGTTCGGCTGCGCGGGCGACCGCGACCGCACCAAACGCCCGAAAATGGCGCGCGCCGCCTCCAGGCTGGCGGATTTCGTGATACTCACCTCCGATAACCCTCGCGGCGAGGACGAGATGCAGATAATCAACGACGCGCTGCCGGGGCTTGACCCCAAAAAGCCGCACACGGTCATTCCGAACCGCTATGAGGCGATAAGGTGGGCGCTGGAGAACTCCAAAAAGAACGATATACTGGTGCTGGCGGGCAAGGGGCACGAGGATTATCAGGTGCTAAGCTACGGCACAATCTATTTCGACGAGAGCGAGATTGTTCACGAGCTGCTTGAAAAGATGAAAAAGTAAACCGGAGAGGATAGAGAAAAAATGGAAGGCTATATGTCGATCGTCGCCGCGGCGGCGGCGTTCATCATCACCGCGGTGATGGGCAAGGCGCTCATCCCGTTTCTGCACAGGCTCAAGTTCGGCCAGCCGATAAACGATATCGGCCCGACATGGCACAAATCCAAGCAGGGCACGCCGACGATGGGCGGACTGCTGTTTATCATCGGCATAACCGTGTCGGTCATCGCGGGGTATCTGGTGCTGAGCGTCAGCGACAACTCGGATCTCGTGGATGCGACCGTTTCGATGCAGAACCGCAGACTGTTCGCCGGGCTGGTGATGGCTCTCGCCTATGCCTTCATCGGCTTCATGGACGATTACATCAAGGTTGTCAAAAAGCGCAATCTCGGCCTGACCGCCAAGCAGAAGCTGGCGCTCCAGATTTTTGTCGCAGCGGTCTATCTCGCGACGCTCCGGCTGGTCGGCGGGCTTTCCACCGTGCTTGTCGTGCCGCCCTTCGGACAGCTTGACATCGGCATATTCTACTATCCGCTGGCACTGTTTATGATTGTCGGCTTCGTCAACGCCGTCAATCTCACCGATGGCATCGACGGTCTCGCGGCGTCCGTCACCTTTGTCTATGCGCTCGTGATGATGATAATCAGCGTCATGCTCTCCTATGGCCGCAACGAGCTGCTTGCGGCGGCGCTGGCCGGCGGCTGCATCGGCTTTCTTGTCTGGAATTTTCACCCCGCAAAGGTGTTCATGGGCGACACCGGCTCGTTGTTCCTCGGCGGACTGGTGGTGGCGCTCGCGTTCGGCGTCAACATGCCTGCGCTGCTGCTGCTGGCGGGAGTGCTATATCTAATCGAGGCGTTTTCTGTAATAATACAGGTGCTCTACTTCAAGGCGACGGGCAAGCGTCTGTTCAAGATGAGCCCGATACACCACCATTTTGAGCTGTCGGGCTACAGCGAGGTCAAGATTGTTGCGCTGTTCTCGCTTGTTGCGCTGGTCGGCGGCGCGCTTTCGGTGCTGTTTGTGCATCTGATGTGAGCTTTGGCGCGCGAACGTTCAGGTCTGAGAGGTGAAACGGTTGGATATTCTGAATGATAACGAATTTGCTCCGCGCATCGAGGATGAGGCGCCGGAGCAAAACCGGCGGGCGCCCAAAAAGCGCGGGCGCGCACGGATAAAATGGTTTGCAAAGCGCGGCTCTCTCGACGTGACGTTTCTGATACTTGTGCTGATACTGCTGATCTTCGGGCTGATAATGCTCTTCTCGGCAAGCTACGCCGCGGCGCGCTACAAGACCGGAGACAGCTTCCACTATATCCGCAACCAGCTCATCTTCGCCGCAATGGGCGTCACCGGCATGATAATCATCTCTCTCATCGATTACAACGTGCTGCGCAGGCTGGCGATGCCTATATATCTGCTGGCGGTGCTGCTGCTGGTGGTCGCGCTTATACTTCCGCCGACAAAGGGACAGTTTCACCGCTGGATAGCCATAAAGGGCCTCGGGACGTTCCAGCCGTCGGAGATAGCGAAGTTCGCGATAGTGCTGCTGTTCGCGCATCTCATCGCCGCCTACGGCGAGAGGATGAGTACCTTCAAATACGGCGTGATGCCATTCATTGTGACGCTTGGCGTCGTCGCGGTGCTGACGGTGCTCGAGCCGCACGTCTCCGGAACGATACTGATAGTAGCGCTCGGCGCGATAATGATGCTTGTCGGCGGAACCAGACTGAAATGGTTCGGGCTCGGCGCGGTGTTTGTGACGATAGGCGTCGGCGTGTTCCTCATGATGCCAAAGGGCCTTGCCTACGCCGCAAAGCGCGTCGATATCTGGATGGATCCATACGCGGATAAGCTTGGCGACGGCTTTCAGACGATACAGTCGCTGATAGCAATCGGCTCCGGCGGGCTGATGGGCAAGGGACTGGGAGATTCCCGCCAGAAATACCTCTATATCCCCGAGCCGCAGAACGACTACATCTTCTCGGTGGTCTGCGAGGAGCTGGGCTTTGTCGGCGCGACGATAATCATAATCCTGTTTGCGCTGCTGGTGTGGCGCGGCTTCATCATCGCGATGCGCGCCAAGGACAAATTCGGTTCGATGCTTGCGATGGGGCTGACGATGCAGGTCGGCATACAGACGCTGCTCAACATTGCCGTTGTCACCAACACCGTTCCGCCGACAGGCATTTCACTGCCGTTTTTCTCTTACGGCGGCACGGCGCTGCTAATGCTGCTGTTCCAGATGGGCGTCGTGCTCTCGATATCGCGTGAGGCGCGCATCGTCAAAGAATAGCGCGGCGCTTATTGACGAAGGATACCGGAGAGCTCAACATATTCAGTCAGACAAAGAAAGGATGAATTTGCGCGTGAAATTGCTATTTGTCTGCGGCGGCACCGGCGGCCATATCAACCCGGCTCTCGCCGTCGCAAACTACGCTAAAACGCAGGATCCGGACGTGAAGATACTTTTTGCGGGCAATCCCAACGGCATGGAGGCGACGCTTGTGCCGCAGGCGGGCTACGACTTTGCGCCGATCAGGGTGAGGGGCCTGAAGCGCAGGCTGACGCTCGACAACATAGTCAACAATTTGCTCATGCCCGGCTGCCTGATAGCGTCGGACATAAGGGCGAAGCGGATAATCCGGGAGTTCGACCCCGACGTCGTCGTCGGAACGGGAGGCTATGTCAGCTTCCCGATAATGAAAAAGGCGGCGGAGCTGGGCTATAAAACGCTCTCGCACGAGCAGAACGCTTTCCCGGGAGTTGCGCAGAAGATGCTCGCGAAGCACGTCAGCCGTATGCTGGTTGCGTTCCCGGAGGCGATAGAAAGGCTTCCGGAGGGAGTGGACGCGAGGGTCGTCGGCAACCCGGTGCGCGAGGAGATCATCTTCGCCGACAGGCAGAAGGCGCGCGAAAGGTTGGGCATTGGCGACAGGCTCTGCATCCTCTCCTACGGCGGGAGCCTCGGCGCGCAGCGCATCAACGAGACGGTGGCGGAGCTTATCGGAAATCTCTGGGGTGGCGATTACTACTTCATACACGCGACCGGGCGTTACGGCACCGAGCTGTTCCCGGAGCTGCTGGGCAGCTACGGCATAAAGCCTGACCGCGAAAAGGGGCTTTATGTGCGCGAATACATCGACGATATGGCGGACTGCATGGCTGCCGCCGATCTGCTGATCTGCCGCTCAGGAGCGATAACGCTCAGCGAGCTGGAGGCGGCCGGAGTGCCTTCGATACTGATTCCCTCGCCCAATGTGGCGGAAAATCATCAATACTTCAACGCGAAGGTACTCGCGGATCGTGAGGCTGCGCTACTCATCGAGGAAAAAAATCTCACCGGCGAGACGCTGACCGAGGCGGTCAAAAAGCTGACCTCCGACCGCGCTATGCTCGAAAAATACGGCAAAAACGCACGCAAGCTCGCAATCATCGATTCCAACCGGCTAATATATCAAGAGATTTTAAATTTAGCCGCGCCGGGCAATGCCCGGTGATATAGTCGCGGCGGGCAGCGCCCGCAGGCATATCCGCGGATCGCGCCAAAGGCGCTTACGTTATCGGTTTCGTTAACTTATTCCCGCGGAGTTGGGTGATTCTGATTTTTCTTATGGTTGACTTTTTCGTTCGCCTTTGGCGAGGATTGACTGCGTTTTGGCGTGGGCTTGCGCTCATGCCGCGCGGGCACTTACTTTCGTTTCACGACGAAAGTAAGCAAAGGCGTGCCAAGGAAAGAGAAGAAAACCGTTCG
>CANNTZ010000029.1 GCA_947522735.1 uncultured Oscillospiraceae bacterium | reverse complement strand
CGCAACAGCAAACGTAAGAAACCGTCGCTTGCGCCGGTTTCGCCCGCGAATATATCTGCGGGCATTGCCCGCCGCGGTTTGCGCCAAAGGCGCTTACGCTATCGAGTGCGCTGACTTGTTCCCGTGGCGCGGGCGCGATTCTGGTTTTTCTTATGATGGACTTTTTCTTTCGCCTTTGGCGAGGATTGACCGCGCCTTGGCGTTGGCTTGCGCTCATGCCGCGCGGGCACTTACTTTCGTTTTGCGACGAAAGTAAGCAAAGGCGCACCAAAGAGAGAGGGGACACCCTTTCAGGCTGTTTCCCCTCTCTCTTTGGAAACACTCACCTCTTCCGCTGAACGCGGAACGCCTCCGGGCTTTGCCCGGTGGCTTACGTTATCGAGTGCGCTGACTGGCTCGCGCGGAGTTGGGGTGATCTATCTTTTCTTATAGTTGACTTTTTCTTTCGCCTGTCGGCGAGGGCGGGCAAGCGCCCGCAGGCATATCCGCGGATCGCGCCAAAGGCGCTTACGTTATCGAGTGCGCTGACTGGCTCGCGCGGCGAAAGGTAGAATTATGCTCGCGCCGCGGGGATGGACGCTGTGCAACAGCAAACGTAAGAAACCGTCGCTTGCGCCGGTTTCGCCCGCGGACATATCTGCGGGCATTGCCCGCCGCGGATAATCTAACAGAAACAAAAACAAAAGGAGTATATAAATGGCAGAAAAGGTGCGGATACAAAAGGCGCTCTCCGATGCGGGGATAACCTCGCGCAGAGCGGCGGAAAGGCTGATAGAGCAGGGCCGGATCAAGGTCAACGGAAGACTGTGCGAGATAGGGCAGCAGATCGACCCGACGCGCGACAGCGTGATGATAGACGGAAAAACGGTCGAGCTTGCCGTAAAGGGCAGAAAGAAGTGGTATATCGCGCTGAACAAGCCGCGAGGCTACGTGACGACGATGAGCGACGAGCTGGGACGCAGGTGCGTAACCGAGCTTGTCAGGGATATCCCGGACAGGATCTATCCGATTGGCAGGCTGGACAGAAACTCCGAGGGCCTGCTGCTGATGACCAACGACGGAGAGTTCGCCAATATGGTCATGCACCCGCGCGGCGGCATCGAAAAGACCTACCGAGTGACGGTGCAGAGCGAAGTGACCGAGGAGCAGCTCGTAAAGCTCGCGTCAGGAGTGGAGTTGGACGGCGTGACGACGTTGCCGGCGATAGTCAACGTCATCGCTAAGGAGGAGGGCCGCACGGTCTTGCTGATGACCATCAGGGAGGGCAAAAACCGCCAGATCAGGCGCATGTGCGAGGATGTCGGGCTGGAGGTCGCACGCCTCAAGCGTGTTGTGGAGGGGCCGGTGCGGCTGGGAATGCTCAAGCCCGGCGCGTGGCGGGAGCTTACCGCGAACGAGCTAAAGCAGCTCCGCGCGATGAGCGCCGGAATAAGGAAAAGCGAGCGCTGAAACAAATATTGCCGGACGCCGGAGCAAAACGCTGCCGGCGTTTTTGCTTGTCCGCACAGAGCGCAGTACGCCATGTTATAAATCGCCAAATGTTAACAATCGGAAAACAGTTCGCTTTTGAAAGGAAATGCGCTTGTAAAAAAAATAAAAATGTAGTATACTTAAACTGATTTCGGGTTTTTAACGGAATCCAAATTTATAGGCTGTATGACAAAATTATAACAAGGTTTTGCAACAATATTTGTTATATTATGGGAAATGAACGGAGGAATTTCAATGGGTTCAGGAAATTTTGCCGGGCTCGCGGATGCGCGCGCGGCGGTCGATCTTGAAGCTCCTGCGAGAAAAAGGCTTGCGCTGCTGTTCGATGGCGGAAAATATTCCGAGCTTGGCGGCGCCGGCGAATGTGGCACTGCAAAAAGCGTTGTAACCGCTTACGGGATGGTGGAGGGTGCGCCGGTATACGCGTTCTCTCAGGATGTGACGCAATGCGACGGCGCTGTGGGGCGGCTCCAGGCAAAAAAGCTCTGCCGGATGATCGAGCTGGCTGCAAGGACCGGCGCACCGATCGTCGGGATATATGATTCCAACGGCGCGAAGGCGGACGAGGGCGCGGAGGTTCTTGCGGCTTACGCGGATATTATGCGCGAGGTCGCGGCGGTTTCCGGCGTTGTGCCGCAAATCGCAGTTGTGGCCGGCGTTTGCGCGGGAGGAATGGCGCTTGCCGCAGCCGCGGCCGACATCGTCATAATGGACGAAAAGGCGCAGCTCTTTATGACCGCTCCGTTCGTTGCGGGGGACAGCGGTGCCGCAGCCGCGGAAAACGCTGCGAAATCCGGGATAGCGCACATCGTTGCGGACGGGGACAGGCTCATGGCTAAAGCCCGCGAGGTGCTCTCCATACTGCCCGCCAACAATATAGCCGGTTTGCCCGCGTTCGAGTTCGACGCGCCGGAGCAGACGCAGGTCAAAAGCGCGTTCGACGCGATGATCTCGGTTGTGGACAGCGACAGCGTGATAGAGCTGTCCGAGCGCTTCGGAAGCTGTGTGCGCTGCGGCTTTGCGACTATCTGCGGATCGCCTGTCGGTTTTGCAAGCGTGGACGGCGCGCTTACGGCGGACGGCTGCGCCAAGCTGACGCGGCACATCAGCCTCTGCGATTGCTACACCATTCCGCTTGTCACCTTTGCCGACACCGGCGGCTTTGACGAATCGGTTAACGGGCTTGTGCGCGAGGGCGCGCGGCTGGCGCACGCCTATGCAGGCGCGACGACCGTCAAGCTCGCCGTCGTGACCGGACGCGCCTATGGAGCCGTGTACAGCGCGCTCACGGCGAACGCGGACATGATCTTTGCATGGGACGGGGCGTCGATTGGCGCGCTTGCCCCGGAGACTGCGGTTGAGCTGATGTATGCGGACAGAATCAGCGCCGAATATTCGAGAGCGGACGCTCAGCGCGACTATGCCGGAAACGAGGCCGGAGCGCTCGCCGCAGCGGCGAACGGGATAGTTGACAGCGTAATATTCCCCGGAGAGACCCGCACCGCCCTCACCGATGCACTGGATGCGCTTGAGGGCAAGCGCACAGCCTCGCTCCCCAAAAAGCACGCCAATCTGCCGCTTTGACAGAAGTGTAGCATACAAACAAAAATAATAGAAAGAATGGTTATAGAGATGAAGAAATTTAACATAACCGTCAATGGCGTTGCCTACGACGTGACAGTTGAAGAACGCACCGACGGCGCGGCGGCCTCTGTTGCTGCGCCAGCGCCCGCGCCTGTGCCCGCACCCACACCCGCGCCAGCGCCCGCACCCGCACCCGCGCCTGCACCTGCACCCGCACCCGCAGCTCCGGTAAGTGCCGACGGCCTCAGGATCAGCGCACCGATGCCCGGAACAATTCTCGAGGTCAGAGTCGCGGCCGGACAGGCGGTCAAAAAGGGCGATATCATCGTCATACTCGAAGCGATGAAGATGGAGAACGAGATACTGGCTCCGCAGGACGGAACCGTCGCCGCAGTCTCCGCAAGAAAGGGCGACTCCGTCAACGCGGGCGACCTTATCGCGGTAATCGCGTGAGGACTGGAGGATAACGATGGCACAGGTCAAAATTACGGAAACACTGCTGCGCGACGCGCATCAGAGCCTTTTTGCGACGCGCATGACGATGGACGACATGCTCCCGATGCTGGCGGATATTGACGCCGTCGGCTTTTACTCGGCTGAGGTGTGGGGTGGCGCGACCTTCGATTCCTGCATCCGCTATCTCGACGAGGATCCGTGGGAGCGTCTGCGCATCATCCGCAAATACATGCCGAACACAAAGCTGCAAATGCTTTTCCGCGGACAGAACATGCTGGGCTACCGCCATTACGCCGACGACGTGGTGGAATATTTTATCCGCCGCTCCGTTGCAAACGGAATCGATATCATGCGCATATTTGACGCACTTAACGATATCCGCAACCTCGAAACCTCGATAAGAGCGGCCAAAAAAGAGGGAGCGCACGTTCAGGCGGCGCTGTCCTACACCATCAGCCCGATGCACAGCGTGGACTACTTTGTGGATTACGCAAAGCGCCTCGCCGATACCGGCGCGGACTCCATCTGCATCAAGGATATGGCGGGACTGCTCAAGCCCTACGTCGCGTATGAGCTGGTGAGCAGGCTCAAGCAGGAGGTGGATATCCCCATCCAGCTCCACGAGCACTACACCGCAGGTCTCGCGTCGATGTCGCTGCTGAAGGCGATAGAGGCAGGCTGCGATATCGTCGATACCGCCATGTCTCCGTTGGCGCTCGGCACCAGCCACACGCCGACCGAGTCTCTTGTCGCGGCGCTTCAGGGCACCGGGTACGACACCGGACTCGACCTGAAAAAGCTCAATAAGGTCAGAAGCAACGCGGCGAGGATCCGCGAAAAGTATCTCGCATCCGGGCTCCTCAGCCCGAAAATGCTGGGCGTGGATGCAAACACGCTGCTCTATCAGGTGCCGGGAGGGATGCTCTCCAACCTGCTCAGCCAGCTCAAGCAGGCGGGCAAGGAGGATCAGCTCGAGGCGGTGCTTGAGGAGATCCCGCGCGTCCGGGAGGATTCCGGATATCCTCCGCTTGTCACCCCGACCTCCCAGATCGTCGGCACGCAGGCGGTGTTCAACGTCGTCATGGGCGAGCGATATAAAATGGTCACCAAGGAGTTCAAGGGGCTTGTGCGCGGTGAATACGGCAGAACGCCCGGCAATATCGACCCCGATTTCCGCCGCCGCATTATCGGCGACGCCGAGCCAATCGAGTGCCGTCCCGCCGATCTCATTGAGCCGGAGCTGGACAAGCTGCGCGCCGAGTTCCCGCAAAAATACCTCGAGCAGGAGGAGGACGTCCTGACGATGGCGCTTTTCCCGCAGGTGGCGCCCAAATTCTTCGAGAGGCGCGCCGCGAGGAAGTACGGCGTTGATGCGGAGCACGTCGACCGCGAAAACATGGTTCACCCGGTGTGATCGGCATAATATGACCTCTGTGCGGCTCCGAAAAGCTTTTTGGAGCCGTATTTTTGTTTGTTTTGGCGGTAAATTGGCCGTTTGGCGCTGGATTTTGCGCACGGTTTGTGCTATATTATACTCAGAGACGGGGTGAAAACGTGTATATACCGAAGAGAATAAAAATAATTACGCTTTGTGCGCCGGCGCTGTTCCTGCTCGCCGGGGTGCTGCACGTTTTCTCCGCGCGCCTGCAGGGGCGCGGTTATTTCCCGGACATACTCGAAACCCTGCTTTATGCGGGGCTGCTGATAGGCTGGGGCGCATCGATAGAATACCGCATAATTCGCGAGAATGTGCGCCATTATACCATCGGCGCCGTCGTGCTGATGACGCTGTGGATGATGCTGCGCATCTGCAAATACCGCTTTTTCGGCGGGCTGGACGTTATTCTGCGGCACAGCTGGTACGCGTATTACATACCGATGATACTCATCCCGCTGCTGTTGTTTCTGGCGGCGCAGTGCGTCGGCGGCGCGGAGGACGCGTCTCCGGATCGGCGGTGGCTGCCGCTGTTCATCCCTGCGGCGCTGCTGATAGCGGGAATCATGACGAATGATCTGCATCAGCTTGCGTTCCGCTTTGCGCCGGGCTTTGAGGGCTGGAGCAGCAATTACAGGCACGGCGCGCTCTATTTCGCGGCGGCTGCGTGGATATCGCTGCTGACGGCGGCGGCGCTGGCGGTGCTCATGCGCAAATGCCGGATAAACCGGAGCCGCATGAAAATGTGGAGACCGCTCGCGTGGATAGCGGTGGGCGCCGTGTATTTCATTTGGTATAATCTGACGGCGGCGCGGCCGTTCGTGAGGATGTTCCAGCTCCCGGAGATGTTCTGCTTTATCGTGGCAGCGGTGTGGGAGAGCTGCATACAGATCGGTGTGATACCGTCAAACACCGGATACGAGCAGTTCTTCAACGCCTCCACCCTCGGCGCGCAGATTGCGGACGAGGACTGCAACGTGCGTTATATCTCCGAAAACGCCGCGGAGCTGACGCGCGAGCAGATGACCGCCGCTCGCGATCGCCCACTGATGATCAGCGGCGGGCTGCGGCTCAGCTCCCACCCGGTCAAGGGCGGCAGGATCTACTGGACGGACGATTTATCTATCGTGAACCGGATGGAAAGCGAGCTTAGCGGCGTGCGGCGTCAGCTTGCGGAATATAACGTGCTGCTCAAGGCGCAGACGGAGATGAAAAAGCGCCGTGCGCGTCTTGCGGAGCAGAACCGGATATACGACGGCATCGCCGGGGCAGTGGCGCCGCAGCTCGAAAAGCTGAGGGTGATACTGGACGGGATATCCCCGGAGGCGACGGACGTCAAGGATAGCTATGCCTGCGCCTGCGTGCTCAACGCATATATCAAGCGCCGCAGCAATCTTGAGCTTATCGGACAGCAGGCGGACGCGATGAATATATTCGAGCTTGAGAGCAGCATACGCGAATCGGTGGAGTATCTCCGGGTCAGCGGCGTCGTCTGCGGGTTTGAGCGCAGCGTAAGAGGCGAATTTGCACCGGAGCTGCTGATTTTCGCCTACGAGCTGTTCGAATGCGCGGCGGAGCCGGCGATGGGCTGCGGCTGTGCGCTGCTGGTCAACCTGAACGCTGCGGACGGTCGTCTCACGATGAACGTGGCGAGCGACGGCGGGGGACTTATGGATGAAGCGCGCTGGCGCGGTCGTGCATGGACGCTCGGCGCGGAGCTTACGACGCGAGACGAGGACGAAACGCACTTCGTCACGCTCAGATATGATGGAGGCGAGACGGTATGACGGCGATATATGACGCGCCGCAGGCCGTGTTCGGCGCAATACAGCTCTTCGCGATGATACTTTGTGTCACGGCGCTTTATGGGATGGCTTCGGGCACGGTGGGGCGGCTGCCGTTCAGGCGGGGCTGGCTTTGCGTGGCGGTGTTCGCGCTGGATTATACGCTGCTGCGGACGCTTTACCACATAGACGGGCGCAGGGCGCAGGGAGTGACGACGTTAATCGGAGAGCTGCCGGCAGTGCTCGTGGCGGCGGCTGAGCTGCTGCTGGCGCTGCTTAACGTATATGCGATAGTCTACCAGCGACAGATAGGCGAGGTGATGCTGACGCCGATGTCGATCAAGGAGAGCTACGATGGGCTTCCTGCCGGACTCTGCTTCTGCGACAAAAACGGTATGGCGCTGCTCGTGAACCACAGGATGAGCTGGCTTTGCCACGCTCTGACCGGGGGCACGCTGCTGGATACGAACGAGTTTTGGCGGTGTCTGTGCGCCGGGGAGAGTGCTGCGGGCGCGCGGGCGATAAGGACCGGAGAGCGCCCGGTGTTCGAGACGGACGACGCGGAGGTGTGGATGTTCGAGCGGGAGCGGCTGGATATGCCGCACGGGGGAGTGTATCAGATTTCGGCGGTCAATATCACCGCACGCTATCGGCTCGGCGAGGAGCTGGACGAGGAGATATGCAGCCTGCGACATATGAACGAGAGTCTGCGGGAATATGGCGAGACGGTGTACGACCTGACGCGTGAGGAGGAGCTGCTGGCGGCAAAGGTCAGCATACACGACTGTATAGGACAGGCGCTGCTGACGGCGCGGCGCTACATCGAGAGCGGCGACGAGACGATAGACCGCGGAAGACTGCTGCAATTGTGGCGCTACAGCGTCGAGCTGCTGCAGCACGAATCCAGCCCGGAGGCAGGAGGCTCGCCGGTGAGAGAATTGGAGGAGGCGGCAAAGCTGATGGGCGTGAGGCTTGTGACGGTGGGAGAGCCGCCGCGTGAGAGCAGGCTGCTGCGACTGATGACGGCGGCGGCGCTGGAGTGCATCAACAACGCCGTGAGGCATGCGGGCGCAACGGAGCTGTATATTTCGAGCACCGTGAAAAACGGTGTGTACACGCTGGAATTTACGAACAACGGCGCGGCGCCGGAGAATGAGTTTGCCGAGGGCGGCGGGCTGCGGGAGCTGCGGCGCAAGGCCGAACAGGCGGACGCAGTAATGGAGACGGAGTGGCGAGGAGGCTTTCTGCTGAGGCTATCGGCACAGGCGAAGGGAGGAGCGAAGGATGACGGACGTATTGATAGTTGAGGATCAGGCGATGCCGCGCAGACTTTTTGAGATGTTTGTGGAGCAGAGCGAGCGCTACCGGCTGGCAGCGTCGATCACGAACGCCGGTATGGCGGAATATTACTGCGAGCGCATGAAGGTGGAGCTGGTGCTTATGGATATCTGCACGGCGATGAACGCGAGCGGATTGGAGGCGGCCGAGCGGATAAAGAAGCGTTTTCCGGAGATAAAGGTGATAATCGTGACGTCGATGCCGGAATACTCCTATCTCGAACGGGCGCGAAGGGCGGGAGTGGACAGCTTCTGGTACAAGGAGGTCAGCGACGAGCCGGTGATATCGCTGATGGACAGGACGATGGCGGGCGAGTCTATCTTTCCGGACAAGACGCCGGAGGTGAAGCTTGGCGAAGCAAGCAGCTATGATTTTTCGGACAGGGAATACGAGGTTTTGCGCGAGCTTATCAGCGGAGACACGAACGAGGAGATAGCGAAGCGGCTGTACATATCTCAGGGCACGGTGAAGATACACATTCAGCACATGCTGGAAAAGACGGGATTCAGGTCACGGACGGAGCTTGCGGTGCGGGCGCGCGAGAGCGGGCTGGTTATCCCCTGACAAAGCATATGCGCGGAGTGCGTGTTATAAAAAGGCTTGCAGAGCCCATGGAGGAGATTTCCACCAAAACCTCCTCAATGGGCTCTGCAATTATTTTTTTATTTAGTTATGCGCTGCAAAGCGGCCGCAGCCGAATGGATTTTCAGTCGGATAAGGCGACGAGGCCGGACGGTTGTACGATATGTCGCTTACGCCAAGGAACCGCAGAGCCTCAAAAAGCGCCGCGCCGTGATGTCCAAACACCACCGCGCCGTGATGCGGGAAACGCTTCTCAATCAGCACATGGCGGTAAAACCGTCCCATCTCGGGTATCGCAAAGACGCCGATGCCGCCAAACGAACCGGTCGCGACAGGTAAAACCTCGCCCTCTGCGGCGTAGGCGCGCAGCCGCCCCTCGCTGTCGCACTGGAGACGGTAAAGGGTGATATCGGACGGCACAATGTCGCCCTCAAGCGTACCGCGCGTAAAATCCGGAGCGCCGCCGTTTTCAAGCAGTCGATTCTGGATGAGCTGATATTTTATCGCGCGGTCGCCGCAGAGCTTGCAGGAGGGGGTGTTGCCGCAGTGGAAGCCCATAAAGGTGTCGGTGAGGCGGTAATCGAAGCGCCCGCGTATCTCGCTCCCGTAAAGGCTGGCCGGCACGGAATTGTTGATGTCAAGCAGCGTTACGGCGTCGAGCGAGACGCACGCGCCGATATACTCGGAGAGCGCGCCGTAAATATCGACCTCGCAGCTAACGGGTATCCCGCGCGAGGCGAGCCGCGAATTGACATAGCACGGCTCAAAACCGAATTGGCTCGGGAAAGCGGGCCAGCACTTGTTCGCAAACGCGATGTAGCGGCGCGCGCCGCGGTGCGCCTCCGCCCAATCGAGCAGCGTCAGCTCAAACTGCGCCATGCGTGCGAGCAGATCGGGATAATAGCGCCCCTCGCCAAGCTCACTCGCCATATCGGCGCAGATTTCCGGGATGCGCTCGTCGTTTTCGTGCTCGCGATAGCTCACGAGCAGGTCAAGCTCGGAGTTTTCCTCGATCTCGACGCCAAGCTCATACAGTCCGCGGATCGGCGCATTGCAGGCGAAGAAATCCTGCGGACGCGGGCCGAAGGTGATGAGCTTGAGCTCCCTCACGCCGATGACGGCGCGCGCAACCGGCACAAAGGCGGATATCATCCGTGCGATATCATCTGCGTCTCCGACGGGATATTCGGGGATGAAGGCTTTCAGCCGGCGCATCCCGAGGTTATAGGAGCAGTTGAGCATACCGCAATAGGCGTCGCCGCGTCCGCTGACGAGGTCGCCGTCGCCCTCTGCGGCAGCCACGAACATGCACGGGCCGTCAAAATATTTTGCTATGAGCGTTTCGGGAGTTTCCGGCCCGAAATTGCCGAGAAAAACCACGAGCGCGTTACAACCGGCGGTTCTGACGTCCTCAACGGCGCAAAGCATGTCCTGCTCGTTCTCGACGGTCACGGGGCACTCGTACAGCTCGCCGTCGTAGGCGTTGACGATGGCGCTGCGCCTCTTTTCCGAGAGCGCGACGGGAAAGCAATCGCGGCTGACTGCGATTATTCCGGGCTTTACGTTCGGAATATTTTCAAGCATGAATTTTCCTCCTAACATATTATTTCAGCTTTTGAAACAGCTCGCGACAGGCGGGATAGATCTCCCGAAAGCGGTTGTAGCGGTCGTTGTATAGCGCGGTGAGCTCCGGCTCCGGCTCCACGGTGCTCCTGACGCCGGTCATCGCCTTCGCGGCGTCCGCAACGGTGTCGAACTCTCCGCAGGCGACCATTGCGAGCAGCGCGCCGCCATAGCCGGGGCCCTGCTCGGTGAGTGGGATATCCAGCGGGATGCCAAGCACGCTCGCCATAATCCCTGTCCAGAGCGGAGATCTGCTGCCGCCGCCGCATATCATCGAGCGCGGTATCGCGATGCCGAGGCTTCTTGCCACCTCAAGGCTGTCGCGCATCGCAAAGGCGACGCCCTCGTAGACCGCCTGAAGCATGTCTGCGCGGGAGGTGTCCATGCTCATCCCGATAAAGACGCCGCGTGCGTCGCTGTCGTTGACCGGGCTGCGCTCGCCCATGAGATAGGGCAGGAAAAAGACACGGTTGCGCCCGAGGGAGGAGCCGGAGATATCGGCGGATTCGGCGGAAAAAGCTGAGGTGCGCCGCAAAATCTCCTCGCAGAACCATTTGTTGCAGCTTGCCGCCGAGAGCATACAGCCCATCAGGTGCCAGCCGCCGTCGGCGTGCGCAAAGGAGTGCAGCGCGTTGTTCGGATCGGCCGAGAAGCGGGAGGAGCTGACGAAAAGCGTGCCGGAGGTGCCAAGAGAGATATTACAGCCGCCATCTCCGACGACTCCGGTGCCGACCGCAGCCGCGGCGTTGTCTCCGGCGCCGGCGCAGACGGCGACGCCCTCAGGCAGCCCGAGCGCCTCGGCGACCTCCCGCCTGACGAAGCCCACGCGTTCGTAGCTTTCAAACAGCTTTGGCAGCCAACGCTCATCTACGCCGCAGATATCCAGCATCTCGCTCGACCAGCGCCGGTGCGCCACGTCCAGCAGCAGCGTCCCGGACGCGTCGGAATAATCGCAGCAGTGCACGCCGGTGAGACGGTAGTTTACGTAGTCCTTGGGCAGCATGAGCTTGTCGATGCGCGCGAAATTCTCCGGCTCGTGGCGGCGCAACCACAGAAGCTTTGGCGCGGTGAAGCCCGCAAACGCTATGTTGGCGGTATACCGCGACAGACGCTCGCGCCCGACGGTGTCGTTGAGATAAGCCACCTCTTCGGAGGTTCTGCCGTCGTTCCAGAGTATCGCCGGGCGTATCACGTTGTCCTGCGCGTCCAGCGCAACCAGTCCGTGCATCTGTCCGCCGGCGCCAATTCCGGCGACAAGCGTTGCGTCGACGCCCTCCAGCAGCTCGGCTATACATTCGAGCGCCGCGTTCCACCAGTCTGCGGGATCCTGCTCGCTCCAGCCGGGCTGCGGATAGCTCACGGGATAATCCCGCGAAGCCGTCCTTATTATTCCGTCGCGGCTTGTCAGCAGCGCCTTTGTGGACGAGGTGCCGACGTCGAGGCCTATATAGTATTTCATGTCCGACCCTCCCTGTTATAAAGCTTGTCCATACTATAAATTATAGCCGCAAACGCTTGAAGTGGAAAGAAATATGTTTTATAATATTGGAAAGAAGTTTGGGTGGTGAGATGCGGTGATACTTCACGAGACTGACCGGAGCGGAACCGGAGAATATATCTACAGCCAGTTTGACGAAAACCTGAATTTTCAAAAGCACACGCACTACAGCTACGAGGCGGTTTACTGTCTTGACGGCGAGCTTGAGTGCGAGGCCGGAAACAAAAAATATACCCTGACAAAAGGACGAGGGCTGTTCATCCTTCCGGGGTATATCCATTCCTATTTTACTCCTGAATACAGCAGGAGCTATCTGTGCGTATTCTCGACGGATCTGCTCGGCTCGTTTTATGAAAGGACCAAATTCAGCCGTTTTTCGGACGTAGGGTTCAGCTTTGAGGGGAGTGCGGATATCGACGTGCTAAGCAGCGGAGAGCGGAGCGTCTACGCCAAGCAGGCAGTGCTTTACGCGCTGTGCGCAGAGGTATACGAGCAGAGTGAGCTGTCGCACCTTGACGAGGCGTATATGGCGCTGACAAATTCGCTTTCGATGTATATCCAGAACAACTTTCAAAAGCCGGTGCGCCTGCGGGATATCGCGGAGGAGTTCGGCTACGATTACAGCTACCTCTCCAGCTTTTTCAACCGCAATTTTGGAATAAACTTTTCAGCCTTCGTCAATAAGTACCGCGTTCAGCACGCCTGCGCGCTGCTGCGCGGCACCGGACGGAGTATAACCGATATCGCGATGGAGAGCGGCTTTTCGACGATACGTAACTTCAACCGGGCGTTCATGGAGGAAACGGGGCTGTCGCCGCGGCGATACCGCGAGACCTTCAGGAGCGCGCCTGCACGAGATTGACGCCCGGCACGTTCAGATAAAGCCGAGACTGCGCAGGATGAGCACGATGAAGAAGATAGAAACGGAGGAAAAGAGCGTCGAGAAGATGACGAGGTTTGCGGCAAGGTCGCCGTCGCCGCCGCCGGTTTTAGCCATGACGTAGCTCGAAACGGCGACGGGGGAGGCAAACAGCGTCAGCACGGCGCAGAGAGCCGTTTCGCGAAAGCCGAAGCTTATCGCCAGCGGCAGCATTACCGCCGGAACCACGGCCAGCTTGACGAGCACCGCTATCAGCGTGTCGCCGATGTAATTTTTAACGTTTCCGGCGTTGAACTCGCCGCCCAGCACGATGAGCGACAGCGGAGTTGCGATGCCGGCGATGCTGCTGATGGTCTTTGAGAGAAAATCTGGCAGCTTCACTCCCGCGAGCACCGCGCCGACGGCTATCGCGGAGGATATTATGAGCGGATTGGTTATAATGCTTTTGACGACGCCCCAGACCGAATAGCGCTTGCCGTTTTCGGTTTGGAACAGCGCGAGCGAGACGACCGCCATGGCGTTGAACAGCGGGATTATCACGACGATGAGCATCGACACCAGAGCGACGCCGTCCTCGCCGGAGAGGCTGCGCACCAGCGGCACGCCAAACAGCAGAAAATTGGAGCGGAACATGCCCTGTATCATCACGCCGCGGCGGCTGTTGTCCTTGATGAACAGCGGCACGATGAACATCAGGAGCACCGCGAGCGCAAACACCGTGATCACGCAGAAAAGGATGAGCTTTATGTCGAGCACGCTGGTAAGGTCGCTGGAATAGAGATTGTCAAAGATCATCAGCGGCAGCAGCGCCTTGAAGCAGACGTTGTTGGCGACAGAGAAAAAGTGCTCGTCGGCAAGCCTGAGCCGCCGCAGCAGATATCCGGTGGCCATCGTCAGGAACAGCGGCAGCACGACGCCGAGCGAGAACAGGATGTTATCCATGAGGCAGGTTCCTTTCAGAGATATTGGCGCGGGCGCTAATATTATTTTAGACCCGGACGGCGGCTATGTCAATATGCTTTTTGCGCACGCAGGGCGGGGCAGGGCTTTGCACGGCCTGATATTGCGGATTAGAAGATTATTTTGCAAAAACCGTCATAATATCGCAATTCAAAATACAAAGTGATTGAAAAATTCCAACGGAGCGTATATAATGAAAGAGACGCAAGGGACGCGTTTTGAAAGCAGTTGAGGCAAAATTTGCGCAGGACGTGTTTTGTTTCTGAGAAAGATACACAAATGACGGTTTTTGTCAAATCAACGCCTCAGACGCCCCCCCGCGAAAGGACGAAACTAAATTATTTCAACATAAGGAGTTGAACGGTAGTGATAAAACTTGGCGTAAACACCGTGCTTTTCAAGGGCTATTCGCTGCGCGATGCGGCGAAGGCCATCAAGGCGGCGGGCTTCGACGGCATGGAGCTGACCGCAATCAAGGGCATGTGCGAGCATCTTCCCGTTGAGGAGTGGCGCGCATACAGGGGCGAGATCAAGGCTGTCGCGGAGCAATACGGCCTCGAGCTGCTCTCGATGGAGGTCGCCTCACTCGACCGCGAGCGTCTGCTCAAGGCATTTGAGGCGGGTGCGGAGATCGGTATCCCCATCATCAACGTGGGGCCCGGAGGCAAGGCTGACGTCGAGGAGGACATTGCAGCCAGTCTCGAAGCGCTTGCGGCGCGCGCCGAGGACGCCGCGCAGTTCGGCGTGACCCTCTGCTGCAAGGCGCACGTGGGCAGTGCCGTCTACAACACCCCCACCACCCTGCGCATGATGGAGACTATCCAAAGCCCGAGCTTTGGCGTGGACATGGATCCGAGCCATATCTGGCGCGCCGGGGAAAAGCCCGAGGAGGCGCTTCCCTCCGTCATTTCAAGAGTTAAGCACATCCACATCCGCGACTGCAAGGGCGAGGGGCCCTCTCCCGGCGAGCCTGCGCTTCAGGCGTGCGGACGCGGAGATATCGATCTGTTCGGTTACTTCAAGGCAATGACCGACGTCAAATACGACGGCCCCGTCTGCCTTGAGGTCATCGGGCCGGAGCAGGATCTGCTGCATGCAGCGGTCATCGCGGCGGAGAGCTTTGGATATATGAACGCCTGCCTGAAAAAACTGGGCGCAAGATGAACATCCCATATAATATATAGTGGAGGAAACTGAAATGAGCAAAAAGCCTAACGTGCTGTTCTTCGGCATCGACAGTCTGCGCCGCAGCCGCATGAGCCTTTACGGCTACGAGCGCCTTACTACCCCGCACATCGACAACTATCTCAAGGAGGGCGTTGTTTTCGACAACTGCTTCAGCCCGTCCATCCCCACCACCCCGGGCTACGCCTCGATGTTCACCGGCATGGATCTGTTCAGCACCGACGTTGTGGCGCTGCGCCATGTCGGAAGGATGACCGACAAGGTAAAGACACTTGCGGAGCTTCTGGGCGAGAACGGCTACAACACCCTTTGCATCGGCTTCGGAGACGAGAACGCCAACGCCTCCAACCGCGGCTTCCAGAGATACCTCGGCTACGGAGAGAGCTGGGGCGGCTGGGAATCCCGTCCGCTGCACAAGGCGGAATGCCTCAACGACGTCGCCATTCCCGAGCTTGAGAGCATGTCGAAGGACGACAAGCCCTTCTTCATCATGATGAGATATATGGATCCGCACTCTCCGTATCTCCCGCCGAAGCCCTTTGACCGCATGTTCTATCAGGGCAGGGAGTGCGACAAGGACAACCATTCCCTCGACAACCTCTACGAGTTCAAGCCCTTCCGCGATTACATAAAGAGCTGGCTGCCCGAGGGCTGCACCGACGCCGAGTTCGTCAACGCCCAGTATGACGGCGAGGTCGCATATATGGACGCCTGCATCAATCAGGTGCTCGTAAAGCTCAACGAGCTTGGGCTTGAGGAGGAGACTCTCGTCGTATTCGTATCCGACCACGGCGAGACGCTCAACGAACACGAGTGCTATTACGATCACCACGGACTCTATGAGTGCACGCTGGTCGTTCCGTTCGCGCTGCGCTTCAAGGGAAGGCTGCCAGAGGGCGTCCGCGTTCCCGATATCTGCCAGCTCAAGGACGTCATGCCCACCATCCTCGACGTTCTCGGCATTGACAGCGGCATCAGCTTCGATGGCCGCGACCTCATCCCCGCAGCCTACGGCAAGCCCATCGAGCAGGAGCCGGAGATGTACATCACCGAATGCACCTGGCAGCGCAAGCACGGCTGGCGCACCCCGGTGTGGAAGCTCTTCATTGCCCTCGAGCCTGATCTCCACTACAAGCCGGAAATCGAGCTGTACAACCTCATCAAGGATCCCCTTGAGCTGCACAACGTCGCCGACGAGGAGCCGGAGGTCGTCGAGATGCTCAGAAGCAGGATGCTTGCGCACATTGCAAAGCGCGAGAAGGAGGTCGGCCACGCCAACCCGATCTACACCAACACCAACTGGAACGGCTTCGGCCACTTCTTCACAAGCTCCGACGAGGCGTACAACTCGATGTACATCGGCAGCGCCGAGGATGCAAAGAAGCTTCAGGCAAAGGACAGCAAATAATAATATGAGCTTTTCCGGCTCCACCGGGATATTCTCCGGAGGAGCCGGAGAGCGGCAACAGTATAACGTGATAAGGTGAGTATTATGTTGAAAGCTTGTGTAATCGGCATGGGCCACATAGGCCATAACCATGCCAACGCCTATCGCTCGCACAGGGGCGTGGAGCTTGCGGCGGTCTGCGATATCCGGCTTGACCGCGCAAAGCAGGCTTCGGAGGAGTTCGGCGTGCCTTATTACCTCGACGCGCAGACGATGCTTGACGAGCTGAAGCCGGACATTGTCAGCGTTTCGACCGGCGGATTTGAATATTGCAGCGACCACTATGAGCCGACGCTTCAGGCGCTGAGAGCGGGCGCGGACGTGCTGTGCGAGAAGCCCATCTGCAACGACCTTAAAAAGGCCAAGGAGATGGTGGATACCGCGAAGTCGCTTGGCCGCCGCTTTGCGCTCGACTTCAACCACCGCTTCACCCCGGCGGCGCGCATCGCCAAGCAGTGGCAGCGCGACGGGAAAATCGGCGAGCTGCTGTTTGTCAACATGGAGCTGTGGATCGGGCGCTTCGAGCCGAGGTTTGACACCGAATACTATCATTTCAAGGCGCTAAATCCGCACAGCGTCGATATCCTGCGCCACTTCGGCGGAGATATCGACGAGGTGTTCTGCTTTGCCAAAAAGGCGACGGGACGCGATATCTGGTCGGTTGAAACCACCGATATCCACTTTAGGAACGGCGCAGTCGGTACGCTGACCAGCTCCTATGATATCGGCCGCGGCCATCCGATGGAGCGCTGCGAGGTCGCCGGCGTCAAGGGCAGGATGGTTGTTGAGGACATGTGGCGTCAGGCCACGCTCTATCCGGCAGACACGCTCGTCAAGGAGTGCTACACCAACCCGGTGTTCGGCGGCTTCCGCGAATTCTATGACACCTTCGAGGATAGAATCCACCATTTCGTGGATGAGGTCGCGGCTGGCGTGAGGCCGGAGGATATCGACGGCTCCGGCGCGGACGGGCTGGAAGCGAGCCGCGTTATCCATGCGATGATAAAGTCTCACAGGACGGGGCTGCCTGTAAGGGTGGAAAGCATCACCGAATAACCGGCTTTGACAGGAGGGGCTGACGATGCAGGACTGCTGTGGAATGATCTTTTGCGGAGAAGCGAATAAGAAGAACATGTCGCAGGGCCGAAAGCTGCTGATGGCACAGGAGGGACTCACCAAGGAGTTCAGCGATTCCGGTTCGCCCGTGCGCATCACGCGCGTCGAGCATCAGGAACGCATCGGCTTCCACGAGCACGATTTTTATGAGTTCGTGCTCATCAACAGTGGCTTTTCCATGCACATCTGCGACGGCGTGACCACCATCCTCACCGGCGGGGATCTGTTTCTCATGCGTCCCGGCGAGGAGCACTCCTACATCAACACACACAACGTCCAGCTCTACAACATCCTTTTTTACGAGGGCTTTTTAGGAGAGGATCTCGAAAAAATACGCCGCCTGCCGGGAATGGACGCAGTCTTTGGGAACGCAAAGACGCGCTTCGGCAAGCTGCACCTTTCGCTGATGGAGAAGCAGGAGCTGATATCGCTGCTCGAAAGGGTAATCTGGGAGATCATCAACAGGATCCCGGGCTGGGATATCCGGGTGAAAAGCCTGATGATGGACTTCCTTGTCAACTATTCGAGGATATCCTCCAACAAAAAGAAAACCGGACAGGACAGCAGCGCCAACTTCACGCAGGTGAGCCGCGCGCTGCAATATATCGAGAACCACTACGCGGAGGACATCGCCGTAAAGGACATGGCGCGTGCGGCGGGCATCTCGCCGGACTACATGTCCAAGCAGTTCAAGAGCATCGTCGGTATCGGCCCGGCGGAATACTGCCGGAATTTCCGTATGGCAAAGGCGATGGAGCTGCTGCGTGTCTCCGGGCTCTCGGTCGCGGATATTGCCGGACAGCTCGGCTTCGACGAGGTCTCCGTATTCTCGCGCCAGTTCAAGCAGATCGTCGGGGTCTCTCCGACGGCGTTCAGGGCTGGATGATATATACAAAAAGTATTATTTATAATAAAAACAACAAAAAGGAGCGAAACAAATGGCTATAAGAATAGGTATCGTCGGTATGGGCGGCATCGGCAACACCCACGCCCAATGCTACACCAACAATCCCGGAGCAGAGCTCGTCGCGGTCTGCGACGTAGTTAAGGAGAAAGCGGACGCCGCTGCCGAAAAGTTCGGTGTGCGCGCGTTCTACAGTCTCAAGGATATGCTCGCCTCCGATATCGGTCTGGACGTCGTGGACGTCACCACCTCCGGCTTTGAAAACGGAAGCTGGCACTATGAGCCGGCGATGGAAGCGATGCAGGCCGGCTTCAACGTTTTTGTCGAGAAGCCGATCTCCAACGACGTGCGCGAGGCGCGAGAGATGGTCGAATACGCCTACAAGCACGATCTCTATCTCGCCTGCAACCTCAACCACTATTTCACCCAGCCTGCCGACCGCGCAAAGCAGCTTATCACGGACGGCAAGATTGGCCAGCCGGTTTACCTGCTCCAGAAGATGGGCTTCAACGGCAGCGAGCTGACCTACGGCGGCCCGGGCTCTCCGAGATGGCACACCCCCTACTCACACCTCAAGGCGTTCCTTGCCCACCCGTTCTCCATCATGCGCTACTTCGGCGGCAATATCACCCACATTCAGGCGTTCCTCGACAAGCCCGGCGTGCGCAAATCCGCCGATGACCTCATGCTTTCCGTTGCGAGCGTCAACATGCGCTTCGAAAACGGCAGCGTCGGCTATATCATATCCCAGCGCGGCGACGCCAACTTCGGCCTCGGCGGCTGGTGGTGCTTCGAGATGGCGGGCACCAAGGGCACCTTCTGCATTGAGAACTGCGTCGAAAAGCTGACCTATTGGGAGGGCGCAAAGGCGTCCGGACAGGATGCGTCCGAGCCCGAGGTGTTCAACACCGGCATCACCGATTTCAGCACCACCTTCCAGAACCGTCTCGACGCGTTCATTGAGGATATCACCAACAAGGTGCCTAAGGAGCATCTGCGTTCCTCCGGACGCGATGCGCTGGCCACACTCGAATATACCTACGCCGTCATCAAGTCCTACGAGGAGGGCGGCGCTATGGTTCGTCCCGAGCCGCTGCCGAACTTCCACGGCTCCGTCGGTTACGTCTGGTGAGCGACGTCGGAACGGCGTTTTCAAGCATAAGGGCTGCCGCTTTTTGCGGCAACCCTTGTTGCGCTTCTGGAGACCTCCGGGGTGAGGCCGAGATTTTCTGAAATGCGGCGACGAGCTTCAATTTTGAAAGGATCCTCGATATCATGAATACCCCCAAACGACCAAACCTCCTCCTGCTGATGGCGGATCAGCTCCGGTATGACAGTATCGGACCGGCAAAGCTGCGCGGCGTGAGGACGCCGAATCTCGACCGGCTTGCCGGAGAGGGAATGTTCTTTGAAAACGCGTTCACGCCCGCGCCGGTCTGCGCGCCTGCGCGGCAGTGTCTGCTCTCCGGCCGCGACGTCAACTGTCAGGGAACGCTCTGGAATTACGACATGCTGCCGGTGTTGAGCCTCAGGCCGACCGGCCACTACTGGACCGATAATCTGCGCGCTGCGGGATACCGCACGGCATTCGTCGGAAAGTGGCACTCATCACAGTCGGATGGGCCTGAGAGATTCGGCTTTGAGCGCAGCGTGCCGCTCGCGGAATACAAGGCGATGATCAGGGAGAAATATCCACGGCTCAAATATGAGCACGGATTTTTTGGCGATCCCGGCGGGCTGCGCTACGGCGACAGCGAGTCGCATTGGTGCTGCGACCGCGTATGCGAGCTGATTGACGAGTTTGCGGGCGCGCCTTGGCACATCCGCCTGGATATCACCGAGCCGCACCTGCCCTGCCGACCGTCAGAGCCGTTCGATACGATGTACGACCCGGATGAGGTGGAGCCGTGGCCCGGCTCCGGCGATACCCTCGAGGGCAAGCCGTATATCCACCGCCAGCAGCCGGTCAGTTGGGGCACGGACAAGCTTGATTGGGACGACTGGAAGCGGACCGTCGCGCTGTATCACGGGACGATTTCGCAGATGGACGACGCGATAGGACGCGTGCTCGACCGGCTGGAGCGCTCCGGGCAGGCGGAGAACACGCTGGTGATATTCACCTCCGACCATGGCGACATGTGCGGCTCGCGCAACATGCTCGACAAGCACTATATCCAATACGACGACGTGCTGCATATCCCGCTGATAATGCGGCTTCCGGGCGTCATTCCCGCGGGTGTGCGCTGCGGCGGCTTCGTCTCGCAGATGCTGGATATCCCGCCGACGGTGGAGGAGCTGTGCGGAATCGAGCCGGACGGCGTGCGACATGGCTATTCGCTGCTGCCGCTGCTGACCGGCAAGGGCGGGAGCCGCCGAGAATACGTGCTGTCCTCCGGAAGCGGCCAGCAGTTCGGACTTTTTTCACAGCGCTGCATAAGAACGCACGATTACAAATATGTATGGAACGGGACGGACGTTGACGAGCTGTACGATTTGAACGCCGACCCCGGCGAGCTGCGCAACCTGATATACTCTCCGGAGCTGTCCGGGGTCGTATCGGAGCTGCGGCGCGAGCTTTACCGGGCATTCGGGGCGATGGACGACCCGCTGATTAAGGCGGGATTTATCGACCGCCAGCTTCTTGAGGGCAAGAAGCTGTAGGTGTATTCGCGACGAAACGACATGTTTACAAAAAAAATGTTGATTATGGCGCGAGAATGTTGTAAAATATAAAAAGAGGTGATGATAAGTGCAGGAGCCGACCATTTCTTTTTCCATCCACGAGGACAAGGAGAGAGAGATAAAAGAGATACTGACTGCGGTATATGACGCGCTGCGGCAGAAGGGATACAATCCCATCAATCAGATCGTAGGTTATATTTTGTCGGAGGACCCGACTTACATCACGACCTACGGCAACGCGCGCAGCCTTATACGCCGTATCGACCGCGACGAGCTGCTACAGATCCTCGTCAAATCCTATCTGACCGATTGACAGTTCGAGCTTGTTTTGGCTGCGCAAGGCCACGCGGCACACGCGCACGGAGCACAGAGGCCCTGATTTCCTGCAAGGGAGGGCGGAGCTTTTGCGCTCGACGGCGCTTTTTAAGGCGCAATAAACACAACAGAAGACGCCTGACGGCAAACCGCAGAAAAAGAACACGGGGGAGATATTCGGATATTCTCCTCCGTGTTCCTTTTGTCAAAATTCAGCCGTCAGGCGCTTTGGCGAGAGGGCCGGACATTTGGCGCGTCGTTGCTTCAACCCACCAATGCGGCTTTTCCCGGGGGCGCATTTTCTGCCGAGAGGCCGCGCTTGCCGGAACCCTGCCCTGTGCCATGACGCGCACTTTGTGCTTTATAGGTTATCTCTCGCGGAACTTCTGCGGGGATACGCCGCAGTTGTTCTTGAACATCCGCGAAAAGCTCGACGAGTCGATAAATCCGGACTGCGCCGCTATCTCCGATATGCTCAGTTGCGTGCTCAGCAGCAGATATTTGCTGAACTCGATGCGCTTTGCCGTCACATATTCCTTGTAGCCAATGCCCGTTTGCTCCTTGAAAAGCCGCGAGAGCGAGTAGATCGACACGCCGAACTCGTCCGAAAGCTTGACAAGGCTGATATCGGGATCGGTGAAGCCGGCGTCCACAAACGCCACGACCTCGCGGGAGAAATTCTTGCGAGTCTGCTCCTTTTCGTTGGCAATGCGGTCGCAGACGCGATCCACCGATGTCGTCAACCGCCCGAACAGCTCGACGGTGTTGTTGAAGTTGAGCAGCGAGGATATCTCGTTTTCCGGAGGAGACAGCCCAAGCTTCGAGAGCAGCCGGAGATAATCGTTGACCATGACGAAGCAGAAGTACTTCTCGATTATCAGCGACGAGTGAGAGAGGATATACGACGCTATGCTGTCAAGCTGCTCGTGCGCCTTGCCGCGCTCGCCCTGACGGACGTGCTGCAAAAATTTCAGCACCGCCTCGGAGTATTTGTCGTTCACGCCGTCAAAGCTGCCGATCAGCTCCTCGTACAGCACGGCGCCGCCCTCCTGATCGGATTCGATGGCAGAGAGCGCGCCGAGATAGGAGGAGCGGATATCGTTCATCTGATCCACCACGACGCCGAGACCGACAGAGCAGTTTTCCTCAAAATAGGGCTGGAGCCGGTTTTGCAGGGCGACGGCGAAAAGTCTGCGCTCGTCCGCGGTGCCGGGCACGCCGCTGCAAAGGAAGATCGTATAGCGCTCGTGCAGCAGCTTGGTTATGTAGATGTGTACGCCCAGATGCTCGCTCAGCTCGGCGGCAAGCCGGACGCGCTGGTTGTAGTCCAACCGGCGCATGTGAGCCGCGGCGATGCAGTACGGCCCGCCCTCCGGGGCAAGATTTGCCTCGCGGATGCTCTGGTCGGGGAGGGGCCGCCCGTCGATGAGATTCATCAGCACAAAGTCGGCGATGGTCTCGGTCTGTTCGAGCACGGTGTGCGACATCTCGTCGCTCTCGCGCTGGAACTGTATGAGCGCGTACTCGATGGAGCTTAGCTCGCCGCGCGGCCGTTCGTCCTCCGCGGACTGGGGCGCAAAGCTGTTTTTCTCCGCAAGACGGCGTATCCTGAGCACAGGGTTGTAGTTGATGTAGATCACGGCGGCGAAAATGGCAAGGAAGAATATGCCGGTGTAAAGCAGTATCCGGCCAAGATAGGCATAAAACTCGCTGCGGGACTGCATGACGTTGCGCTCCGGGACGGTGACGACGAAGTCGATGCCCGCATCCTCGTCGAGGCTTCTGTAGGCGCGCCAGCTCTCGCCGCCGGAGCGGAACCTGAAGGAGAGGCTGTCGGAGGAGGGTGAGAGGAAGGCGGTAAATTCCGGATCCGTCATCAGCTCCTGCGCGAAGCCGCTGTTGTCGTAGAGCGTCTCGCCAGAGGCAAACATCATCAGGCCGTAGTCCTCGCGGTCGAGCGCGCCGAGAAAGTTTGTGGTGAACGAGAATTTTGTGATTTCGAACACCACCGTCGCGTAGTTTTTCACCGGCAGGATGACGAGCATGGACGCGCTTGCATAGGGCGTTGCGCTGAACTCCGATAGTATGGTTATCTTTTCCAGGGATTGGGACTCCATAAGGCTCTCAAAGCGCTGCTGAAGATCGGGGGAATCCTTGAAAAACTTTGTGAGAAAGAAGCTGTAGCCATACTTTCCCTCGCTCGAAAGCACATAGTCTGCGCCGTGATAGTGCATGAACATCTCGGAGGAGGACAGTATGCGGGCTTTGTAGGAGTAGAGCTCCTCGATGGCGTCGATGTAGTTGTAGGGATGGGCCTCGACGGTGTCGCGGACGATATTGCGCTCGTAGTCCAGCCGCGCGACGCATGCGCGCATGGCCGTGAGCTGGTCGCGAAAGCTCTTGTTGAAGCTGACGGCGACCTGATTGTAGTATTTCTCGTTCTGCCGGATGACGTCGCTGTATGCGCGATTCATAAAAAGCCAGCCGAAGAAGCACAGCGGCAGCAGTGCGGCAGAGAGAAAGGTGGATATCAGCTTGACGAGAAAGTGATATTGTCCGATATGCTTTTTTTTATTCACCGAATTACCTCGATTCTCGGGGTTAAAGTTGAAATAAAAGGCAGGAGGCTATGGCAAAATAAGGAGGCTTGGGAGAATGCTTTTTATGCGCCAAAGCAGAGGAACGATAAAATCGTCCCTCTGCCGGGTTTAAAATGGGAAATCCGCAGCAATGCGCGCTAAGGCTTTTAGGAGGCTCAGTCAAGATTTGCCTTGTAGTTCTCGTAGTAGTTGTAGAGAATCTCGTTGTATTTGTCTGCGCCAAGAGCCTTGAGCTGATCGATATAGTCGTTGAACTCGCTGAGCGGACGCTTGCCGGTGATGAACTTCGCCTCCTCAGCCTTCGCATAGTCGGTGAGGATGGTGAGGTTCTCGTTGATCCACTCAACCTCCTCGTCGGAGAAGAAGTATACGGACGGGAAGCCAAGGGTAGCGTACTCGGCGGCATTTTCATAGAAGGTCTTCTTCCAGATGGATTCGCAGGAGCCGGCGAAGTCGTTGGTATAAGCGTCGAATGCAAGGCCGAGCTTCTCATAGAACCACTCGTCGCCCATCATGAAGATGTAGGCGGAGGCCCACGGGAGCATGTACATGTTTCTCATCTGGACGGAGCTCATATCTGCCGGGCGGAACAGCTTGCCGTCGGCATCGGCAAATTCAAGCGATACATAGGTGTCCGTGCCGGGGTCGTCCTTGGTCCATACGATATCCTTGTTCGGCCTTTCGATAGCGAGCCAGCCAATGAAGGAATCCTCCCAGCCAAGCATCTGGTCGGGGTCGTCACGGTTCGGGCCGTATCCGGCGAGGCAGGCGTTGGTTGCATCGTAGAAGATGTCGATCCAACGGGCGGCCACATCCGGATGCTTGCAGTTATCGGTGATGAAGAAGGAGGGATCACTGACATAGGAGGATTTGAAAATAATGGGGGTTTCGCCCTTTTCTTCAACAAGAGGAATGTAGAAGCTGTAATCCTCCCAGCCGCCCTCTGCGGTGTAGTATCTGGGGGCTGCGGTCATGAAGCCGATGGTGCTGAGCTGGCCCTTGGCAACCATTTCCTCGTCGGTGATGGTGAAGGCGTCCTGATCGATGAGCTTCTCGGAATAGAGCTTGTTGGCGTAGGTGAGGTACTTGAGATAGTCCTCGTCCATCGGGAAGTATTCGGCCTTGCCGTCCTTGACGGCGACGCCGGTGTTAATATCACCGTCGGTAAGCATATGCAGTGCGTTGAGGATAACGGCTCTGTTGCCGCCGTTGTTAGACCAGATACCGCACCAAGGGACCTCGTTGTCAATGCCGTCGCCGTTGATATCGCCAAGCTCCTTGAACGCCTTGAGGGCCTCATAGAACTCGTCGAGGGTGGTGGGAATCCCGAGGCCGGCCTTTTCCAGCCACTTCATGTTGATGTTAGCCTGGAGGGTGCCGAGAGAGGTGGGTTTGATCTTCTGGAAGGCATAGATGTTGCCGTCCGGGCAGGTCATGACAGACCTGGCATCCGGGAACTCCTCAAAGCGGGCGGTCAGCTCGGTGCAGTATTTGTCGATGTATTCGTTGAGGGCGATGAAGGTGCCATCCTTACCGTAGTTGTTGATCTCGTTGTTGGTGAAGGCGCTGGATATAAATATCACTTCGGGATAGTCGCCGGTGGCCATCAGGACAGGCTTGCGCTCACCCCATGCACTGTCAAGAACGGTGTTGAAGTCCCACTTGACGTTGGTCTTGCGCTCGTAGTACTGCCAGAACCAGATGTCCTCAGGCTCGGCGGAGTCGGTGGTCAGACGAACGAGAATGGACATCTCGACAGGCTCGTTGACCACGGGGAACATGGAATCGAGGTTGACAAGGGAGTCGGTATCCGTGGAGGAGTCATTCTCGGTTTTGCTGTCGGTCTTGCTCTCATCGGCCTTGGAGCCTTGAGAGGCGGAGCTCTGCGCATCTTTGTCGCCTGCGCAGCCTGCGAATGCCACAAGCACCATCATGAGGGCGAGCAGCACGCAGAGGATTTTCTTCATAGCCATTGATTTTGCCTCCTGCATAAAAATATTTTATCATCATCCGGCTCAAATGTGAAGCCCCAAAATTTAGCAGACCTCTCGCCGCCTAAGGGCTTGAGGAGAAGCCTTCAAAACGATCCAAGCCCCACACCTGAGCGGAAGTGACCGAAGGAAAGGGAAATCGTAGCGCCCTATAGCGACGGGTCAGCCCTTCAAGGCGCCGATCATGACGCCCTTGACGAAGTGCTTCTGCACAAACGGATAAACCATGAGCATCGGCAGGCTGGAGATGATGATGAGCGCATATTTCATGGTTGTCGCCAGCATCTGCTTTCGCATCATCTCCACAAGCTCGTCCGGCGTCACCGAGTTCGGGTCTATGTTTCGTAGCTGTTGGCTCTGCACGAGTATTGCGCGCAGCACCATCTGCAAGGGGTACAGATTCTTGTCGCTGATGTAGATGAGCGCGGAGAAATAGGAGTTCCAGTGCCCGACCGCCACGTAGAGCGCGATGACCGCGATTATCGCGCCGGAGAGCGGCAGAACGATACTGAAGAAGGTTCTGAACTCGCTCGCGCCGTCGATGCGCGCCGCCTCATAAAGCTCGTCGGGAATGTTGGACTGATAGAACGTGCGGGCGATTATCATGTTGTAGACGCTGAAGCCGGCGGGGATTATCAGTGCCCAGCGTGTGTCGAGCAGGTTGAGCTGCTTGATGAGTATATAGCTGGGAATCATTCCGCCGCCAAAGTACATTGTAAAGACAAAGTAGCTCATGATGGCGCCCTTGCCCTTTATGTCGCGGCGCGACATCGCATAGGCGCAGGGGATGGTGAGTGCGAGCGCATAGAGCGTGCCGACGGCGGTGTTGATGATGGAGTTGAGATAGCCCGTCCAGATGAGCTTTTCCTCGAACATATACTTATAGGAGTCCAGCGTGAGGCCCTTGATATAGAGGAATATCTCGCCGCGCAGCATCAGATACGGATCGCTGAAGGAGACGATGACGGTGTAGTAAAGCGGGTAGAGCATGATAATGACGATCAGCAGCATGATTATCATGTTGACGGCGTTGAATATCCGGTCGGCGCGGGTCTCGCGCATCCCGCTGCCGTGGTGCGCCTTGAGTTTGACAGTTTGTTCCATATTTCTATCCTTTCCGCTCATGGCTTACCACAGCGATATGTCGCTGAGCTTTTTGGCGATTGTGTTGACAATGACGAGCATGATGATGCAGACTATCGAATTGAACAGGCCGATGGCTGTGGTGTAGCTGTACTGCGCGTCAAGGATGCCTATGCGGTAGACGTAGGTTGAGATGACGTCGGAGGTCTCCATATTGAGCTGGTTTTGCAGCAGCAGCACCTTTTCAAAGCCGACGCCGAGCAGCGAGCCGCAGCTGAGCACGAGCAGTATGATTATCGTCGGCAGGATGGACGGGAAGTCGATATAGAATATCTTTTGCAGCCGGTTCGCGCCGTCGATGCGTGCCGCTTCGATTATCTGCGAGTCAACGCCGGAGAGCGCCGCAAGGTAGATTATGCTGCCCCAGCCTGCGCCTTCCCAGATGCCCGAAACGACATATATCGTCCGGAACGCGCCGGGGTCGGTGATAAAATCCTGCGCCTCGCCGCCGAGCATCACGATGACCTGATTGATAATGCCGCTGTCGCGCTTGATGAACAGCAGGATGAGGCCGCAGATGGCGACGGTGGACATGAAGTGCGGTATATATGTAAGCATCTGCACCACGCGCTTGAACTTCTGCGAGCGCATCTCGTTGAGCAGGAACGCCAAGATGATGGGCACCGGCGTGCCCGCAATGAGCGAATAGATGTTGAGCAGCAGTGTGTTGCGCAGCAGCGGCCAGAAGTTTGCGCTGGTGACATATCTTACGAAGTGCTTGAGGCCAACCCACTCGCTTCCCCAGAAGCCAAGCTTGAATTTGTAATCGCGGAAGGCTATCTGCGCGCCGTACATCGGGTAGTAGCAGAATATCGCGATGAACACGATCGCCGGGAGCATCAGAAGATATATCTGATAGTAGTTGCTCATATATTTGAGGAATGAGCTCCTCTTACGAGCAGGTTGTGCGGTTGTTGCTTTCATCGGCGCATCTCCTTAGAACAAATGTTGTGTGTGTATTTTTTTGGATGGTTTGCTCCATTGCATGCATTTATATTAGCATTACTTTACGCATTTGTGAACCATGGTGTTTTTGTGCCGGACATGACAATATTTGCAGCGGCGATATTTTGTTGTATTACAGGCGTTTTTTCCTCTGCAAATTTTTCCGCAAAAATATCCCCCCATGCGCTGGCTGGCTCGCACGGAGGCGGGCAAGCGCCCGCAGGCATATCCGCGGATCGCGCCAAAGGCGCTTACGTTATCGGTTTCGTTAACTTATTCCCGCGGAGTTGGGTTGTTCTATCTTTTCTTATAATTGGCGTTGTTTTTCGCCTATCGGCGAGGATTGACCGCGCTTTGGCGCTGACTTGCCCTCGTGCCGGGCGGGCACTTACTTTCGTTTTGCGACGAAAGTAAGCAAAGGCGCACCAAA
>CANNTZ010000028.1 GCA_947522735.1 uncultured Oscillospiraceae bacterium | reverse complement strand
AAACCGTCGCTTGCGCCGGTTTCGCCCGCGGACATGCTTGCGGGCGCTGCCCGCCGCTCGCGCCGCGGGGATGGACGCTGCGCAACAGCAAACGTAAGAAACCGTCGCTTGCGCCGGTTTCGCCCGCGGACATGCTTGCGGGCGCTGCCCGCCGCTCGCGCCGCGGGGATGGACGTTGCGCAATAGTAAACATGAGAAACCGTCGCTTGCGCCGGTTTCGCCCGCGAACATGCCAGCGGGCGCTGCCCGCCGCTCGCGCGGCGGAGAAAGAGAGGATGTTTGTAATGATGGACGAGGGAGGCTCGAGGGAAATATTGAGAAAAGCCGCGGCCGTCATTGGCAGACTGAGACAGGGGCGTGGGCAGGGCGTGAGCGCGTATGCGCTGCCGCAGGCGGATTCGGTGATCGGACAGGGCAAGCGCGAGTGCCAGCAGGACGCGTTAGTCTTTACGGGCGTGCGCGATGGCTGCGGGGCGACCTTTGCCGCGACGCTCTGCGACGGCATGGGCGGAATGGCGGACGGTCGTGAGATAGCGACGGACACAGCGCAGAAAGCTCTGCGGCTCTGCTTTGAGGACGGCGACTGCCGGGAGGGCATTGTGCGGCTGAGCCGTGATATATACGAAAGATACAAGGGCGCGGGCGGGACGACGCTTGTAACGGTGCGGATACGAGGCGGCGCGCTCGAATTTTGGAGCGTCGGCGACAGCGATGTGCTGCTGCTGAGACGCGGAAAATTATATCGCCTGAATCTCCGGCACACGCACCAGAACGAGCTGTACAGGCTGGCCGCCGCGGGCCGCATAAGCGTGGAGGAGGCGCTGGAGAGCACACAGCGCCACGCGTTGTCGCAGTATATCGGCGCTAAAAGCATATCGCCGGATTGTTTTGTGCGCAGCTTCGGGCTGTGCGTGGGGGACGCACTGCTGCTTTGCTCCGACGGGGTGAGCGGTACGCTGGGCGACAAACAGCTCGCGCGGCTGATGGCGCTGCCGCCGAAGGGCTGCTGCGAGGGCATAGAGCGCGAAATTGCCGCGGCTGACCTGCCGGGTCAGGACAATTATTCCGCGGTCGCGATAAAGCTATAGAAAGCCTGACAGGAACGGAGAGGTGAGAGGCTGATGAGACTGGAGACCGCAGGCTACAGCAACCGCGCCGGACGCGCAATCAACTGCGATGCGCTGCTGTGGAGGGAGCGCGAGTTTGGTCTTGTCGCGGCGCTCTGCTCCGCCGGGAGCGAGAAGACCGCCGCAGTGAGCGCGGCAAGGCTGGCGTCGCTGCGGCTCATCGAGCTTGCGGAGGAGGTTTTCTGTGCGGACGACGCGCGGGAGGCGTTGCGCGGTGTGATAAAGGAGGCCGGAGCGGACGGCTTCGTCGGGAGCGTGTTCGACGCGGCGCTGCTGACGGTGCGCGGCGGGACGGCGGTTTGGGCAGGCGCCGGCTCGGCGGTGCTGGCGGTTTTTGCCGACGGCGAGATACGACGGTTCGGCGAAACGCCGGACATAACCGCAGCGGAAACGGAGATATCGCCGGGATGCGCACTGCTTGCCGGTTCCGACGGCCTGTGGCGGCAGGTGAGCGAAACGGAGTGCATGATCGACCTGTGCAAATCGCAGGACGCGGCGCAGTGGCTGGACTACCTGCTGCTGAGACACCTCGAGCGCTCGCAGCTTGGCGGTGACAGCGTATCGGCGCTGCTGTGCATCGCGGACGAATGACGCGAAATTTGTTACAATAAAGTAAAAAAAAGTGTTTTGCGGGACTGATTCCGGCAAGACACTTTACTTTTTTGCGTATGTTTGATATAATAAAGATTATCATGGGGTCAGTATGAGTAATTGTCTGATGAAATATTACAGTTTGGAATATAATGCAGTAATTGCACGCCGTTTCGGACACAGAGAAGACGGCGGGATACGGGAAGTGTGACAATGCGGGAGGCATATCTCGATAACAGCGCGACGACGCCGGTGCTGCCGGAGGTCGCAAGAGCAATATACGACAGCATGTGCGGAGTCTACGGCAATCCGTCGTCGCTGCACTCAAGGGGGCTTGAAGCGGAGCTGGAGCTGGAAAAAGCGCGCGAGACGCTTGCGCGGGCAATGGGTGCAAGGCCGCAGGAGGTGTATTTTACCAGCGGCGGCAGCGAGGGAAACAACGCGGCCATATACGGGCTGGCGCTCAAACGCAAACACTTCAAAAAGGCCGTTATTTCCGGTTATGAGCATCCGTCTGTGGAAAAGGCGGCGGCGAGACTGGAGCGGGACGGCTTTGAGACGGTCAGGCTTGCGCCGGACGAGAACGGCAGGATAACGCCTGAGGCCGTCGCTAATGCGGTGGACGGAGAGACCGCTTTTGTCAGCGTGATGTTCGTCAACAACGAGACCGGCGCGATAAACGACATAGCGGGCATCGCGCGCGCGATAAAGCGCAAAAACCCGGACGTTCCGCTGCACACCGACGCAGTGCAGGCGTTCGGAAAGCTTCCGCTCGGCTGCGGAAAGCTCGGCGCGCAGCTCGTCACCGTCAGCGGACACAAGCTACACGCGCCCAAGGGCATAGGGGCGATGTACATACAAAAGGGATTCACATTACAGCCGTTCATAATCGGCGGAGGACAGCAATCCGGACAGCGCAGCGGTACCGAGCCGGTCGCGATGGCTGTGGGATTTGCGCTTGCGGCGGACATTGCGGCGGGAAGACTTGACGCGAGCCTGCGTCACGCCGCCGGGCTGCGGGATAAGCTGCTTGCGCTTCTTGCGGGCGAGGATGGCGTTTTCGTCAACTCCCCGGCGGATGCGCTGCCGTATATAGTCAACGTCTCGGCGGTGGGGCTGCGGTCGGAGATCCTGCTGCACTATCTCGAAAAGCGCGGTGTGTACGTTTCCAGCGGCTCGGCGTGTTCAAAAGGCGCGAAGAGTCATGTGCTCGCGGCGGCGGGAATCTCGGACGAGCGCATCGATTCGGCGTTGAGGATAAGCTTTTCGGCATACAACACGCCTGAGGACGTGGAGGTGCTCGCGCAGGGCATTCGCGACGCCCGCTCAGAGCTTAAAGGATAGATTTCCCCTGATTTTAACCACCGGACTTCGCTCCGGGCAAGGAGAGTAAGCAATGGCTTTCAAGGAGATAATACTGCTCAAGGACGGCGAGATTGTGCTCAAGGGATTAAACCGAGCGTCGTTCGAGGACAGACTCATCAGAAATGCGAAGCAGGTGCTCGGCGGGCTTGGCGGTTTCCGCTTTGTAAAGTCGCAGTCCACGATAGTTGTGCGTCCGCTCGAGGGCGCCGACGTGGATGAGGCGTTTGAGCGGCTAAAGAAGCTGTTCGGAGTCGTATCGCTGACAAGAGCCTGCGTTGCGCCAAAGGATTTCGGAGAGATAGCCGCCTGCGCTAAGGAATATCTTGCGGATACGCTGCCGGAATATGAGACCTTTAAGGTCAATGCGCGGCGCTCGGACAAGAAATTCCCGATGAAATCGCCGGAGATATGCGCCGAGCTCGGCGGCATACTTCTTGAGGCGTTCCCTAACCTGCGAGTGGACGTGAATCACCCGCAGGTGACGGTGACGGTCGAGGTGCGCGACGAGAGCGCATATGTGCACACCGACGCGGTCGAGGGAGCGGGCGGGATACCCGTCGGCACAGGCGGGCGCGCGGCGCTGCTGCTCTCCGGCGGCATAGACAGCCCTGTCGCAGGCTACATGATGGCCAAGCGCGGCGTAGAGCTTGTCGGCGTACACTTTGAAAGCCCACCCTATACCAGTGAACGCGCGCGCCTGAAGGTGATAAAGCTCGCGGAGAAGCTCTGCGATTATTCCATCGGCGTCGCGCTGTTCGTCGTACCCTTCACAAGAGTTCAGGAGCGTATCAAGGACTGCTGCCCGGAGGAGCTGTTCACGGTGATAATGCGCCGGTTCATGATGCGAGTCGCTACAAGGATAGCCGAACGCCAGAACTGCGGCGCGCTGATAACCGGAGAGAGCCTTGGACAGGTGGCAAGCCAGACGCTGCCTGCAATCGCCTGCACCGACGCCGCCAGCGGTCTGCCGGTGCTGCGTCCGCTCATCGGAATGGACAAGAAGGAGATAATTGCGATAGCGGAGAAGATAGATACCTTCGATACATCCATACTCCCTTACGAGGACTGCTGCACGGTGTTCACACCGAGACATCCGCGCACCCGCCCGAATATCCAGTTGATCGAGCGCTCCGAGTCGCTGATTCCGGACGCCGGCGAGCTGATAGACGAGTGCGTCGAAAACGCCGTGCTGACCGTGCTGGGAGCTGACGGAAGGAGGAACGGCAGGTGACGGCGTATGTTGCTGAGATAATTGCAGCCGGAGGGCGTGCCGAGCATCAGCTCCGGCTGCTCGAACAGAATGTGCCTGCGCTTGAGACGCAGCTCAGGCTGTACGGGGTGCGGCTGGAATACAAATCGCCAGCGGGAGAGGGGCGCGCGGCGCTGAGAAGCGCTTTGATCCGCGCGCTTGACCGCAGCGATATAATTTTCATTTCCGGCGGCGTGGGTATGCTCGCCGAGGACGATACGATAGAATATGTCAGCCGCGCGCTTGGCTTCCGGCTGGAGCGGCGTGACGGCGAATTGCAGCGGATACGCCGGATAATGGCCCAGCGCGGCGTTGAGATGCGCGCCGAGTTCGAGCACGCGGCCTGTCTGCCGGAGGGCGGAGTTGCGCTTGCAAACGACCCAGGAGTCGCGCCCGGCTGCTACCTCTCTGCCGGAAAGCAGTGCATCTTCATCATGCCCTCTCGACCCATGGAATTTGAGGAGATGCTGCGCACGCAGGTAAAGCCGCTGCTATCCGAGTTTTGCGGCGGAGTTACCGTCGCGAGAACGGTGCGTTGCTTCGGGTTGACTGCGGCGGAGATAAGGGACGCAATACCGGATATCCTTGCGCAGACAAATCCGGCGGCAGCGATAGAGGGCCGCGGATATGATCTGCAAATCAGAGTTACTGCGGCTGCCGAGACGCGGCAAAACGCGCTGCAAAGCAGCACGGCGCTGATAAAGACGTTGATCGAGCGCATCGGCAGCCACATATACGCTGTGGACGCCGACAGCCTGCAACAGGCCCTCGTCGAGCAGCTCAAGGCGAAGCGGCTGTCCGTCGGACTGGCTGAGGCCGGAACGCGCGGAGCTGTCATGTCGTTGCTTTCGGATGAGCAGGACGCGTGGGAGCTTATAAAATTCAACTTTTCCTCCACCTCCGCACGGGCGAAGGAGGAGCGCCTTGGCCTGCCGGAACGCTTTTTGCGAAAGTGCGAGCCGGTCAGCGAGCAGATGTCGGCGGCGATGGCGCGTGCGGCCCAAAAGGCAGGCGGCGCGTCGCTGGGAGCCGCGATTGCCTGCGAGACGGTTTCGAGCGACGGCGCGCCGTCGGGAAGTATACAGGCGTTTTGCTCCGTCTGCGACGGCGTGAACGTCTGGACAAAGCGCGTCAGCGCGCCGGTGGACGGCATGACGGTGGAAGAGGTCCGGCTGCTGTTAGCGCAGCACCTTCTTGATCTCATCAGGCGCGTGGCGATGGCCTATCCCGAAAAGATGGCGGGCGCGGCGGATGTCGATTCGGTCGTTGCGGGTGTCACAAGTGGGCTTGCAGCGGGCTTTGCAACGACGTCGCGGGCTCCCGTGCGCGGACGCTTTGCGGTTACGCAGGAGAGCGCATATCAGCAGCCGCAAGCCGTGCGCAGCGCGCAGATAAGCCGCGACGACGACTATACTTCGGCGTGGAGCGGCGTGAGCCGTCAGCCGGAGCCGCAGTATCCGCGGTCAATCCAGCCGCCTCAGCAGCAATATCACGCGCCGGAGCAGCCTCAGGTGAGGCGATATGACCCGAACACAGACAGAACGGCGGAAAACGGCGCGGGCAAGAAAAAGGGCTTTTTCGCAAAGATTTTCCCCTGCAAGGGAGATTCCGGCGGCGCCGTTGCGCGCAAGCTGGTGTTTCTTGTCGCAATCTGCGTCTTTATCGGCGCGATGGGCTATCTTGCCAACTACTACCTGCAAGGCTCGAACAACAAGCGGCTTATATCCTCGCTCGCCGATATGTACACCCTTGGCGAGGGCGGAGAGGTCGAAATACCGGAGAATTATCCGAGAGATTATCAGGTGAAGTTCGCGGCGCTCTATGCCGCAAATCCCGACATCGCGGGATACATAGAGATCAAGGACACGATACTGAGTTACCCGGTCGTGCAGGCGGCGGATAACGACTACTATCTGCGCCGCAACTTTTTGGGCGAAAGCAGCCAATATGGCATACCGTTTGTGGATTACGAGGTCGATCTTGAAAAAGAGAGCACGAACACGCTGATTTACGGGCATAATATGCACGATAACCAGATGTTCGGCGAGCTGATGGAATACAAAAACATCAACTATTACCGCCAGCACCCTGTGATAACATTTAACAGCATCTATCGCGACGGGCAGTACAAGATCATCGCGATGTTCATCGCCAACGTCAAGGAATCGGACGGGCCGGTGTTCCAGTATCAGCTTTTCATCGACGGAGACTATGATTCGACCGAGGCCTACATCACCGAATGCCGCAGGCGCTCGCTGATAACGATACAGGACGACGTCAATGGCAACGACAAGCTGCTGACCCTTTCCACCTGCTCGTATGAGTTTACCGAGGCGCGCTTTGTCGTGGTGGCAAGAAAGCTGCGAGACGGCGAGGCTGCGGACTTCGAAACCTCGACGGCGACGTATAACGACGATCCGCTTATGCCTACGCGCTGGTACCAGCTCTACGCCAAAAACAAGGTTCAGGACAGCGGCTACGTCCCGTCTCCGCAGAGCAGCCACCCGCAGCAAAGCCATTCGCAGCAGAGCATGCACAGTCAGAGCAGCCACGCGGAGTCAAGCTCGAGCCTGCCGGAGCAGTCGCAGCAGACGAGCGCGGAGTCAAGCTCGCAGGAGTCGCAGGTTGAATCGCAGCCGTCGGAGCCTCAGTCCGAGCAGTCCTCGCAGAGCGCGTCCGAGTCATCCGAAAGCTCATCCCAGCCGGAATCGCAGCCCGAGCCGGAGCCGCAACCGCAGCCGGAGCCGCAACCGCAACCTGAGCCGCAACCGCAGCCGGAGCCGGAACCGCAACCGCAGCCGCCGCAGCAACAGGCTGCGCAGGCGGCGGTCACGGTGAAGCCGCAGATGCAGCCCGCAAAGCCGGATCAGCTCTATGATCAGTCCTCGAGCGGCAGCACGACGGCATCAGGCATAAACGAGACATATACCGTCAACGGCAACAGCTATACGGCGCTCGAGGCGGTCAGCCGGATGGTGATGTCGGAGATTGGAGGCAACTTCAATGACGAGGCCATAAAGGCGCAGGCGATAGCCTGTTATACCTATCTTAAATATCACGGCACGACCATCACCGGCGTCGGGTTGAAGGCTCCGACAAACCGCGTGATCAACCTCACCGCAAGCGTGCTTGGCAAATACATGGTGGACGACCTCAGCGGGCGCCCGATACCGGTCACCTACTATGCGGCCTCGGCGGGCGTTTCCAACCCCTCGAACATGGTCTGGGGAGGATATGTGCGCAACCTCGTCTCGGTGGATAGCTGGATAGACGTGGATGCGCCGGGCTACGAGACGACGCTTACGCTGACGGCAAGCGAGGTGCAGACGATGCTCGAAAACAACCTCGGCGCGTCGTTCTCCGGCCTTGACAAGACAAGCTGGTTCGAGACGCTCAGCTACACCACCCCGGAGGAGCTGTACGTCCACAGGATAAGGGTGGGAAACATCACCACCACCGGCAGGGCGATGCGCGAAAAGGGTCTGGTGCGCAACTCCCGGATGCTGCTGCGCTCGGCGGCGTTTTCGGTGAGGTACGAAAGCTCGACCGACAAGTTTATATTCACCGTAAAGGGCTATGGCCATGGAGTCGGTCTGAGCCAGTACGGAGCGGATCTCTACGCCGCGAAGGGCAAGAGCTGCGAATGGATATTGAAGCACTATTTTTCCAATATAAATATTGTTGAGGGCTGAACGGTCATTTTCTGATGGAGGTAGCTTAAAATTGCTTAACAGATGGATATACAGGCTGGAATACAAATACGGGCGCAGGTTCGGGATACAGGGGCTGATGCTGTACATCGTCATCGGAATGGCTGCGGTGTTCATCGGGCGGCTGATTATCCCGAATGCGGACATATTCGAGTATCTCAGCCTCTCCCGTGAGAAGCTGTTTCAGGGACAGCTCTGGAGGCTTGTGACATTTCTGTTCGAGCCGCCGTCGAACAGCATTATCTGGATAATATTCTCGCTGTATTTCTACTATTTCATCGGCACGGCGCTGGAGCAGACATGGGGCACCTTCAAGTTCAACGTCTATTACCTCATCGGCGCGCTCGGTATCATCGCCGCAGCGCTCATTTCGGGAGAGGGCTACAACATGTATCTCAATCTCTCGCTGTTCTTCGCCTTCGCAACGCTCTATCCCGACCACCGGCTCATGCTGTTCTTCATCATTCCGGTGCGTATAAAGTGGCTTGCGCTGCTGGACGCGCTGCTGTTCATCGTGATGTTCATCCTCGGCGGCTGGGCCGTGCGCGCGTCGATACTGTTGAGCCTTGTCAACTACTTCATCTTCTTCGGGGAGGATCTCATCAAGCTCGTTAAGCAGAAGCTGTTATTTCTCAAAAACCGCATAAGATACCGCAAGAACAAGTGGTGAGCTAAAATGCCCGGCAAAACAGCAAAGTTTACGCTTTGTTATTTGACAGCGGCGTCGAAAAAGTGTATAATATTTAACGGTTAATAGCACGGCAACTGCCGTTGAGAAGGGGTTTTGACAATGCCTATAGTAAATTACGAACAGTATCGCAAAATGCTCGATGCAGCGTCCAAAGGCGGCTACGCCTATCCTGCGTTCAACGTTTCCAATCTTGAGACAGCAAACGCGGTTCTCAAGGGCCTCGCCGAGGCCGGCTCTGACGGCATCGTTCAGGTATCCACCGGCGGCGCGGCTCACGCCTCCGGAAGCGCCGTCAACGACAGCGTTATCGGCGCAATCAGCCTTGCAAACCATGTGCACCTGCTTGCGGAAAAGTATAACATATTCATCGCGCTGCACACCGACCACTGCCAGAGCAAAAAGCTGGACAGCTTCCTGCTGCCGCTGATAGCCGAGACCGAGCGCCGCCGCGCCGCCGGTCTGCCGAATCTGTTCAACAGCCACATGTTCGACGGCTCCGACATCCCGCTCAAGGAAAACCTTGTCACCGCCAGAAAGCTGCTTGAGCGCTGCGCAAGGAACGAGATTATACTCGAAATCGAGACGGGCGTCGTCGGCGGCGAGGAGGACGGCGTCAACAACGAGGGCGTCGCGAACACCAAGCTCTACACCACCTCGGAGGACATGATCGCTGCCTATGAGGCCCTGTCCACCGTCGAGGGCGGCTTCTACACCCTCGCTGCGACCTTTGGCAACGTTCACGGCGTGTACAAGCCCGGCAACGTCAAGCTCAACCCGAAGATTCTGCGCGACGGTCAGGCGGCGCTCAGGGCGAAATATGGCGACGACAAGCGCTTCTATTTTGTTTTCCACGGCGGCTCCGGCTCCGAAAAGAGCGACATCGAGGAGACGTTGACCTACGGCGTTATCAAGATGAACATCGATACCGACACTCAATATGCCTTCACCCGTCCGATAGTCGATCACATGTTCAAAAACTACGACAGTGTCCTCAAGGTGGATGGCGAAGTCGGCGTGAAGAAGCTTTACGACCCGCGCTCCTACCTCAAGGAGGGCGAAAACGGCATGGCGAAGAGAGTCGTCGAGGCCACCCAGGACCTAAAGTCTTTCGGCAAATCTCTTTACAGATAAACAAACGCGGTCAAGAGCCGGCGTCCGAACAGAGCTTCAGACGCCGGCTCTTTTTATGCCTAAAATAAATTCCCGTTTTACGGATTGAATTTTGGAGGGACTTTGTTTATAATATTCGTATGGGACTAAATCGGTTTATATCAGATGTGTTCCGGAAAGGAGAAATGAAGAGAGAATGGAAAAACGTATATCGATACTTTGGAAAAAGCCCGGAATGGCGGGAAGGCTCGAGATAACAAACGAGGGGAAGCTCAGCAGTGACGGCTTTGCGCTGGCGAAGGACTGCCGCCGCCTTGATTTCAGCGCAGATGGCGCGAGGCTTGACCCGGGTGCGTTCGGGACGGTTGTTACGGTGCGCACGGACGCTCCGTTCAGCTTTTTTGTGCGCGACGTGAACGCGAAATTTCCTATATATATCCGCGAATATGGCGTTGTCGTGACCGAGGGAGGCGATGAACGGGATTATTTCAAAATTGTCGAGGAAATCGAAAAGGGCGGAAGAATGAGCGAGTTGGAGCGCCTTGAAAGCCTGCCTGAGGAGAGCTTCGAGAGCGCCGCAGCAAAGACCAGAAGCATGCGCGCGCCAATATGGATGGGAATAAGCCGGGACATAAGGATGTTTGAGGTGGCGCCGCACCAAGTGGTGAACGACGCGCAGCTTTGGGACACCATCACTCCGTATTACCACCATACGCCGGTCAAATATGAGGAGATGGGAGACGCGGATATCCGCTTCGACTACTTTGCCGGGCGCGGCATCGGCACGAATTACCATCTGACCCGCCGTCTCGAGCAGGGAGTGCTGCCCATCCTCAACGTGCGCAACGACGACGGAGCCGTTAAATACGAGCACAAGCTGTTCGTCACAAATGAGATAGCGCCGCTCACCGCCGAAAACGTTTTAGGAACAAATATACTCGTTGCTGACCACTACGGAGCGTATCACGGGGCTCCGACACCGGAGCAGGAGGCGGAGATGAAGCGCCTGCACGATGGGGAAATTTTCCGCGACGACGAGACGGTCATGTACCTGCGCGTCGAGGCGGTCAACACCTCGAATGCGCCTAAATATTGCTTCATGCGCCTGCCGCAGCCCAACGTTGACGCACAGCCGGCATTCAGCAACTGGGCAATCAGGCGTGAGAACGGCATGAGCAGCTTTGAATCGAGCGGACGCGTGTTCATGGTGTCCTCCCTCAACGGCCGTCCCTTCACCGACGTCGATTCGTCAGTGCTGCTTGCGCCGGGCGAAAAGGCTGTCTATATCTGCAAAATCCCGCACCGTCCCATTCCGCGCGAGCGCGCCGAGGCGCTGATGAAAACCGATTTTGACGCAAAGCTTGCCGAATGCACCGCCTTTTGGAACGCAAAGCTTGACCGGACGGCCAAGCTCGAGCTGCCGGAAAAGCGCATAGAGGAGATGATGAAAGCGGGCTTCCTGCACTTCGATCTCGTCTGCTTTGGCAATGAGCCGGACGGAGCGGTAGCGCCGGTGGTGGGAGTGTATACCCCGATCGGCACCGAGAGCACGCCGATAATACAGTATATCGAATCCATGGGCGATACGGAGCTTGCCAGGCGTGCGGTGATGTACTTCATAAAAAAGCAGCGTCCCGACGGCTTCATGCAGAACTTCGGCACCTATATGTCCGAGACCGGCTGCGGGCTGTGGAACGCCGCCGAGCACTTCAAATATACCCATGACGTCGAGTGGCTGCGCTCGATAAAGGACAATCTCATCCGCGGCTGCGACTACATCATGCGTTGGGCGGATGAGAGCCGCGACGAGAGCCTGCGCGGCAGGGGCTACGGCATGATATACGGCAAGGTAGCCGACGTTGAGCAGCCGTTCCACTCGTATATGCTCAATGCCACCACCTACGGCGGTCTGCGCAGCGTTGCCGACGCGCTCGCCTATATCGACAAGGAGGAAAGCGACCGCATCGGCGTATTTGCGGAGGAGCTGAAGGCAAACATCATCGAATCGCTTGCCGAGAGTTTTGCAGTCGCGCCGGTCGTGCCGCTGTCTGATGGGAGCTGGGCGCCCACGGTCAGTCTTTGGCCGGAGCGCAACGTGCTTGGCCTGTTGAGCCAGTTTGCGCTCGGCGGAACCTGCTATACCCACGGCTCGATGGTGATCGAGGACGCCAACCTCGGCGGCGGCCATTATCTCGTGACCAACGGAGTGCTCCCGGCAGATCATGTATACATGAAGTTTATCTCAAACGTTTTTGCAGAGCTGCTCGCCGTGGACAACGCGGGCTACAGCCAGCCCTATTACAACCTCCAGCCCTATGGCAATATCCTGCTTGGCCAGACCGGCGCGTATATCAGCGAGTTCTATAACCTTATGTCCGCGCTTGCCGACCGCGAAACCTATACCTTCTGGGAGCATCTCTATCAGGTCAGCCCGCACAAGACCCACGAGGAGGGCTGGTTCCTCATGCGCTGCCGCTGGATGCTCTGCATGGACGAGCACGGAAGCCTTGATATGCTTGGCGCTGTGCCGAGAAGGTGGCTCGAAGACGGCAAGCGAATCGCCTTCGACGGCATGGCCACGCGGTACGGGCGGCTATCGGTCTGCGTGGAATCACAGCTCGAAGCAAGGGGCGTTATCCGCGCAAGGATAAAGCTTGAATCCAACGGCTTTGACTGCCCGAAAACCGTTTCCATCCGTCTGCCGCATCCGGAGCGGCTGCACGCGTCGGAGGTCAGCGTCGGACGCTACTGCCCGGAGCGCGAGAAGGTGTTCATAGACAACTTTGACGGAGAGGCCGAGACAGAGCTGCGCTTCTAAAACGTTTTATTCACAAAAGAGCCGCTCTGGCGTGAGAACAACGGAGAAAAAATCGTTGCCCGGCAAGGGGAAATTCCCTGCCGGGCAATACAATTTGCGCCGCAGCCAAGGCTATGCCGCGGACGGCATCATAAATCAGCGCTCAGCCGACATACGCTCCGGTGGAGATGGGCTTGACGAGGAAGGTCTCGCCGAAATCGGCAAGCTCAACGGCGGCGCGGCGGGCGGCGGCGATATCGCTGAACAGCCCGAAAACCGAGCTTCCGCTGCCGGACATGACCGCGCCAAGCGCGCCCTCGCGCAACAGCGTACGCTTTATCGCGGCGGTGCGCTCCGGGAACACGACCTGCTCAAATACGTTGCAGAGCAGCTTGCCGATGAGCGCGTGGTCGCGTGCGGCGATGGCGCGGAGCATATCGGCGATGGCGAAGGAGGAGGTTTTTTTGAGCAGTGAATCGAACTTGGCGAAGGCCTCGACGGTTGAGACGCCGTAGTCCGGCTTGACGATGACAAAGCGTTGCTCCTCGCACAGCGGCGGCAGGGCGGTCAGTATTTCGCCGATGCCCTCGGCGTGCGCGGTGCCGCCGAAAATGCAGAAGGGAACGTCGGCGCCGACCCTTGCGCCGAGAGCGCACAGCTCGTCGAGCGTAAGCCCGGTGCCGAAAAGGCGGTCGAGCCCGACGAACACCGCGGCCGCGTCGGAGCTTGCACCTCCAAGCCCTGCCTGCGACGGGATATTTTTCTCGATGTGGATATGTATACCTGGGTTGGCGATGCCTGTATGCTCAAAAAAGACACTGACGGCGCGCAGCGCGGTGTTGCTCTTGTCCTGCGGCACGTCCGAGCCGTTGCAGATGATTGTGGAATCGCCGGAGTCTGCAAGCGATATGGTTACGATGTCGTAGAGATCGACCGTTTGCATGACCATCTCCATCATATGATAGCCGTTCTCGCAGCGGCCGGTTATGTCAAGAAAAAGATTCAGCTTCGCGGGGGCTTTTACGGTTATGACGGGCGCGCGGCAGCCGGTTCGGTGTGTTTTGGCGCGTCCGCAGTGGTTGGTTTCCAACACGGTCCCTCCTGAGAATTAATGATATATGGCGCGGGAGCATCAGAGCTTGAGGATGGAAAGGCGGCGGATGACGATGGCGCGTATCGGGCACATCTCCTGGCAGCAGAAGCAGTGGATGCACCTGGAATAATCGATCGACGCGCGGCGTTTGGAGATGGTGATCGCCTTTGCGGGGCAGCTCTCGGCACATTTGCCGCAGCCCACGCACATCCTGCGCTTGACGTGCGGGCGCGGCGAAAGGACGGTTCGTTCGGCCTTCTCGATGAGCGGAGCGGCGACGGGGGGAAATCTGCCGGTGAAGTTCAGGTCGGCGGATTTTGGGCGAGTGAAGCTGTAAGCGCCGATAAGCTCCGTGTCGCCGATAAGCTCAAGCTTATCAACGGAATCCGGGCACAACCCGCGCTTTATGGAAGCGGTCACGGTGCCGGATTCCTCCGGGGCAAAGCCCATTGCGCCGCACAGCGCGAGGTCGCAGTAATAGGGGTTGAGCGAGGCGGCGGTGAAGCCGGTGTATTTTTTGTCGCCGCCGGATGGCCCGTCGCCCTCCATCGACCAGACTGCATCGACGATCGAAAGCGACGGCTTGACGCACTCGCACAGATCGACGAGCATGTCGCAGAACGGCTCGCGCGTCTGAAGGCGGAAGTGAAATTCCGGCTTCATCAGCCCGGGAACGGTGCCAAACAGGTTTTTGACCGCGCCGGAAAAGCCGGTGTGTGCGTGGGTCTTGAGCTTCGCGGCGCTGATGATGAAATCAGCGTCGAAAACGGGGGAGATAAGCTCAAATTCGCGGACGGTTCCGCCCCGCGGAAAGGCTGTGCGCTTTGACGAGGTATCGTAGTTCAGCGTCACGCCGTCAAGGCTCTCAAAGCGCCTGTAGCCGCATGCGCCGTATATTGCGCCGAGCAGCGGGCGGGAATAGGCGCCGCCGGGGCTTTCGGCAATGACGATATTGCGCACGCCGAGCGCTTGCAGCTTGTCTATAATAGCCGCGACAAGCTCAGGATGGGTGGTTATGGCGGCGTCGGGCGGCGCTTTCATCAGAAGGTTCGGCTTTATCATCACGCGCGTTTCGGGCTTTATCGTTTCGTCCAGCCCAAGTGCGGCGAAATGCCTGTCCACCGCCGCGCGCATGACATCCGGGTCGTAGCTTTCGGTGCGCAGCAGTGATACTGCGTTTTCGTTGCTCAAGTGTAACACCCCTAAAATTTGATCGTTCTTACAGCAGCTTGTACATCTGAGGGCGGCGCTCTTTATAAAAAGCGAAGTAGCGGAAACCGGCGGCGCTCGCGTGGGCCATCGCAACGTCAAGTCCCGCCCCGACGTCGCAGCAGCTGTGCGCGTCGGAGCCGAGGGTTATCAGCTCGCCGCCAAGCTCGCGATAGCGCTTGACGATGAGCAGCGGCGGCATGGTGTCTCCGAGCGTCCCGCGCAGACCGGAGGCGTTGATCTCCAGCGCCTTGCCGTTATGTATCAGCAGCGTGAGCGCTTCGTCTATAAGCTCCATGTGCCTGTGCAGGCTGACCGTCTCGCCATCCTTATTTATCATATAGCGCAGCGGATAGGTCATATGTGCGAGCGAGTCGAAGCGCCCCCAGCGGATGGTTTTGATAAGCAGCCGAAGATAGGCGTCAAAGATGATATCAAGCTGCTTTGCGGAATGGTTGGCGTAATAGTTGAAGTAGAAGTCCCGCTGTCCGGTCAGCGCGTGCAGCGAGCAGAGGATGAAGTCGAAGCAATAGCTGTCGAGGATTGCGTCCGCCTTGCCGGGGGTCTCCAGCGGCTGTCCCATCTCTATGCCGGAGCAGATGGAGAGCGAATTGCCGAACACGCTCTTGGCCTTGAGCGTCTCGAAATATGATTGGCGGATGCGCATGGCATAGTTGTCGGTATCGTAATCCTGCATGTCGCAGTGATCGGTTATAGCGATGCCGGATATGCCGCGGCTTACTGCGGATTCGCAGAGCATCATCGCGGAGTGGTGCGCGTCGGGAGAGTTGTCGGTGTGCGTGTGGCTGTCATACAGGTTATAGTACACTTTCAGGGTCACTCCTTATCGGGAAAGGGAAGGTGGGAAGGGCGGCGCTCAATAAAAATCGCATTTATATTATCATAGCACATTTATCGCAAAAATAAAATATCTTTTGCAAAAATCGAGCTCATTTCTTTGTTTTTTGCAAAAGTGGGGCGTTTGCCCCTTGCCCGGATGGCGAGAAGGAAGTATAATAATATAAAGCGGAGCGTATCGGCCGCAGAAAGGCGGGGCGGGAAGTGGCCGTGAGAAATATAAACGGGAAAAGCTGGTGGAGAACGATGAATGACCGCCGGAAAAGGGCGCTGGAATTTGCCGCCGAAAAGCATGACGGGCAGATAAGGCTCGACGGCGTGCCCTATATAACGCATCCCGTCGCCGTGGCAAGAATGTTGGAGGAGCGCGGCTGCGGCGAGGACTGTGTGATAACGGCGCTGTTCCACGACCTGCTCGAGGACACCGACGCTACGGAGGAGGAGATCGAGGCCATCGGCGGGAAACGGGTGCTGGAGGCGGTGAAGCGGCTGACCAAGCGCCGCGGCTGCGCCATGGCGGACTATATCGCCGGGATAAAGGCGGATCCTCTCGCGTTTGCGGTCAAGGGTGCGGACAGGCTGCACAACCTTTGCAGCGCTGTGCTGGCTGACGAGGCTTTCCGGCGGGCATATCTGCTTGAAACGGAGAGCTGGTACCTCGATTTTGCGCCGGAGATTCCCGCGGCGGCAAGAGCGCTTGCGGAGACGCTGAAAAAGCCCGCCGCGCAGCAGATGCCTTGAGGAGACAAAATACGTTATTTGCAGGCAACGGGATCGAACCGCCGTCCGATCCCGGCTTTTATTATGCAGCAAATTTTCCGATGCTTCAAGAAAGCCGTTGACTTTCAGCGCAAAAGCTATTACAATATTATTATGATGTTATAACAAATGCAACGCGTCGGTTCTGTTTCAGAGGCGGTTGCGCCCCGGCGGAGGCCGGGAATGTACCATTTGTCCGCGAAACGGCGGGCAGGTCGGGGTGATACGCAATTATGTGAGGAGGAACGGAGAAAAAACATGAAAATGCTGGATTATTCTAAGGGTGCGGTTCCGCTTTACATGCAGATAAGCCAAGATCTGAAGGAAAAGATAATGAGCGGAGCATACAAATACGGCCAGAACATCCCGACGGAGTTGGAATTGCAGGAGCTTTACTCGGTCAGCCGTATCACCGTCCGGCAGGCTCTCCAATCGTTGGAGCAGGAGGGGCTGGTCGTCCGCGCCCGCGGCAAGGGCACGATGGTCTCGGGGCGGGAAAAGATAGAGGAGCAGTTGACCTGCATCAGGAGCTTTACGGAGGAGATGCGCGAGCGCAACATGATCCCCGGCACAAAGCTTGCGGAGGTTGACAAAATTAAGGCGGACGAGAGGCTTGCGGATATTTTCTCCTGCGGGATAAACGAAACGCTTTACCATATCAGGCGCGTCCGAACCGCTGACGGCAAGGCCATGGTCCTGTTCGACAGCTATATTTTCAGTCGAAAGGAGCTTCCGCTGGAAAGCGAGCGATATAACGGCTCGCTGTACCAGCTTTTGGAGGAGCAGGGGATAGAACGTCCGGTTGGTGTTGAGGAGCGGTTTGAGGCCATTGCCGCCGATGAGGAGACAGGCAGAGCGTTGGATATCGAGCCCGGCGCGCCGATCATGAAGCGCACCAGATTTTCCTTTAACAAAGACCTGCAGGTGCAGGAGTACACCGTCTCATATTATAACGGCGCCGACTATGCCTATGTGGTATACGCGGGCGTAACAGACAGGACGGACAGCTAAAAGAGGATAAAAGTGAGAATAACCGTGATTTCATGATTTTATAAGCAGACGCAGGGGCAAGCCGTGACATGAGCGTCGGCCGAGTAGCAATTGTCTGTTACTCAAGCCGGCAAGCACGGGAGGATATCCGCCCGGCGCAGCCGGAGAGCAGCCGCGTGCAAACGCGCCGTTGAAGGACTCTACCGACAGGAAAACAGAGCTTTACGCCGGAAAGGTTTTTCCTTTCCGGCGTAAATGCGTCAGCGCCAAAACGGGACGGTTTTGCCTGTGGCAAGGCGCTTTTGTGCGATGACATTGGTGTGCGCAAGCAAAAATAATGCGTCCGCGGGCAAAACCCGTCCGTTTAAAGCTTTGTTTTCAGGCCGCGATAAAGCCTCCCAATCGAGCCTGCCGTCGCCTATTCAGGGGAGCCGTCCCGAATCATTTCGCTGGGAGCCTCAAGGTAATCGAATCAATTTTCCGCGTGCAACGCCAAAGGGCTTGCCGCCTGAGTGAAAACTACCTTACGGGCTCCGAAATAAGATAATCCGTGTCCGTCCGACATTTGAAAAACCAGCTTTCCGTTATCTGCACGTAAAGCAGCGGTGAACAAGAGATACCTGTCCGACTCGGCCTCGTTTATCAATTCCGGGGTGCAGCCATAAAACTCAGCCCATCCGGCGGCCCCTCTTACGCGGTACATAAGGCAAAAATCCGTGCTCATGCCGTTTTTGACTATGGCTCCGACAATGGAGGAGCTGTCCTGCACTGTAAAAGCGGCATCCGACGGGAAATCTGCGTAGTCGCTGAGCTGATACTGCCAGGTTGAGCCGGGGACCAGTAATTCAGTAATATCGTTCGAGCCCCTCGACTTGGGATTTGTCAAAAAGCAGACTGCAACGGCCGCACAGATAATAACAGCCGCTGCAACAATCCAGAGTGACGGCCTTCTGTAATTCATCACGGATCTCACGCGCTCCTTTACGCCGACCTCGCCAAAAGCAAGAGGGCATGCCGTGATTCTGCGGTGATTGACGCTGCAAGCCAAAAGAGCCTGCGTATAGTTGGCTCTCTGCTCGCAGTCAAGCTCCTTGATGACCTTTTCATCACAGGCAAGCTCAATATCCCTGCACAGCAGCACGTAGCTGAGCCACATCAGCGGATTGAACCAATGGATCGTCAGCAGAAGAAAACCAAGCGGCTTCCACCAATAATCTCTGCGGAGGATATGCGCCTGCTCGTGGGCGACCACATGAGCAAGCTCACGGCTGTCCATGTTATACGAAAGATAGATTTTTGGCTTGATGAGCCCCAGCACAAACGGTGAGCCGGCATTTTCGCTTTGATAGATGTTATCCCGGAGGATGACGGCTTCGCTGACCTTGCGGCGCAGGCGCCGATAGCTGACGGCGGCATAGAGAAGAAACGCGACAGCTACAATTATCCAAACGGTTGCCAAAACCGGAATCCAGATTTGAAGCGGATTTGCGCTTGCGCCGGGTTCGGGTGCAAGAGAGCTGCCGATGACCGGATTGACCACACGGTTGATGGCGGGAACACCTGTCTGGATGGACGGCGTCTGCTCCGTCATAATCGTCGGGCTGACGGTCTGGGCGCTTGGGATCAGGCTCAGGGCGCTCTCAACGGAGAAGGGGAAAACCAGCCGCACGGCAACTATGCCCCAAAGCAGAACGCTCACCCATTTCGGCGCTTTTTTCAGGCAAAGCCGCAGCGCCAACACAGCAATCACAAGCCAGCCTGCGGATATGCTCATGTTGACGATTTTCAAAAATAGTTCACTCATGAGGCTCCCCCCTTCGGATGCGGTCGATCATCTGCTGCACCTCGTCCAGCTCGTCCGTGGATAAATCCTGCCGCCTGGCAAAAGCGGCGATAAAGGCGGGCAGAGAGCCCTCGAACCTCTTTTCCACAAGCTCATCGAGCTCGCATGCCTGCGCCTCCTGCTTGGAAACAAGAGAGGTGACGATGCCATCCTCGTTTTTTAGCACCCCGCGCTCTCCAAGACGCTTAATGACGGTATAGGTTGTGGTTCGCTTCCATCCCAACTGCTCCTGACACAGCCTTGCAAGCCGGGAGGCAGTAACCGGCTCATGCTCCCACATAATCAGGCAGAAGCGATATTCGCCCTCGTGAATTTTCGGTATTTCCATATCCGGCTCCTCCTTGTCTACATTAGTAGACTGCACAATATAGTCTACACGATTAGACAACAGAAGTCAATTGGCTTCACGGAAAAGTTACAACAAGAAAACTGCCGTCCACGTGGGGCCCACGGGCGGCAGCGCTCGCATCCTCCGGAGGTGCCGCGGCGCAGCTCCGGCTGTCTTGAGCTTTCATAGCTCCGGTGAGGCAATGAGCTCTTCACCATCCGTTTCGCCGGTCTCAACAACCCCGAGGCTGCTTTGCGATTTCGATACCTTTAGCATCTGAATCGGCAGCTCGACACTCCGCGCTTTCTGCTCAAGCCGATATCGTCGTCTATGTGCCGTATGCCGGCGCAGACAGCACAGAAATCATGGAGCTGTCAATGATTTCATGAATTATCCGTATATGTGTAAACCTCGCCGCATTCAAGATACCGAATAGACAGCCGGGGATATTCCAGGCCGAGGTCCTCGGCCCAAAACCGCATTCCGTCCCGCTCCGACCCCATATGGCCAAGAATGAGAAGCGATTTGCTCAGTCCCATCTGTGCAGCATCCCGTACATATTCCGCATCGCGCCATTCGCAAAGCTCGCCGCTGATAATCAAATCCAAGGAGGGATCTCGCAATACGGCATGCAAATCGCACGCACCGGCACAGAGTCCGATCGTCCGGCACACCATGTTCGGACAGCCGGCAATGCGGACATGGCGGATTCCGAGCCGCTGTTCGATTTTCAGCGCCAGCGCCCGCGGTGTACTGGAGTCCTGCAGCGTAAATCGCAGCGTCCCATCATAACTCCCCTTCAGATCAAGAGCTTTTATAAGTCCGGCGTTTATAAGATCCGGAGCCGTGTGGGGAGCATCGTGAAAACGCCAGATGACCAAGCCGGATTCCCGTACAGTATACTCTTTTTGGCGAGCTACAGGGTCGCTTTGGTCGATACAGTCAAAATGATCGTAAAAGGTTGGCTCGTGGGTAATGAGAAGATCCGCTTCCCAAGCCGCAGCCTGCCGAATCACCTCCGGCGTAGCAATACAGCAGACGGCAACCTTGTGGATTTCATTATCGGGGTCCCCCGCCTTACAGGTATCGATGGCGGATGGACTAAAATTGCCGGGACGGGCAAGAAGGTTTTGCATCAGTTCAAAAGCTGTCATGAAAGCTTTCCTCCATTCTCAAGGCTCCTTTGTGGCGATGCGTTCGTCGGAATGATGCCGCAGGAAGATCTCGGAGCTGTGGGAATCCGAACCAAAATAGAATTTGCGGCCACATTCCGCAGCGACAGACATCATATGCACCGGCAGCTGCACCGGCAGCATCGCTATCGGGCGGTCTGCCCGCGTTTCGACCTTACAGCCGATAAGGGCAGGGATATTGCCCGTCTGCGGAAGCTGCTGGCGCAGGCTTAGAGTGTGAGCGATGTCCTGCTGACGGTACCATTGGGAGGAACCCTCTACCTCTGCGTTCCGGCAATGATTGGGAAAGCTCATAGCCGCAGCCTCAGCCTGACTCGCCGCCGGATAGCGAGAGGCCGTATCGGCGGGGGCTGCGCAAAGGGAAAGATTTGCAGGTATACAATAGTCGTTCATTTGAATCGCCGCCTTTACCGTATCACAACAGGAGAAGCTGCCAGCCCCATGGATTCCAATTTTTCCACAGCTCCACGGCGTCTGGACAACGGCCCCCATCCGTCAGAAATGAAGTGCGCATCCGAGGTGGGAGTAAAACGCACGCCAAGCTCTTTGGCACGCCGAAACATCGGACGGAGCGGGCAGGCTTCCGTGATTTCCCAGAGCACCTCATGCTCCGCCACGGCACGCATCAATGGCTCCAGAATCTCGGTAAAAAGAGATTCATTCATAGCCTCAAAGCGGATACCGTAAAGCCCGGGAGTGTAGGACATATCATCCAAATGGGCAAGGGTTCGAATTTTGGGATTCTTTTGAATAGCTTTGATGTGAGCCTCTGCCAGAGCCTCCAGTATGAAGGCGGGAGGAATATCGCTTATCGCGCGCTGCCATTTCTGATATTGCTTTTGGAAATCCACGCCATGTCCGATAGGCGGAAAATCGTCCGGCAGCCACGGAAAAACGGCGATATCTGGAAGATAGTGCAGCGAAAGGGCCGCCATATCCACCTTGTGCAGAAGGTCGTCAGTGGCCGCGATCCTTCCGCTATCATCTACCAGCTCTGTTTCGATACCGGAATATATTTGCGTTCCATATTCGGAGGAAAAGCTCCGTACCTCCGAAAGATATACGGCAAAGCGATCTTTCCGGAGCTTATGCCACCAGCCCCAATCCTCTTTACCTCCGGGAAGCTGTGTCGAACAGTGTGTAAGAACGGCGATCTCCTGCAATCCCATAGCATGTGCCGCTTCATCGATGTTTGGCAAGGTCATCTCCGTATCCGCACAGGGATCGACGTGGTGGTGAATATGATAATCCGCCTGAAAGCTCATGAAAACTCCTCCGATCTGCAAGAAAAAATTGAAGGCTCACACATTTCCTTAAAATGAAGCTTCACGATGTATGGATGCGGCTTGAAAAATTTTCCCGGTACTCACTGGGAGAAAGATTATAAAGTTTTTTAAACTTCCGACTGAAGCTGGAGTTATCAATATATCCAACCTCACAAATAATGGATTGAATACTTCTGTCGCTTTCCCTGAGCAGACGACATGCCTCGGCCATTCTCAGACTGACAAGATATTCACTGTAGCCAAGGCCGGTTTCCACCTTGATATATCGGCTCATGCTTGAAAGGGACATATTGTATTTGTCCGCGATGGCTTCCAACGAAAGCTCCGACGATTTGTAGTTTTCCTTCAAAAACTCCAGAATATCCGGACAGTCCGATGTCGATTCCATTTCGGACCAAAAGGGTTCTGAATCGGAAAACAGCTTTTTTATCGAGAAACAAAATTGATTGTCGTCTAAGACTGAAATGTCTGCCAGATGCCTCTGAAGCCCGATGGACGCGTCTCCTTTTTTGAAATCCTCGGAGATTTTTTGCAGAAGGTTATAACGGAAATAATTGCGCTCCTCCTCAGAAAAGGGGGAAGAGCTGCATATTTGCAGGATAGAGACAACGGCTTTCCGCGCAGCCTTCAATTTTTTGCGAACAATCGCAGCTTCAAGCTCCTGAAGGTGATCATCCAGGCTTTGGGAAGCAGTCTGTTTCAGCTTGGTGATTTTATCAAAGTATACAATCATTTTATCGGAATCACTGCTCAAAAGGCTCTTGCTGCTGGCCAGCATCTCCCGATAAGACTGCGGTATTTCCGAAAGACTCGAATAAACCATACCGAAGGCGGCACGTGGTCTCACCGTACAGTAGGAGGACAGGATATCATAGGTCTGCCAGAAAAACTCTTCGCGCATGATATATTCCTGATCATAGGAGTCCAAGCAGATTACCGTTACAAAATAGTCCCTCCCATCAGCTGTGCAAAGCGTGAATTTGATCTCCGGTATCCACATGTTTTTCCAATTAATCGGATGCTCAAAGGCGTCTATCGGAATCCCCATGATGCAATAATACGGACCGGAAAGCTGGAGCCCAAACTGATGCAGCAACTGTGAAATATCATCGCCCTTGAAGGAATTTCCTTCTATCAAAATTGAAAGAATGTGTGAGAAGATATCGCTGCGCAGTTGTTTAAGCGATTCCTCGCTCTGATGCTGCTTCTGAAAAGACTGCTGTATGGCTTCCTGTATCACTGAAAAAACGTCCGAGCTGTCCCGCGCGGTTTTTTGAACCCATGCCAGCCCATATTGCCCCTGCACGATATCCTGTATGCGATGGATCGGACGCACATTCAGCCTTCCAAGATGCAGAATTATCAGTGCGCACAAAACAAAGAAAACGAAAAGCAGCAGCAGAATTCTAAACTGAAGGCGATAAAGTGAGCCCCAAATATCCTGTGAATCAATCGCAATGCGGATTTTAAAGCCATAGACCGAGGTATAGTAGAACAGGGAATAACCCTTTTGCGTACCGGCCGTCGCCTCCCAGTCAAATTCCCTGGCGTCCTCCGAGGCGACAGAAACGGATGCGACCACGGTTCCGTCTTCCTGCAAAAGCTGTGCGGAGCCACTATAGGAAAGCAAAATCTCCTCCAGTATTTTTTCGAGCGCACTGTCTGGAATAAGATAACAAATGATACCGTCACCGACAGTTTTCCCGCTGGGAACCGGACATGCAAAGACCAGCCAGCTTTTCTGACTCGAATTTTCTTCACAGATGAAGGCGCGGATTCCTGTAAACGTCCGGTTTTGGACAAAGGTCATCAGCTCGGCGGTGCTTTTGTCATTGAGACGCATCGTGTTTTGGGCAAGGGCTTTAAGGGAAATGCTTCCGTTTTCCAGATAGAAATTGCGATTATCGTAGGACAAAAGCAGATGCTTGGAGAGCGAGGTCTCCGACAAATACCGCGTCAACTGATACAAGCCTGCACGTATCGACTGTATATCCGTTTGAAGCACCCGCGGATTGGTCTCCTGATCCGAATAGATACGATCGGACAGCGAACAATACTCTTCAAGCTCACGATCAATGAGTTTTGCTGTCTGCAAAAGCTTTTCGTTGGTGGAGCTCTGTATATTCTGCTTATAAATTTCGATGACGTGATTGATCAACAGCGAACTAAAAAACCAGAATAGTACAAAAATCACGATATAGCAAATAAAGAATTTCCATATCAGTTTGGATTTCCTACGCATCTTCTTTTCCTCGTTTGCGCTGAATTGACATTCTCATGACACAGACAGTGGGAAAAGAGGTGCAAAACGCCTCTTTTCCCATTTGAAAATTTCACGATACCGAGGATGTCTCCGTTTTTCGACATCGAAAGCCGTATGCTATTTGTCCATATACCGGTCATAGGCTGCCTGATAGACCTCAACAAGCTTCTCAGGGTGCATGCTCTCCACAACGGCCATATATTCCTCCCAATCGGTATCCACATTCTTTTTTCCGGTGATGAAGAAGGAACGCCACTCGTTCAACGCAACGCCGAGATCCGTGGAATAGATGCTGATAACCTCGGCTTCGGTATCCGTAAATTTCAGGTTGTTCTGCCAGCCCACTGTAATGTACGGCATGCATTTCGCAAGGTTGTCCTGCATAATCGTCGAAAAGGAAGCCGGGTCAACCCATTCTCTCCTTTGCCAACGAGGCCCATATGTGCCTATCAGTTTTCTCAGCGCTTCCGGTCCGGCGTCCTTTTTCTCGGCGATGAGCTGCTTGACCTCGTCGCTGACGGAATTATCAAGCTTTAAATAATTCTTTTCGCCGTTCATAATGGCGGACGCATCTGGGGAGTAGCACCAATCAAGGAACAAGAACGCCGCTTCCGGATATTCCGTGTCAGCGCAGATGGCGCCCATACAAGTTTGATATTGTGCCAGACCCGCAGTAATCGGCGTGCTGTTCATCGCAGAGGTAAGCGGCTGCAAAACGGTCCAGTCATCCGGGTTATACTGGTCCATATCCGAAACCGGACCTTCTATAGAGCTGACATCAACGCGCATTCCATAGGTGTTTGAAAACTTCTTGCTGTCCAGCTCGTCTTGAGACTGCGTATAGGAATTTGGATCGATCAATCCCTCGGAGAACAGCTTGTTCATATAACGCATAAGAAATTTGTATTCATCCGTGGTCTGAATGAGGAAAACCTCGCCATCCCTATCGCTGTAAAGATCGCCGTCATGGGGCCAAATACACGCGAACCCAACGGCCTCCAGCAGTTTGAGAAAGAGATAATCCGTATCGGCGGTTTCATAAGTCGGTATCTCGTTATTCGCGTCGCCGTTACCGTCCGCGTCCTTCTCTTTGAATGCTTTCAGAACATCATATAGCTCATCCAGCGTGGTCGGGGCCTCCATGCCGACATTCGCCAGCCAGTTTTTATTCATGTAAAGGACGTTATTCCAGTACTTCACGCTATAGTTGTAAGCAGGCAACGCATATATATGACCGTCCGAAGAGGAGGCCGCAGCTTTAGCATCGGATTCCTTTTCGAAAACCTCCTTGGTATAGGTGGCATATTTGTCAATATAATCGTCCAGATTAAGCAGGATATTCTGTTGACCATAGGAGAGCACATCCGCCTCGCCGATACCGGCCTGCCAGAGGATATCGGGCTTCTGATTTGTAGAAAGTATTAAGGTCAGCTTGGTTTTCATCTCATCGCCGGAATAGGCTTCGATTTCGAAATTGATGCCGGTTTTCTCTGTGTAGTACTCCCACATTGCGGCATCCTTCAAGGAATAGTTGTCAGCAACCTCTTTCGCAAGGAGATGGAGCGTAATCTCCTCGTTTACAATCGGAAGAGTGCCCACATTATAGTAAAGCGCTTCTTCGGAATTGCCGGCGGAGACAGCTTCCTTAGTGGAGGATTCCGTACCGGACGAGGAGAGCGGCGGTGAAATCCTCCCGCACCCGGAAAGAACGGTAAATGCCATCAAAACAGACAGAATCGCGGAAATTGCTCTTTTCATCTTGTACCTCCGAAAATAATTATATTTGCTTCCGATCCAAAGCGAAGCATTCCGCTTTCAACCGGCATCAGCCATAGAGCATGGTCATCCCTTTACCGAGCCAATCATAATTCCTTTTGCAAAATATTTTTGCAAAAAGGGATAGACGAGCATCATCGGAACCGTGGATACCACAATCAGAACATACTGCATAACGGAGGCCAAGGACTGACGCTCCATTATATCCGTTGTCAGCGTGACTTCTCCCTTCTGCAACATATCAGAAACGCTTTGAATTTCCCAAAGAAGCCTTCTGAGAAAGAGCGCCAGGGGATAAAGCTTTTCATTGCGCAGATAGATCATCTCTGTGTAATAGGAATTCCACCGAGCAACGCCGACATACAATGCAATTACGGCAATAATCGGCTTTGACAACGGAAGCACAATCCGAACGAAGAAATAGCCGTTGCCACAGCCGTCAATTTGTGCGGCCTCCAGCAGCTCTCCCGGAATCGTAGTGGAAAAAAAGGTACGGGCAACAATCACATTGTAAGCACTGGCAGCGCCGCTTAGGATAATAATCCATCTTGTGTTGACAAGCCCGAGACTGTTAACTGTCAGAAAAGTAGGGATAAGGCCACCGTTTACAAACATTGTTATCAAAATCAGCCCCATAACATAGCTGCGTCCATGCAAATCCTTTCGTGACAGAGCATACGCTCCGGGCAGGGTTACAGCCAAAGCAACAATTACACCAAGCACGGTATAGAAAATGGTGTTTCCGTAGCCAATCCAGATTTCTCTGCTTTCAAAAACGGCTTTATATCCGGCAAAAGTGAATCCGTCCGGAACAAGATAACTTCCGGGCAGCTGCTTGCTGAAGGAAACAACAATGATATAATAGAGCGGGTAGAAGCAGGTGAGCATTGCCAAGACCAGAAGAAACGTATTGATCACATCAAATATGCGATCTGTTTTCGTCTGCACGAACCACGGTTTCATATGGAGCCTCCTATCAAAACAAACTGCTTTCCCCGCTCAGGCAACGAGTAGCCCAGTTAACCAACAGCAGCAGCACGGCGTTAATGAGATTGTTGAACAGCCCAACAGCAGACGCAAAGCTGTATTCGGCACTTGTCATGCCAACGCGGTATACATAGGTTGATATTACCTCAGAAGCGGAGAGAATCGTATCGTTTTGCAGCAAATAGACCTTTTCAAAGCCAACGTTAAGAATGGACCCGCAGAACAGGATGAGCTGTATCACGATGGTAGGTATCAAGACGGGCAGATTAATATAGCGAATGCGCTGCAGCTTGTTTGCGCCATCTACCCTGGCGGCATCCAGCAGTTGAATGTCAACGCCGGAAAGCGCGGCAAAATAGATCACAGAACTCCACCCGGTTCCTTGCCAAACACCGGACAACACATAGATCCACTTAAATGCCGGACCCTCCATCAAAAGGTTGATGGGCTCCGCCCCAAAAACGGAGCGCAACGCATTCACGCCGATTCCGATTATTCCCATAGATGGGCTCAAAAAGAGCTGTAATGCCCCGCAAAGCACTACGGTCGAAATGAAATACGGTGCATAGGTGAAGGTTTGCACCATCTTTTTGAAGCGAGAATTATGCACCTCGTTCAGCATAAGCGCCAGAATTATAGGGAGAGGAAAGCCGATAGCAAACTGTAGCAGACTGATAGAAATCGTGTTCCTCATCAATGTTGGAAACCAGTAAGAATTAAAAAAGCGCAGGAAATGCTTGAAGCCGACCCACTGACTTTCGCCGAAGCTCTGCCCAAGCTTGTAGTCCTGAAACGCAATCTGCACCCCGTAAATGGGAATGTAGTTGAACACAATAAAATAGGCGATCATCGGCAGCATAAAGAAATAAAGGGCCCAATTTCTGCGCACCGATTTCCATACAGCGGATTTCATGAATTGTCTCCCCCTTATTCGATTCGGCCTCCTGTAGAAGGCGTGATCCCCTCGGCTATTAGGATTATGCCATAGAATTACTTGAATTGCAATATGTCATTTTTGTAAGAACGTCGAAAACGTGGCGGAGTTTCGATTTTTGAAAAAATGACATATTACTTAGAGGCAAACCGGATTATATCCCTCTCTGCTGCGGCAGGGCTTGTCGGCACTGGGGCTGCGGTCAAATAGCTTCACACTCAGTGATTCCTCCGGCGGACGCTCTGCCTGATGACCGCCGCGGGAGTGATATCGCCTTCCTCGACAGCCTTGTTGAAGCTTCCCGAAGCCGCCACGGAAAGAGCTGAGCAAATAAAGAGTGTATATTACTCGCTGGCGCATACGCCTATCGAGCAACTCAGTCTGACAAAAAGGGCAGCCAGTTCAATAATTGAAATGGCTGCTCTTACAGCGAGAAATGCCGCAGAGCGGAGAAGAGGTGTGGCGTTCATAGAAAAGGCACAGGACGGCAAGACAATGGTGCTTGACAAGTTTACTTGGTAATGCCATAATAATGACAAGAAAACTTGGAAAGGAGCGATTCTGTTCAATGAATAAAGAGA
>CANNTZ010000027.1 GCA_947522735.1 uncultured Oscillospiraceae bacterium | reverse complement strand
GTTGGTGATGGCCTGACGCTTTGCGACCTGGCCGACCATTCTCTCGCCGGTCTTGGAGAACGCGACGACGGACGGAGTGGTTCTCGCGCCCTCGGCGTTCGTGATGACGACAGGCTCGCCGCCCTCGATAACTGCTACGCAGGAATTGGTGGTTCCAAGGTCAATACCGATAGTCTTAGACATAATATATATCCTCCTCGATTTCTTATCGTTTATTTATCTGATCGAAAGCCTCTCCGGCCTTCAGTTTGCTACCTTTACCATTGAGTGACGGACGACCTTGTCGCCCATCCTGTAGCCCTTTTGCAGCACCTCGAGCACATGTCCGTCTCCTACGCTTTCGTCCTCGACGTGCATGACTGCGTTGTGCAGCAGCGGGTCGAATTGCTCGCCCTCCGCCTTGATCTCCTCAACGCCAAGCTTTCTGATGATGCTGATGAAGGAGGCGTAAATTTTTTCGACGCCTTTTTTGTATTCCTCATCGGAACAGGGCGCCTGCAATGCGCGCTCCAGCGAATCCGCAACGACCAGCAGCTTTGCCACCGTGCTCGCGACGGCATCCGGATATATCGCGTCGCGCTCCTTTATCGAGCGCTTGCGGTAGTTGTCAAATTCCGCCATCGTCCGCAGCAGTCTGTCTGAAAGCGCCGCGTTCTCCGCCTTTAGCTTATCCAGCTCCGACTCCTCACTGGGAGCCTCCTTCGGCTCCTCCGCTGCCTTTTCGGCCTCGGGAACCGGTTCCTTTTCCTTTACCTCCTGATCGTTCAGGTTCTTTGTTTCTTTCTCCGGGGGCATTGTGCAGGACCTCCATGCTGTTTTTTGTGTTATCTTACGGCTCCTGCTCCTGTCCGAGCGTTTCGGTCATGAGCTTGCCGAGCTTTGCTGCAAAATATTCGAGATGCGGGATTAGCGTTGAATAATCCAGCCTCACAGGCCCGATCACTCCTATTGCTCCGCCGTTATCCATGCCGAGGTTATACTTCGCGACGAGCACCGACGCCGAGGTCATCTCCGATCTGGCGTTCTCCTTGCCGATAATGACATCCAGCTCCGAAAGCCGCCTGTTGAGCATATCGGTCATCTCGCGCTTCGAGGTTATCAACAGCAGCATGTCGTGCGCTATCTTCGCGAACTCCTGATACGACAGCAGGTTTGTTTCGCCGCCGACGTAAAACTGGCCTTCCTCAACCTCGCGGCACAGCTCGTATATCGCGATGAGCAGCGGGGTGAATATCCTCGAATACTCCCCCAGCGAGACCGCCACGGAATTGACGTAGTACGAAGATATATCGTGCAGCGTGCGTCCGCAGAAGCGGTCGGTTGCGAATTTGCGGAAGAATTCGAAAATCTCCGGCGTCATATTCGCGCTTGTGCGGCACACCTTGTTCTTGACGGTTCCGTTGGTCGCGACAAGAATCAGCACCGCCGTGCGTGCGTCTATCGGCACGATATCTATCCGGCGCACCTTGATGTGCTCCGGCGTAACCGTCGCTGTGATGGACGCGCATTTGGTGTAGTACGCCAGCGCATTCGCCGCGTCCCTGAGCAGACGGTCCGGATCCGGATCGCGCACGTTGAACAGCGCGTCGATTTCGTCCTTCTCCTGCTGCGACATCGGCTTGCAGCGCATCAGGTCGTCGATATACATCCGGTAGCCGGTGTGCGACGGAATGCGTCCGGCCGAGGTGTGCGGCTGCTCGAGCAGCCCCATCTCGAAAAGCTCCGCCATATCGTTGCGGATGGTTGCGGAGGAGGCGTTCAGTCCGGCGTTCTCGGCGAGCGTCTTTGAGCCGACCGGCTCGCCCGTGCGGATATACTGCTCGACTATGGCGGCAAGTATCTTGCGCCGTCTTTCGCTTATCGACATATCCGCACCTCCCGTTTTTCTCTTAGCACTCAATTCCTCCGAGTGCTAACATATTATATTCTACACCATTTTTCCCCGTTGTCAATACCTCAATCCCCAATTTCACAAATAATTCACAATCCTCGGACAGCGCCCGGAGAGCCGGTAGCGCTCCGGATATCCTCGCGCACACACACATTTCACGCATATGCACGGGGATATCTCACGTTACAAATTATCTTGGGCCTGTTGCGGCCCGGACAATGCGCGAGCGCGCTGCCCGGGGGCAATATTATTTTGTATTGCACGCTGCGACCAGCTTGCCGTCGGCAGCATCGATGGTGATAACGCTGTCGGGCGCAGGGTCGTCGGCGATGATGATGCGCGCGATGAGCGTTTCCACCTTGGACTGGAGGTAACGCTTGAGCGGACGTGCGCCGTAGACCGGGTCGAAGCCGCATTCGATGATTTTGTCCTTCGCGGCGTCGGTGAACTCCACCCTGAGCCTGCGCTCCTCAAGACGGCGGCGCAGATCGGCGATCTGGAGCTCCAGGATCTTGCCGATATTCTCGCGGGTGAGCGGCTTATAGAACACAATCTCGTCGAGACGGTTGAGAAATTCCGGACGGAAGCTGCGCTTCAGCAGCTCGGACACGGCCTTCTTTGCCTCTTCCTTTATCTCGCCATTCTCGATGCCGTCGAGGATTATATCGGAGCCGAGGTTGGAGGTGAGGATGATGATTGTGTTCTTGAAATCGACGGTGCGGCCCTGACTGTCGGTCACGCGGCCGTCGTCAAGCACCTGAAGCAGCACGTTGAACACATCCGGGTGCGCCTTTTCGATCTCGTCAAACAGCACGACCGAATAGGGCTTGCGGCGCACCGCCTCTGTGAGCTGGCCGCCCTCGTCATAGCCGACGTATCCCGGAGGCGCTCCAATCAGGCGGGAGACGGAGTACTTCTCCATATACTCGCTCATATCGATGCGGACGATGTTGTTCTCGTCGTCAAACAGCGTCTCGGCAAGCGCCTTTGCAAGCTCCGTCTTGCCGACGCCGGTGGGGCCGAGGAACAGGAACGAGCCTATCGGGCGGCGCGGATTGCGGATGCCCGCACGCGAACGGAGGATAGCGTCGCTGACGGTATCGACCGCCTCGTCCTGCCCGATGACGCGCTTGTGGAGTATTTCGCTCATGCGCAGCAGCTTCTCGCGTTCGCCCTCCATCAGGCGGGACACAGGGATACCGGTCCAGCGCGCCACAATGCGTGCAATCTCCTCCTCGGTTACGGCGTTGCGCAGCAGCGTGGTCTTTCCGGCGGCTTTTCCGGCGGCCTCGGCCTCCTCAAGCTCCTTTTGGAGCTTGGGCAGCGTGCCGTATTTCAGCTCGGCGGCGCGGTTGAGGTCATAGCTGTTCTGCGCCTTTTCGATGGCGGCGTTGGTCTGCTCGATCTCCTCGCGCAGCCGCTGCACCTTTCCGATGGAGAGCTTTTCGTTCTCCCATTTCGCCTTCATGCCGTTGAAGCTCTCTCGCAGGTTGGCAAGCTCTTCTGTGATCTGCCTGAGGTGCTCGACCGAGAGCTTGTCGTTCTCCTTTTTGAGCGCGGCCTCCTCTATCTCGAGCTGCATTATCTTGCGCGAGATATCGTCCAGCTCCGTCGGCATCGAGTTCATCTCGGTCTTTATCATTGCGCACGCCTCGTCCACAAGGTCGATGGCCTTGTCGGGCAGGAAGCGGTCGGTGATGTAGCGCTCGGAGAGGGTTGCGGCGGCGATGAGCGCCTGATCGTGTATCTTCACGCCGTGATAGACCTCATAGCGCTCCTTGAGTCCGCGCAGAATGGAGATGGTATCCTCCACCGACGGCTCGTTGACCATGACCGGCTGGAAACGGCGTTCAAGCGCGGCGTCCTTCTCAATGTACTTGCGGTACTCGTCCAGCGTGGTCGCGCCGATGCAGTGCAGCTCACCCCTTGCCAGCAGCGGCTTCAGGAGGTTGCCTGCGTCCATCGAGCCCTCGGCCTTGCCTGCACCGACGATGTTGTGTATCTCGTCGATGAACATTATGATGCGTCCCTCGGACGACTTTATCTCGCCGAGAACCGCCTTCAGACGCTCCTCAAACTCGCCGCGGAACTTTGCGCCCGCAACCAGCGCTCCGAGATCCAGAGAGAACACGCTTCTGTCCTTGAGATTGTCAGGCACGTCGCCGCGCGCGATGCGCAGCGCCAGCCCCTCGGCGATGGCGGTTTTGCCGACGCCCGGCTCACCTATCAGACAGGGGTTGTTTTTGGTCTTGCGGGTCAGGATGCGGATGACGGTTCTTATCTCCTCGTCGCGGCCGATGACCGGATCGAGCTTCTGCGCACGCGCAAGCTCCACGAGATCCTGCCCGTACTTGCCAAGCGCGTCATAGGTGCCCTCTGGGTTGTCGGTCTTGACGGTCTGGTTGCCGCGCACGCTCTTGACGGCGCTCATGAATTTGTTTTTGTCAAGCCCCGCGCTGCGCAGGATGCTCTTCATCCCGTCGGACGGGTGCTCGAGCATGCCAAGCACGATATGCTCGACCGAGACGTAGTCGTCCTTCATGCGGGAGGCGAGCGCCTCGGCCTCCTGAAGCGCGCGGTCAAGCTCGCGAGAGAGATAGACCTTGCCGTCCGTTCCGCTGAGCTTGACCATGCGGCCGACAGCCGCGCGGAGCTGCTCGGCGAGAAGCTCCGGCGATGCGCCCGACTTGCGGACAAGCTCTCCCGTCAATCCGTTTTCCTGCTCAAGCAGCGCAAGCAGCATGTGCTCTTGCTCGATCTGCTGGTTGCCGTTCTGCGCCGCAAGGCTCTGCGCCGCCTCGACTGCCTCTATGCTTTTCTGAGTAAATTTCTGGAAGTTCATATGATATATCCGTTACCTTCGCACCTGCGAAAGCTCCTTTCTTCTGGAATTGGGTATATAAGACGTTATTTTCAGATTATTCCGCCGGATTCGCCGTAATAGAGCTTATAGGCGCGCTCCGTCTCGGCGACAGCCTTTTCGGGGGCGTCAAGGTTGTAGAAGAACGCCTTGAGCGCGCTGTCGAAGGCGCTGATGTACGCCGATATCAGCTCGCCGAGCGTCCTGTTGCCTATCTCTCCCGTCGCGCGGCTTTCCTGTAATCTCAGCTTCCGGCTGAACCGTCCGCCGTCGATGGAATACTCGCAGCCGCGCAGGTATTTCGACTCGATTTTCATCCACAGCTTGTAGAACTGCGTCATATAAAGCAGCAGCGTGTTGTTCTGCGTGCGCAGCGAAACGCGAAGCTCGCCTATCTCCGGAGAGCCGCCGCGATAAAGCTCCACGCTGTAGCGAACCGTCGGGTTATACTTGAACGCCAGCGCCGAGCGCGCCGAAAGCATCGCCGACGACTGGCTGCGCAGCACCTGGAAGCTGTCGCTGCCCCCAAGAAGCTGCTCCGCATATTCCAGCACCTCGCGCATTCGCTTTTCCGGCGTCTCATAGGAGACGTATTCCGCAAGAATCTGGTTGACAAGGTTCGACCGGCTGGTGCCCAGCGAATATGCGAGCTTATCAACCTTCGCGACGACATCCTCCGACAGCACGAGGGAATATACCGCCTTATCCATTCTCTTCATCCCTTCTCTTTTATCTGTGTGTTATTCCGTTTCCTTAGTATCTCCTTTACTACGTCAAATATTTTACCACGAATTACATAACTCGTCAATGTATTTATATAATATAACGTGTAAATTATTTGTTAACGTTAAAAATTCCTCTCATTGAATCGCCGGACAAAGCAAGAGAGAGGCGCCATAAAACGCCTCTCCCGTTAACTATTTGTGATATTTTCCGCCGGAGGATATCTGGAACGCGCGGTAGAGCTGTTCGAGCAGCATAAGCCGGGCGAGCTGATGTGGGAAGGTCATTTCCGACATCGACAGCTTGAGCCTTGCCGCCGATTTGACCTGCTCGGACAGCCCGAACGAGCTGCCGATGACAAGGCTGACCGCGCTGACGCCGTTCACAGCAAGCTTATCCAGCCTCTGCGAAAGCCCCGGGGACGACAGCTTGACGCCCTCGATGCACATTGCGGCGATATACGACGAGCCCGCAGCCGAGAGTATCGCAGTGCCCTCCGCATCCAGCGCCGCCTTGATCTGCGCCTGCGACGGCTGCTCCGGCAAACGCCTTTCGTCCAGCTCAATGACGTTGAGCCTGCAATATGCGCCGAGGCGCTTGATATATTCCGCGCAGCCCTCGCGCAGCCAGCTCTCCTTCAGCTTTCCCACACAGATCAGGTTTACCGTCAGCATTTTATCCCGCCTCTCAGAGCACCAGCGGCCTGCCCGCCGAAAAGCGCGGGGCGACCTCAAGCATGTAGTCGCTGCCCTCGGAAAAGCCGCCGCCAAACAGCGACGACGAGGAAGCGCTGCGCGCTATCTCCGGCGTGTTGTTCTCCTTGCTCAGGTGCGCGAGCACCAGCCGCGTCGTTCCCGCGGCTATCAGCGAAGGGAGCGCCGCCGCGCACTCGCTGTTGGAAAGGTGTCCGTTCCGGCCGAAGATGCGGCGCTTGAGCGACCACGGATACGGCCCGAACTCCAACATCTCCGGGTCGTAGTTGGATTCGAGCATAACAAGGTCGCAGCCGTATAGCAGCTTCATTATCCTGTCCGGCAGATGCCCGAGGTCGGTTGCAATTGCAATTTTCCTGCCGTCGGCGGTGTTCACCCGAAAGCCGAGGCTGTGCAGGCTGTCGTGCGGCGTATCAAAGCTCTCGATCATCATTCCCGCCTCGCAGACAGGCTCCTCGCCGACGGCACAAAGCCGCGTCCCCGCCGGAATCCTGCCGCTTTCGGCAAGATAATCCGCCACCTCCGGCGATGCATAGACCGGCACGCTGTGCTTCGAGAGAAACACCTGAAGGCCGCTTATGTGGTCGCTGTGCTCGTGGGTGACGAATATCGCCTTTATCGCGTCAAGCTCAATCTGTGCCTCCGCAAGCGCCTTCATCGTTCGGCGGCAGCTTGAGCCGACGTCCACGAGTATACCCGCGTCCCGCCCGCCGACGTATGCCGAATTCCCGCTGCTTCCGCTGTATAATGTGACAAATCGTGCCATCCGTTTATGTATCTCCCAACAAAATTATGGAGGAGAAAGCGCTCCCCTCCATCGATATGTGCGGCTCCGTTCAAAGCGCCTCCGGCACGGCGTAATCCGGCCTGGAGACGTATCTGATATCCGCCCCGAGCTTCGTCAGCTTTTCGATGAAATCCTCGTATCCGCGCTCTATGTGGCGGATATCCTCGATCTCGGTCGTGCCGTGCGCCATAAGCCCTGCTATGACCATTGCGGCGCCGGCGCGCAGATCGGTTGCCTTAACCGGTGCTCCGGTCAGGAACGGCACGCCCTCCACGACCGCTATCTTGCCGTCCACCTGAATGTGAGCGCCCATGCGCGCAAGCTCGTCCACATAGCGGAAACGGTTGTTTTCAAACACGCTCTCGGTTATGACGCTTGTGCCCTGCGCGGCGGCCAGCATTGCCACCATCTGCGGCTGCATGTCGGTAGGGAAGCCGGGGTGCGGCAGGGTTTTCAGCGTGACCTTGTTGATGGGGCCGCTGCGATAAACCCGCACGGAGTCATCGTATTCCTCGACTGACGCACCCGCCTTGACAAGCTTTTCTGAGATGGATTCAAGGTGCTTGGGGATGACGTTGGATATCAGGACGTCTCCGCCCGTAGCAGCTGCGGCGACCATGAAGGTGCCCGCCTCGATCTGATCCGGGATTATGGAATAATTGGTACCTCCAAGGCGCCTGACGCCGTGTATTTTTATAACGTCGGTTCCGGCGCCGCGGATATCGGCGCCCATGGAGTTGAGGAAGTTCGCGAGGTCGACGATGTGCGGCTCCTTCGCAACGTTTTCGAGCACCGTCACGCCCTCCGCCTTGACCGCCGCGAGCATCACGTTTATCGTCGCGCCCACCGAGGATATCTCGAAATAGATGTGGCTGCCGGTCAGCTCCTTTGCCTTTGCGCTGATTATGCCGCCCTGCACGATATCCACCGTGCAGCCGAGAGCCCGGAAGCCCTTGATGTGCTGGTCGATCGGACGGACGCCGAGATTGCAGCCGCCCGGCATGGATACGTCGGCGTTATGATAGCGCCCGAGCAGCGAGCCAAGGTAATAATAGGAGGCGCGCATACGCTTGGCGTGCTCGTACGGCACCATCGGACTTGTCAGCACCGAGGTATCGACGTAGACCGTATTTTTATCCAGCAGCTTGACGGTTGCGCCCATGTCTCGGAGTATCTTCAGCGACACCGAGGTATCGTTGATATTCGGGATATTTTCTATAATGCAAGGCTCTTCAGCCAAAACAGTTGCAGCCAAAATCGCGAGCGCCGCGTTTTTCGCGCCGCTTATCTCGACGGTGCCGCTGAGACGCGCACCGCCCTCAACAACGTATTTTTCCAACCCAAACTCCCCTTAAACATTATTCCGTGCCCAAAATATGTCAATTGCTCTGCAAAGATATAGTCTAAATTCACATGTCTGTATTATCGGTATTTATTATACCACCTATCGGGATAAATTAAAAGCGTTTTTTTAATTATTTCTTTGGAAAAAGCGTCAAAAGTTTTAAATCCGGAGCAGGCGGACGACCACCGGCGCAAAAATGCACGCTTCATAACAGTATTAGCCCTTGCGCGCCGGATTATACGTGCGCGGCGCACAAGGGCTCCGGATGAATATTATCCCTGAAAACGACAATAATATTTGCAAAAACGCCACGAAAGGTGCTTTTGACCTTATGAAACACAGAACATTTTCAAAAATCGCCCTTTTTATCTCGGTCTTTGTGCTGCTCTGCGCCTGCATGAGCGTGTGCGCGTTTGCCGGAGAAGGCTACGATCTGCGCACCGTCAGCGCGCATACGCCGGAGAGCATAGCGGATTATATGCACCCGGAGACGCGCCATCTTGCCGCCGACGTCATACGCGTCTGCCGCGAAAACGGCGTATCCGCCGAATTCATCGTCAGCGTCATGCGCTGGGAGCGCCGCCCGGATCTGCACAACTGGTTCGGCTGGACCGGCTCCGGCGGCTCGGTGATGAGCTTCGATTCCGACCTTGACTGCCTCGAACGCATCATCCCGCTGATAAAGCGCAACTATCTCACCGAGGGAGGACGCTGCTTCAACGGCTACACGGTAGACGCCGTCAGCGTTTTCTATAACAACAGCGACTTCTGGCGCGACACCATCGAAGGCGAGACTCTCCGCGTCCTTGCTGGCGCACCGGGCCGTTTTGTGCAGCCGGTATCGGCCTTGGGCGGCTCCAAGCTGATGCTGAATACTCTGAAGGGCCTTGCCGCCGCTTGCCAGATGAACTGAGGACGCTGCGCATATCATATGTATAACGACGGCGCTTGCAGCGGGGCCTCCCGAAATTTTGCGCGCTTTTGCGCGCGCCGGATATACCTTAATAAGCACGGATTTTTTCCACGGCGTGCGTGAGGGCGTTTTCGCTATTTCCCTGCTAATCCAAAGCACGCAAGGGTGTTCGCGCGCGCCGCGTCGATGAGGCGCTGCGTGTCCTCGCCGTGCAGCTCCGCCAGCCTTTCCGCCGTCGCGTATATCATCCGCGAATCGCACCGTTTGCCGCGGTAGGGCACGGGAGCCATATAGGGGCAGTCCGTCTCCAGCAGCAGCCGGTCGAGCGGCGTCGTCTGCGCTGCAAGCAGCAGCCGGTTCGCATTTTTGAACGTCACCGATCCGGTGAAGCCGATATACAGCCCCAGCCTCAGATATTCCCTCACAGCTTCGGCGCTGCCGGAGAAGCAGTGCACCACCCCGCGTGGGTGGTATTTTTTTACAAGCGTCAGCGTATCCTCGCAGGCCTCGCGGCTGTGGATTATAACCGGCACGTCAAGCTCCCGCGCAAGCGCGAGCTGCTCCTCAAAGACGCGGCGCTGTATATCGCGCGGCGAAAAATCATAATGATAGTCCAAGCCGATCTCGCCGAGCGCGACCACCTTTTCCCGGGAAATATAATCCGCGACGCGCAAGAGATAGTCCGTTCCGCAGACCTCAAGCGCGCTGTGCGGATGCACCCCCGCGGCGGCATGTACAAAGTCGTAGCGCTGCGCCAGCCGGAACGACGTCTCGCAGCTCTCGATATCCGCCGCTACGTTTATCACCCGCTCGACGCCGCTGCCCGCGAGCGCCGAAAGCACCTCTTCCCTGTCCCCGTCAAAGCGCGCGTCGTCATAGTGCGCGTGTGAATCGAATATTCCGTGATACTCCTGCCCGTACATTGCTCTACCTCATATCCTCTCCGGCGCGCCGGGAATAAACGCGGCGTCCGTATAGCTGCTGTCGGCGCCGCGGTTTTTTGCTCGGGCGGCGCGGATTACGATCATTATAGCACGCCGCGCGCCAAAAATCCAGCCCCGTCGCTGCTTTTTCCAAAGCGTTGCCGCCGCGGAAAAAAATTTTTATTCCTCCGTGCAGTAATGTCAGCCAAAATGCACACTTTAATAAGGTTATAATAACTAATAGCCTAATATGTTTTGTCCGGAGGCGCGCCTTGAAAAAGCAGAACTCGTTTATTCCGACTCTTCTTTTACCATATATCCTTCCGCCGCTCGCTGTCATGGCCGTGCTGCTGTTCACCTTCTGGCGCGGCTTCTATTATCCCTTTGGCGAGCGAAGCATTGCGTGGTGCGACATGAGCCAGCAGACCGTCCCGCTGCTTGCGGTGCTCAGGAGCGCTCTGCGCGGCGAAGGCTCGCTGTTCTACAGCTTTGCGCAGGCGGGCGGCGTCGGGATATTTCCGGCGCTGTGCTTCTTTGTGCTCAGCCCCTTTTCGCTGATTTCGCTCTGCTATGCGCCCTCGCAGCTTATGCTTGCCGCCAACATACTGGTGATGGTCAAGCTGATGACGGCAGCCTTCGCGGCGGCTGTATTCTTTCGTTCCTTCTGGCCGAGGCTCGGCCTGCTGCAAGCCTCGGCGCTCTCGGTGATGTACGCGCTGTGCGGCTTTTCGCTCATGTATTTCCAGACGCTGACGTGGCTGGATACGCTGATAATATTCCCGCTGCTCATCGTCGCGTTCCGGCGGCTCGTCTCCGAGAAAAAGCCCCTTTCCTTCACGCTGCTGCTGGCGGCGCTGATGATAACCGGCTTTTATATGAGCATAATGGTGATAATATTCCTGTTGATATTCTCGCTGCTCTGGCTGTTCTGCTTCGCAAGTGAGGAGGAGCGCCCGGTGGTCGCGGTGCGCTTCTCGCTTTCCGGTGTCTGTGCGGCGCTGCTCGCGTCTCCCGTGCTGCTCCCGTCGCTGATGGAATACCTTGACTCGGCACGCTCCGACGGGGTTCTTCAGGCACTTGAAAAAATCTCCGGCACAGGCGACCTCAACACCAAGCTGCCTCTGCTGATGTGCGCCGCCGCCGTGTTGCCGCTCTGCGCATGGTATCTGACCGAGGGACGCCGTCTCTCAGGGGGCAGGCGTTACGGCTTTTTGACCGGGCTGGCTGCGGTGATGCTCGTGCCGTTCTTTGCGGAGCGCATAAACGCGATGTGGCACTTTGGAAGCTATCAGGCGTTCCCCTGCCGCTTCGCATATATCACCACGCTCATCCTGCTCGGCATCTGCGCCGAGACGCTGTGCGTGTCCGAGGAGGAGCGCGCCCTTCCCGGCGCTGAGGACGGGCGCAGAAAGGGCGTTTCCCGCGTCCTCGCCTCCTGCGCGCCGTTTGTGATGGCCGTCGCCGTGCTCCTTATCGACACTCAGCTTGTGCGCCGTCATCTCAAGGAGATGAGCCGGTTCTCGCGCTCGCTCTGGGGCAATTCCGAGTCGCTCTACTGGCTGAGCTGCGCGTTCCTCGTCTCTGCGCTCGCCTATCTGCTGACGTTCGCGCTGCGCCGCAACCGCGCAATATCCCGCCGGGTGTTCGGCGCCGCGTTTGCGCTGCTCGCAGTGATCGAGTGCGGCTTCAACAGCACCGTCTATCTCGGCAACATCAGCGGCGCGCAGGAGCGCTGGATCGACGCATACAACACCGTTGCCTCCGTCGGAGATGCGTCCGGATTCTATCGCGTCAAGACACGCAGCAAAATTTACGACGTCAACTGGCTTGCTGCGCTGGGACGCAATTCGCTTGGGCATTACACCTCGCTCACCGGCGAGGACTACCTCTTTTCGCTCAAGCTGCTGGGCTATTCCGGATACTGGATGGAAATCGGAAGCTACGGCTCGACCGATTTTATCGACGGACTGCTATGCAACCGCTATATCATCGAGGACGACCGAACGGTGTCCTCTCCCGAAGGCTTCCTCGGGCTGGGCGTGCTGCTGCGGGACAAGCCCTCCGAGCAGCCTGCGGACGGCTCGCGCTTTGACATACAAAACGCGATATTCGACGAGCTGACCGGGGAAAACGGGCTGTTCGAGCAGTACGAGCCTGTCTATCTCGGCGGCGTTTCTATCGCCGGAAAGGATGGGCAGACGCGCGTGAAGCTTGACGGAAGCGAGGGCTACATCAGCTACCACATCAACGTCAAGGGGCGCCGCAGGCTGTATTTCGACTGCTTCAACGCGCTTTCTACCAAACTGACAGAGCCTGTCAACAACAGCTTCTCTGTCACCGTCGACGGGAACGTGCTGTGTGAAAAATATCCGTCAAAGGAGCAAAACGGGATACTGCTGCTCGGTGAATTTGAGGATGAGACGGTCGATATTGTGCTGACAGTGAAAAAGAGCGCGTCGCTGCGCTCCTTCGGCGTGTGGGGCATGGACTGCGAGCGGCTTGAAGGCGGCACGGAGGGCGTCGTTTCCGGCGTGCTGGACACCGCGAAGGCCTCGATGAGCGGAAGCTTCAACGCGGCGGATGACGGCTGGCTGCTGGTGCAGATCCCATATGACGGCGGCTTCACCGCGACTGTAAACGGCGAGCGTGTCGAGCTTTCCCGCGCCTACGGTACATTTATGGCGCTGCCGGTGACTAAAGGCGCAAACAACGTCTCGATACGCTTCTTCCCGCGCGGAATGGCGGCGGGGCTGATACTGTTCGCGCTCGGCGCGGCACTGATTGTGTTCTTCAGCACGCCGTTTGCGCGAAAGCCGGTCCTCTCCCGCGGCGCAGGCTGCAAAAATGCGCTGCTTGCGCTTTACTATACCTACCTCATCGCCGCGATAGTTGTGTTCATGGCGGTATACCTGCTTTGCTGGTTCATCTGACGTGAATAAACGCCGTGGGCGCTCCACATAATAAAGGAGCGGGTAATGTGTCCCGGAGCCGGGACAGGTTCTTCGCGAGCTTTGTTAAGGAGATGTGGATTTTGACGAACGTCATTGATAAGATCGCGCTCGTGCTCGTTATAATCGGCGCTATCAACTGGGGCCTGATCGGTATCTTCCAGTACGACCTGGTCGCGTGGCTCTTCGGCGGCGCCTCCGCCGTCGTCAGCCGTATCATCTATACCCTCGTCGCGCTCGCCGGGCTCTGGACGATCTCGCTGCTGTTCAAGGACACCGAGACCGCCGACCTCCGCGAGTAACGGCTCGTTTCAAAGCTGAAAAGGATGGAATAACCGCTCCATGCGGCTTCCATCCTTTTTGTTTTGCGCGCCGTCAGGCCTGCTCCGCCGACGGTCGCGTCAGGTTCTTCATCCAGTTGTATTTGCGTATCTTGAACACTGCGACAATGCACTTGAGCACCTGATCCGACTTCAGGCAGGCGAACACCCACCACGCGGGCGCGCCAAGCAGCGCCGATATGAACGCCGACGGCAGCACCACACAAAATACGAATATCGTGTCGTTCTTGAATACGAAAGAGATGTCGCCGCCGGATTTGACCAGCCCGAACAGGCAGGGCATTTGGTACGACGTGCCTATTATCGTGACCGAGAGCACGCGGATAAGCGTCTGCGCCTGAAGCGCCGCCTCCTCGCTTATGCCGCCGCCCGGCATCATCGAATAGAGACGGACGAACGGTGCGTTGAGCAGCGCGACCAGCGCTCCGGAAAATATTCCCACGCCAAGGAAAATGATCTGCGTCGTGCGAGCGTATTCCTTCATCAGCTCGGTTCTGCCCGCGCCGACCGTCTTGCCGGTGATGATGCCGACGGCGCTCGCAAGGCCGCTGATGGTTATATACGCCAGCGTGTTCATTGTGTTCGCGACCGATACCGCCGTCGAGACCGTCTCGTCGAAGAAGCGCCCGAAGATGATGCTGTTGCCCATCATATTGACGCTCCAGACAAGCTCTCCGGCAACCAGCGGCAGTCCATAGCGGATAAAATCGCGCCGCAGCGTGCCGTCCGAGACAAAGAAGTCGCTCAGCCTCATCGAAAGACGCTTGTCGGCGGCAAGCACATATATCATGATAACGGCAGTCTGCGCGACGATGGAGATGACCGTCGCCGCGGCCGCGCCCCGCACGCCCCATCTGAAGCCATAGATGAACAGCGAATTGAGTGCCACGTTGCAGACCAGCGACGTCAGCGACGCGAGCATACCGATCCTTGTGACCTCGACCGAACGCATTGCGAATATCAGCGCCTGCGAGATGCAGAAAAAGATGAACGACACGCTGACTATGCGCAGATAGGCCGCGGCCTCGGCCTGTATCATCCTGTCCGGCGTGAACACGCTCATGAGCCGCTGCGGGAAAAGCACGCAGATCAGCGTTGCGACGACGCCGACCGCCAGCGAAAGATGTACGCCGACGGCAACGATCCGGCGGATGCTCGACGTCTCGCGCTTGCCCCAGTACTGCGCCGAAAGTATGAGTATGGTGCCGCCGATGCCGTTGGTGAACATCTGCATGAGCGTGTTTATCTGGCTCGCAAAATATACGCCTGAGACCGCCGTGTCGCCCAGCGAGCTTACCATCAGGTTATCTGCGAACGTCACCAAAAACGCAATGGCGCTCTGTGCCGCAACCGGCAGCGCCAGCGCTATCAGGCTGCTGTAATACGATCTGTCGCGCGTCAGTATGTGCCTTTTCGGCGCTGTGTCGTGTCTCGCTTCCATCCTGCTTCGCCCCTTCGAAATGTGCGTTTCTGTAATAATCTTTTTCGTTTTTACTATTGAATTGATTCTCGCACTATGCTATAATTCGAATCACAAGCCACACTTTGTCTATTATAGCAATGACCGAGCGGGATTGCACACAGCGTTTATTGAATAATATATTAATATTTTATTAATAAATATATTAGAAAGCAGGCATGATATGAGCAGGATGTATCTCGGCGCGGCTATCTATCCCGAAATATACGGCCGCGACCTTCCGACACTGGCGCAGGACATCGAATATATGAAAAGGGGCGGCTTCAACGTGATGCGTATCGGCGAGTTCTCGTGGAGCCTGCTGGAGCCGCACGACGGCGAATACGACCTTGAATGGCTGCACCGTATAGTCGATACCCTCGGCGAAAACGGGATTTCCGTCATCCTGTGCACCCCGACCGCCACCCCTCCGGACTGGTTGACCCGCAAATATCCAGAGACGCTTGAGATCGACGAGAGCGGACGGCGCAGACAGCACGGTGCGCGCCGCCACTGCTGCTCCAACTCCCGCGTCTATCGCGACTACTCTATGCGCATCGTCGAACGGCTGGCACGCGAATTTGCCGCTGACCCCAACGTCATAGGCTGGCAGCTCGACAACGAGATTGCGACACACGACCGCGGCTGCTCCTGCCCGGAGTGCATGAGGAAATTCCACATGCGTCTGCGCCGCCGCTTCGGCACCGTCGAGGAGCTGAACCGCGCGTGGAGCCTATCCATGTGGAGCCAGAATTACGAGAGCTTCGAGGACGTGCCGCACCCGGACAAGCGCACCTGGTCGAACCCCTCGCTCATCGCAGAATACGCCGATTTCTGTTCCGATTCCCATGCGGAATTTCTACATCTTCAGGCGGATACGCTGCGCCGTTGCGGCGTCCTTGCGCCCATCGGCACCGACATGATGCCCATATTCAATCAGGACTACCCCACCACCGTCGCTCCGCTCGACGTCGTCCAGTTCAACCACTACAACAGCCTCGACGACCTCTGGCGCTCCGCCTTCTGGTTCAACTACTGCCAGAACCTCAAGCCCGAGACGCCGTTCTGGAACACCGAGACCTCCACAAGCTACAACGGCGGTGCATCAGCCCCCACAAACCGCTACCCGCTCGGCTTTTGCCGCATAAACTCGCTGTTGCCCTTCGCGTTTGGCGGCGAGGCCAACTGCTACTGGCTGTGGCGCGCCCATCCCTCCGGCCATGAGCTGATGCACGGCTCGGTGCTGTCCACGCAGGGGCGCCCCGTTTACAACTTCAACGAGATAAAGGAGGTCTCCGCCATCCTTGAAAAGGCCGGAGATTTTCTCAGCGGGACGCGCGCCGGGCGCACCGATTTCGCGATGAGCGTCTCCTGCAAGGCCGGACGGATGTTTGGCGCATCTCCGCTCGTCAACGGCTTCAGCTATTCCGGCGCGCTGCTTCAAAATTATCGCAGCCTTTTCGGCACCGGTATGCTCCCGGCGCTAATGGAGCCGAAGATGCCGCTCGACGGCGTAAGGGTGCTGTATTCGCCATATCTGCTGACGCTTGAGGAGGGCGATTTCGCCGAACGTCTCGAGGCTTGGATACTTGCGGGCGGAATCTGGATAGCCGGTCCGCTGACCGATATCCGCAACGCGGAGCTTGCAAAATATCCCGACTCGCCGTTCGGTCTCATCGAGCGTCTCACCGGCGTCTATAACGATTTTGGCCTGCCCGCATCGGCCATTCCCGCCTCCGTCGAGTGGGATGTTGGCGACGAGCCGTATCTCTGCGACACGGCGCTTTGGACCGACGCGTTCACACTCTCCGAAGGCATGGAGCAGCTCGGAGCATATCGCAGCGCCGACGAACCAAGCCCGCTCGATTCCCGTGCGGCGGCGGCGTTCTGCCCGGCGGGACGCGGCGGCGTGCTGCTGCTTGGCACCTCCCCCGACGCGGCGGCGCTGCGGATGATTCTGAAATATGCCTTTGATAAGGCCGATATCCGCGCGGGCACCCTCTCGGACAGCAACGTGATCGTGGTGGAGCGCAGCGGCAAACGAAACGGGCTTGTGCTCGCAGAGGTGGAGCACAGCAGCGGCTGCGTCCGTTTGGACGGCTGCTACCGCGACCTCATCACCGGCGAGACGCTCTCCGGCACCATTGAGCTTGCGCCCTACGATTTTCGGGTTCTGGAAGCCACAGGCGAATGATAAGCGCTGCGCCGCCCTTTTTTGCAGATATGAAACGCTCCCGCCTACCGAAATGGCAGACGGGAGCGTTTTCATACAGGTCAATATTACTTATCGTTGAGACAGGCAATGCCGGGCAGGACAAGACCCTCGAGAAATTCGAGAGAAGCGCCGCCGCCGGTGGAGATGTGGGTCATCTTGTCGGCAAAGCCAAGCTTCTCGACGGCCGCCGCGGAATCGCCGCCGCCGATGATGGAGATGGCGCCGCTCTCGGCGACAGCCTTTGCCACGGCGATGGTGCCGTTTGCAAAGTTCTTCCACTCGGAGACGCCCATGGGGCCGTTCCATACGACGGTGCCCGCTCCCTTGATGGCTTCTGCGAACAGCTCGCTGGTCTTGGGGCCGATATCGAGACCCATCCACTCGTCGGGGATCACGTCGGAATCGATGATCATGAACTCTGTGTTCTCGCTGTACTCTCTGCCGACGACGTTGTCGATCGGGATTAGGAACTTTACGCCCTTGTCCTGCGCCTTCGCCATCATATCGTTGGCAAGGTCAAGCTTGTCGGTCTCGCACAGGGATTTACCGATGTCATAGCCCTTGGCGCGGAGGAAGGTATAGGCCATGCCGCCGCCGATGATGAGGGTATCGACCTTCTCAAGCAGGTTGTTGATGACGCCGATCTTATCGGAGACCTTCGCGCCGCCGAGGATGGCGACGAACGGGCGCTTCGGGTTCTCGAGCGCGCCGCCCATGATTCTGATCTCCTTCTGGATGAGGTAGCCGCAGACTGCCGGGAGATAATCTGCGACGCCGGCGGTGGAGGAATGGGCACGGTGAGCGGTCCCGAACGCGTCGTTGACGTATATATCCGCGAGGGAGGCAAACTTTTTTGAGAGCTCTGGGTCGTTTTTGGTCTCGCCCTTTTCAAAGCGGACGTTCTCAAGCAGCAAAACCTCGCCCGCTTTAAGCTCGGAGGCAAGCTTATGCGCGCTCTCGCCGACTACGTCGGAAGCGAGCTTGACCTCGACGCCAAGCAGCTCGGAGAGGCGCCTGGCGACGGGAGCCATCGAAAACTCCGGCGCAAACTCGCCCTTCGGACGTCCGAGATGGGAGCAAAGGATCAGCTTCGCGCCATGCTCACGCAGATAGTTTATTGTTTTGAGGGATTCGCGGATACGCTTGTCGTCGGTGATGACGCCGTCCTTGAGAGGGACGTTGAAGTCGCAGCGCACAAGCACCTTCTTGCCGGATACATCGATATCCTCGATGCTCTTTTTGTTGAGATAGTTCATTCCAGTCTTCCTTTCAAGCTTCGGACTTTATTTTCAAATCAAACTTCCAACTACTTATTTTAAAGCATTATGACAATTTTTGCAAGTGTTTTTTGTACGTCTCGTCCCCGAAAACAGCTCCGTAACGGCCATTTTTTTGAATTTCTACCTTTTTAACATTTCAAAGGGGGAGTTAACAGCTTTCAGTTAGGCATTTTGTTATCTCGGCTGTTTTTTTAACGTAAAAGCGGCACATTTGCCGTCATATAATATTAATATCAACATGATTCGTGCAGATATCGTGTGCATCATCCACAATTCAACGTCTCAGAGCAGCCCTGTGGCGCAAATTTGATTTTTGGCGGGAAGCGTATATACTATATAATTGTAGAGCAAAGCTCCCGCATCCCATATTATTGGAGGTATTTGCAATGAGTAATCAAAACAACCAGGTCAGCGAAAAAAGCCCCGCCAAATTCGGCCTTTACGATGTTGTAGTGGTCGGACTGATGGCCGCCGTGTGCTTTGTGACGACCTACTTCCTGCGCATCGAAATCCCGACGCCCGCCGGACTGACCAATATCAAGGTTGGCAACATCTTCTGCCTGCTTGCAGGGCTGCTGTTCGGCGGCCTGCGCGGAGGTCTTGCCGCCGGTATCGGCTCGATGTTCTTTGACCTGCTCAATCCCGCCTATGTGGCCTCCGCGCCGTTCACCCTCGTATTTTTCTTCATGATGGGCTTCGTCTGCGGCATTGTCTCCCACCTTGGCGGACGAAAAGGAGAGAACCTCGCCTTTAACATCATCGGCGCCGCCGCCGGTGCGCTCACCTATTTCGTGCTGCACATCAGCAAGAGCATCATCGTGCTCATGCTCTCCGGCAGCAGCTTTGGCGCCGCACTGGCCGCCTGCTCCACAAAGATGATAACCTCCGGCATCAACGTCGTCACCGCCGTCGTCGCCTCCGTTATCCTCGTCATCCCGCTGCGCATCGCGCTGACAAAGGCCGGTGTTTTCAAGAAGATCAACGTAAAATAAACGGAAATTGCTCTTTCCCCCGCGATATGCTGCCATATCGCGGGGGAATTTTCATGTGCGCTCACTCCTGCGAAAGCTCGGTGATGTGGCTCCAGAATTTTCTGGGCATAAATTGCTGGCGCAGCTTATAGTCCGGATTTATGCGCTCCCTGATGGTCATGCTCCTATAATAGCAGGTCCAGAGCCGCTCGAAATCGTCGCGTTCTTCAAGCGGCTCTGCGTCCTCGATGTCCACAAGTGCCATGCGCGGCCTTTCTCCGCCCTCGTGGAGCAGCATCCGCATGTGGGCAAGGTCGCGTATGGCGAAGCTCTGCGCGCGAAAGCGGTCGGCAAAATGGCCTGCAAGCAGCGGGAGGAGGTCGTAATCCGGTTCGATATCAGCGACATACAGCCCGCCGAGCTTCTTGAAGCGCAGGATCCCCATGAAGCGGTGCGCCTGCGTTCCGACAGCCTGTGCCGCCGCGACTATCCGCTTGACAAGCGGGTGCTGCACCATGCACGTCACGTCACGGCCCTCGGCAAAGGCAAATTTGAGAAGGCGGAAGATGTCACTGTCGATATCCGGCAGGCGCGAAAGCCACGCGCGATAGACGGCGTCCGTCGTGTTGCCGGTAAGCTTTGACTCGATGGCGTTATAAACGCGCAGGCTTTTCTCCTCGTCCGTAGCTACGTGCGTCACATCGAAAAGCGTGACGCCAAGCTCGCTTTCACGAACGATGGCAACCTCGCGCCGTCGCGAGTAAAAGCCGTCGAAAACGGCTGTAAGATAGCCGTCCCAGCTCCCGTCGTATGCAAAAGTCATGACGATACCTCCTGCGCGGACAGCCGCGATATGCTTCTCCGGAGCAGCACACTCCCAAACGCCCGTCTGTCCGCCGAAAAATTGCGAATATTTCAGGGTTTGCCCTCAGCGGCTGTCTTTCGCGCGTTTTTCCGGTTATAATCATTTAAAAAGCGCCCAGAAGCAGCCGTTGAAAGGCACCATGTCCAATCCCGGCTCCGCTCCGATGGTGTCCGGTTCTGCTCCGGCCTCCCGTATGCTCGGCCCATCGCACGCCTCCGGCAAATGCGCAGAGAGAGCGGAGCGCCCCTTTGCACGTCTAAAACAGACCTTCCCAAAGGAAACCTGCGCACAAAAGCAGGCAGTCATATCGCGCGGCGCGCCGGCTCGAGCAGGAGCTGTCCGTCCGGCTCCGACGGGACCGGCGTCTGCTCACGCTGCGGCGCAAACAGCGAGAGCTGATAGTCCGGGCCCTCGTCGCTGAGCACGTCGTAGAGCGCCGGATCGTCCGGCAGGCAGCTTCCGCGAAATTTACCGTTTATCGTGATGAAATAGCGTGCGCGCTTCATGACGGCGCCGGTCTTTTTGACGCCCTCCTCGTCGAGCCTGCCGTAGCGGCGCGCCGCGACGATGCGCTGCGCCGACTTGACGCCGATGCCCGGAACCCGCAGCAGCAGCTCCATACCGGCGGCGTTGATCTCGACCGGAAACAGCTCCGGATGCCGCAGCGCATAGCTTATCTTGGGATCCACCATCAGGTCGAGGTTTGGCCGCGACTCGTCTACGATCTCGTCCACCGAGAAGCCGTAGAAGCGCATCAGCCAGTCCGCCTGATAGAGCCGGTGCTCGCGCTTGAGCGGCGGCAGGCTCGTGAGGGCCGGAAGCAGCGGATTGGTGACGACCGGGATATATGCGGAATAATAGACGCGCTTGAGCTCATAGCGCGAATAGAGCGCGCCCGCGAGCCTGAGCAGCGTCAGATCCCGCTCCGGCGTCGCGCCGACAATCATCTGGGTGCTCTGTCCTGCGGGCGCAAACCGCTTCGCATGGCGGAAGCGCGCGATATCCTCGGCGTTTTCCCGCCTGACAAGGCTGACGTGCTCCATTGGCCGCAGGATGCCGTTGTGATCCTTGTCGTCCGCAAGCAGCCTCAACGAGCGCCGTGTTGCAAACTCTGCGTTGACGCTCACCCTGTCCGAGAGCAGCCCTGCGCGATCCACCAGCTCCTCGCTTGCGCCCGGGATTATTTTGGTGTGGATATAGCCGTGAAAATAATATTTGAAGCGCAGCAGCTCCAGCGTCCTGACGAACAGCTCCATCGTTCTATCCGGGGATCCTGCAACGGCGGAGCTGAGAAAAACGCCCTCGATATAGTTGCGGCGATAAAACTCCATCGCAAGCGACGACAGCTCCTCCGGCGTAAAGCTCGCGCGCGGAACGTCGTTGCTTCGCCGGTTGACGCAATAGGCGCAGTCGTAGCAGCAGGCGTTGCTCATCAGCACCTTTAGCAGCGAGATGCAGCGTCCGTCCTCCGTCCAACTGTGGCAGATGCCGCAGGAGATTGAGTTGCCCATGCCGCCCTTCTGTCCGCCGCGCTTGTTCACGCCGCTCGACGCGCAGGACACGTCGTACTTCGCGGCGTCGCCCAATATCTCCAGCTTCCTTTGTATATCCATAAATCCGTCCCCGCCAATCTAAACAAACGTTCCCTGTTGATTGTATTTTAGCACGTATGTTCCTTTTTGTCAAGTACTTTTGTTCTTTTTTAGATTTTCTTGTGCGATCACATGCAGTTGACCTTGCCGCAAAATCGGTGTATAATATCGGTGAAAGGCGGTGTCTATCGTGAACAGCATCCCCGGCGCAGCGGCAGCGCTCCCGGAAAAAAATCCGCATTTTTTCATTGTGAACTGCGGCTACGAGCAGTGCCGCTCTGCGCACAGCTTTGGCCCCGCGGTGCGCAGCCATTATCTTATTCATTTTGTCCTCTCCGGCCGGGGCAGGTTCATGCGCGGCAGCGCTACCTATGACCTCGGCGCGGGCGAAGGCTTTCTCATCGTGCCCGGCGAGACGACCTATTACTGCGCCGACGTGGACGAGCCGTGGGAATACTGCTGGATTGGCTTCTCCGGCTCCGAGGCGGAGCGCATACTGAAAAGCCTGCGGCTGAGCGCGGAGGATCCGATTTTTCACTGTGACGTCGCCGCAGGGCGGTATATACGCAGCTGCGACGGCTTTCCCGCCGTTCCGGAGCGTGAGCTGACTCTTGCCGGAAACGCCTACCTCTTTTTTGCCGCCATCGCGCGCGAACGCGGCTTTGCGGAAAACGGCTCCTCCGGAAAGTGCGTGGGGCTTGCGGTGAGATACATCCACGACAACTACTCCTACAACATCTCGGTAGAGAACATAGCGAAGCACGCCGGCGTCAGCCGATCCTATCTTTTCAGGATGTTTAAGCTGCAAAACGGCGTTTCGGTTCAGAGATACCTGCTGGAATACCGGCTGAAGATGAGCACAGCGCTGCTGAAAAACCCCGCCTACAACGTCAGTGAGGTCTGCTACTCCTGCGGCTTCACCGATCCGAACCACTTTGCGCGCGCTTTTCGCGGCTTTTACGGCATGACGCCGTCTCAGTTCCGGAAAATTCAGCTTGCAAAGCAAAGCTCCTCCTCTCCGGAGGATGAGCGGTGCCGCTGACGGAACGGTTATTACAAGCCCCGTCCGAAGCTGAACCTCTGCAATGAGCTTATCGAAAAATACCGGCGCACGGGCCAATATGAAAAATGCTTCGCGGGACATTCGGCGCTGGCGGACGCGGCGCGCGGCACGGCGACCGGAACGCTCAGTACAACCTCGTCGAAATGCATGAGCAGGGGCTTGGCACCGAAAAGGACTTGCGTCAGGCGCTGCACCGGTATGGGCTTGCCGCGCAAAAATGCCGCGAGCCAAAGCAATATTGATAACGGCAGCAAAAGGCCGCCCCTCGCAGAACGCTTGCGAACGGGCGGCCTTGTTGCTTTGCGAATACGGCACCGCTAATCGACGTCGCGGTAATCGACGTCGATATAGTCCGGCTGCTGGTGGCGGATTATCTTTACGGCGGTGACGGCGGTGCTGAAATTGAGCACTCCCTCGGCAAGCAGCGTTATGCCGAGAAGCGTAGTTATCACGATGGTGCTGCTGCTCGGACGGAATATCATTATCACGCCGAACACTCCCGCGACAATCGCAAAGACGAGGATCAGCCACCATTCGCGCAGGCCGAAGCGCTTGGAATCAAGCGCTATCTGTATCTTGAGCAGCGCGTCTGCAAGTATCGACACGCCGAGCGTCAGGCAGATGAAGCTGAACAGGCTCTCCGGGCGCATCAGCATGATGATGCCCAACACGATCTGTAATATGCCGAACGCGAGGTCAAATTGGAACGCGAGGCGGTAGAGGTCGCGCGAGAAATACCCGGTCAGCTTGACCGCTCCGAACGCTATCAGCAGGATTCCGCAGATCACACCCAGCATCGACGCCGAAAACTCCGGGAATATTATCAGTATCACGCCAAAAACGCAGAGTGCGGCCGAAATCGCGATATAGCCTATCTTCGCCGTCTTCATCGGTGCAACGGAGCGCATTAACAATCATCCTCTCATAAGCTTTTCCGAATCTTATTCTACCACCTTTGCGGCGAAAGCTAAACAGTCACACTTTAAAAACTGTCGCATTTTCAGGCAAACGCCATTTTTTGTCCAAAAAACAGCCGATTCGTTTTTTTTGTCTATTGAAAACACAGGGATTTTTTGCCATAATTATTATAGAAAAGAATGTCGAAAGGCGGTAAGGATATGAAAATTCTCATTCTGAGCTGTTCCACCGGCGAGGGCCACAACAGCGCCGCGCTTGCACTCAAGGAGGAATTTGACTCCCGCGGCGTCAAGAACGCGTTCAGGGATCCCGTTGCTTTCGGAGGGAAGCGGGCACAGCGCTTTGTGTCGTCCTGCTACAACAACATGATACGCACGTCGCCGAACGCGTTCGGAGCCGTATATAAGCTCGGCGAGCTCTACTATTCCACCGGCCTCCCCTCCCCGATCTACGCCGCAAACGCCGCCTACTGCCGTGAGCTGTACAGCTTTGTTCAGGCAGGCGGCTTCGACGCCATCGTCGCCACTCATCTCTACGGCATGGAGGCCGCTTCGGCTATCCGCCGCCGTCTCGGCGTGACGATACCGACCTACGGCGTTCTCACCGACTACACGGTCATCCCCTTTTTCACGGAGCCTGATATCGACGGCTACTTCATCCCGCACGAGGAGGTGCGCAGCCAGATGACACGCCGCGGCGTTCCGTCCGAAAAGATCTTTGCGACGGGAATCCCCGTCTCGCCGAAATTTTACCATAATCTCTCGATGGGCGACGCGCGTGCGCTGCTCGGCATCGACGGGGCACGAAGGATGCTGCTGGTGATGAGCGGCGGTATCGGCGGCGGAAACCTGCCCGCGCTGTGTGACGCGCTGAGAAGCGCCGCCGGGAGCGAGACCGATATCTACGTGATGACCGGCAAAAACGACCGGATGCGCCAGTGCCTCGCCCGGCGCTATGCGAATGATCCTCGCGTCAAGGCCGTGCCGTTCACGCGGGAGGTCAACGTCTATATGAACGCCGCGAATGTGCTGCTCTCCAAGCCCGGCGGGCTTTCCAGCACCGAGGCTGCGGCGGCAAACGTGCCGCTCATCCACATCAACTCCATTCCCGGCTGCGAGACGCACAACGTACAATTTTTCCTCGAACACGGGATGGCGCTGCCGGCGAAAACGCCTGAGGACGCGGCGCGGCTGGCGATGATGCTGGCGGGCGACGAGAAGGCGGCGGAGGAAATGCGCCGGCGCCAGCGCGACATTATAAATCCGCGTGCGGCGGCGATGATAGCCGATATCTTAACCGAACGGTGCGATGGACACCCTCAAACGGGGGTGGACGGCGAATGAGTCGCTTGCTTGCGGACATGCTCCGCTATCCGGCGTTTCAGGGGCGCTTCCTGATGGCGGCGACGCCCTGGGCGGTGTACATTCTGCTGGGATTTTTGCTCGGAAACGTGCATTTCAGCTATCTTCTGCCGAAGCTGTTGATGAAGCGAGACGTCTGCCTGCTGAGCGACGATCACAATCCCGGCGCCGCCAACGTCTTTATCAACTGCGGCGTGTGGATGGGGCTGCTGTGCCTGAGCTTCGACATGGCGAAAGGGTTTGTTCCTGTTTTTCTTGCGGCGCGGGCGCTCGACCCCGGCAGTCTGCCGTTTGCGCTGGTTATGCTTGCACCGGTGCTTGGGCACGCGCTCGGCGTGTTCCGGCACTTTCAGGGCGGCAAGTGCATCGCAACCTCCTTTGGCGTTCTGCTCGGGCTCATCCCGTTCTCATGGGCGGTGCTGATCCTTGCCGCCGTCTACGTCGCATTTTCGACGGTGCTGAAGATCAAGCCCAACCGGAGGCGCAGCATTGCGGCGTTTTTAGTGTTCGGACTGGCTGCGGGGGCGGTGCTCGCCCTGAACCGCAAGCTGCCTGTAGCGCTCGGCTGCATCGCGATATCCGCAACGGCGATAATCCGCCACCTGCCCTCGGCGGCAAGTGAGGCGCCCGTCGAAGTATCTGAGCAAACGCAATCCTGAGCAATGCCGTTTTCCACGGATGCTCCCGCAGCGCGGGAGCATCCGTTTTTTGCCGTTTGCCATATACGGAAAGGAGCCGGTACCTGTCGTACCGGCTCCTGAAGATATGAGATTCGTAATCAGTTGCAGATGGTCTTTTCGGTGTCCTTGTCGAACAGATGGATCTTGGTGAGATCAAACGCGATCTTGACATCATCGCCAGCCTTGACGGTGGTGCGCGGCGGAACGCGTCCGGTCATGGTCAGGCCGTCAACGCTCAGATAGAGGTAGGTCTCGGAGCCCATAAGCTCGGTGACCTCGACATGGCAGTCAACGATACCGGAGGTCGCGGCTTCGATGGTCTCGGCGTCGTCAGCGAGGTTTTCGGGGCGGATGCCCATGACAATCTCTTTGCCAACATACTCGTCGATGCCCTCGGTGGCGGCCTTTTCCGGAGTGAGCTCTGCGGAGAACCTGTTGTTCTCGCCGAACTTAACGACATACTTGTCATCGACCTTGTCGAGAACAGCGTCGATGAAGTTCATTTGGGGCGAGCCCATGAATCCGGCAACAAAGATGTTAGCGGGCTTCTCATAGAGGTTTTGCGGAGTGTTGACCTGCTGGATAAAGCCGTCCTTCATGACGACGATGCGGTCGCCCATGGTCATAGCCTCGATCTGGTCGTGGGTAACATAGATAAAGGTGGTGCCGAGCTTCTTATGAAGCTTGATGAGCTCGGTACGCATCTGTGCGCGCAGCTTGGCGTCGAGGTTGGACAGAGGCTCGTCAAGAAGGAATACCTTAGGCTCACGGACGATAGCACGTCCAAGGGCAACACGCTGTCTCTGACCACCGGACAGAGCCTTCGGCTTTCTGTCGAGCAGGTGGGAAATGTCAAGCACACGAGCGGCCTCTTCAACGCGGCGCTTAATCTCGTCCTTCGGGGTCTTTCTGAGCTTCAGACCAAAGGCCATGTTCTCGTAGACGGTCATGTGCGGATAAAGAGCATAGTTCTGGAAAACCATCGCGATATCTCTATCCTTCGGGGCAACATCGTTGACCAGCTTGTCGCCGATATAGAGCTCACCGTCGGTGATCTCCTCGAGTCCGGCGATCATACGAAGGGTGGTGGATTTGCCGCATCCGGACGGACCAACAAGGATGACGAACTCCTTATCAGCGATCTCAAGGCAGAAATCGGTGACAGCCGTTACGCCGCCTGTATAGGTCTTATAGATATGCCTAAGTGAAAGATTTGCCATAGAAATTTTACCTCCTACATTTATAATGCTCGCTAACACTCTGCATTTAACATATAATATAATAGCAAAAATCCGCGATTAAGTAAAGTCTCTCATTACCCAAAGTTTTAAAAATAACTTTAGGTACTTTGAACAACTCTGAATAAATACGTAATAAAGTGGCTATTCTAATGTATTTTTATCAATGCAAAATCCACTCAGAAAGCCGTCCAGCGCGAGCGAGCAGACGTCTCCGCCTATGATCTTGCCCTTGTATACCAGCACGTTTGCACGTATGCCCTCTTCGCCGTTATTGTAATTGGTGACGACAAAAGTGTAGCGTGTCACCGTTTTGCCGGCATAGCGGGCAAGATCCGTCCCTTGAGCCTTTTGAATGGCGTTATAGCGCCGCATCACGTCGTCGAAGCGCGCCGGAATAAGCACCTCCAGCGTTTCCTCCGGCGTCTTTTCGGTCTCCCAGCCGCAGCCCGCAAGAAAGGCGCGAATATCCTCCGTGCCCTCCGCCGTATGCAGCGCTCCGGCTGAACGGGCGGCGCCGACCCTTGCGACGCCGCGCGCGAGGACGATTAATGCAACCGCAATGAATAAAAATACAATCGCTACGACTGTCGTCTTCTTCCCTGAGGCTTTCACCGATATCGCCAGCATAACCTACCGCCTTTCGCACAAAATATTTGCAGCTTCCGCTTAAATTCTATGCGGCGGCGCAGTGTCGGAGAACCGGCGGCGGGTATTTGCCTGTGGTATAGACAAATATCCGCCGGAACATGGAGAACCGGCGGATATACTTTAAAACTATCGTCAGATGAGCTCTATGATAGCCATCTCCGCAGCGTCGCCGCGGCGCGGGCCGATCTTAACGATTCTGGTGTAACCGCCGTTACGGTCACTGTACTTGGGAGCGATCTCGTCGAACAGCTTCTTGGTGACAGCTTCTTTGGTCACGAACGAATGAACAAGACGCTTGGAGTGCAGTGTGTTCATTTTAGCGGTGGTAATCATCTTCTCGGTCATGGAGCGCACCTCTTTGGCTCTGGTGACGGTGGTCTCGATTCTGCCGTTTTCAAGCAGATAGGTGACCATCGCTCTGAGCATCGCCTGTCTGTGCGCGGTCGGTCTACCGAGCTTTCTGGTTCCTGGCATTTAATTCACCCCTCTGAAATTGTGTGTAAATAGGGTTTACTCTTCCTCTTTGCTGAGGTTGAAGCCCAAGGACTGGAGCTTCTGGATAACCTCCTCAAGAGACTTTTTGCCGAGATTTCTGACCTTCATCATCTCGTCCTCGGACTTGTTGATGAGGTCCTCCACCGTATTTATTCCCGCGCGCTTCAAGCAGTTGAAGGAACGGACAGAAAGGTCAAGCTCTTCAATGGTCATCTCAAGAACCTTTTCTTTCCCGTTATCATCCTTTTCAACCATTATCTCGCCGTGATAACCATCCTCAGAAAGGTCAACAAACAGATTGAGATGTTCGTTGAGGACCTTGGCCCCCAGAGATACGGCTTCCTTGGCGGAAATAGTTCCGTCGGTCCATACCTCCAGCGTCAGCTTGTCATAGTCGGTGATCTGTCCCACACGGGTGTTGTCTACGGTATAGTTTACCTTCAGCACTGGAGTATATATGCTGTCGACCGGGATAACGCCGATGGTCGGCTGCATATTCTGTTTGTTTTTTTCCGCCGGAACATAGCCGCGACCCTTGTCCAGAGTTATCTCCATGAACAGCTTCGCGCCCGCTCCAAGCGTAGCAATGTGCATATTCGGATCGAGAATCTCAACCTCGGAGTCCGCCTGGATGGAACCGGCTGTGACCTCGCACTCGCCGACAGCGTCAATCACCACGACCTTGGCGCCCTCGCTGTGCAGCTTGGCGGTTAGCCCCTTGATATTGAGGACGATCTCGGTCACGTCCTCCTTAACTCCGGGAACGGTTGAAAATTCATGCTGTATCCCATCGATCTTTACCGATGTGACGGCAACGCCGGGAAGCGAGGAGAGCAATACTCTGCGCAAGCTGTTGCCCAAAGTTATGCCAAAGCCACGCTCCAACGGCTCCACGACGAATTTACCGTAGGTGCCGTCGGGCTTGAGTTCCGC
>CANNTZ010000026.1 GCA_947522735.1 uncultured Oscillospiraceae bacterium | reverse complement strand
CCGCCCGCCGCCGCGCGAATAAGTTAACGAAACCGATAACGTAAGGTCCCCGCAACGCGAAGCGTGAGGACGACCGATCCGCGGCTATATCTGCGGGCATTGCCCGCCGGGCGCTGCCCGCTGCGGTTCGCGCCAAGGGCGATTACGTTATTTTTCGTTATTTCTGCGGCGAATGGATCGATGCCGTTGTTCCACAAGATGCCGTCACAAATAGACATAGGACTGCGCCCGGAAGGGCCATGTTCTTGTCGGAAGTGATATGGCCTTTGTCGTAAACGATTCTCAGTTCAGGCTTGCTTTACGCAGTTTTTTCAACCGCTTCATCACTTGGTTTTCCCCTCTGCCGAAATAATCGTGCAGGGTACGGTATTCCTGATACAGCGCGCGGTAAATCCGGACGGATTCCGAGTCGGGGCGGTAGAACGTGTCGCTCAGATTTCCCATATGCGACGACGCCTCGGGGAGTGTGCGATAGATTCCCGCCGCCAGCGCCGCAAAAATTGCACTGCCCAGTGCAGGCGTCTGCATGGAGCCCGCCAGACGCACATCCCGCCCGGTAACATCCGCATAGATCTGCATCATCATCGGGTCCTTTGCCGCGATCCCACCGGATGCAACCAGCGCCTGTACCGGAACCCCGGCGTTCTCAAAAGTATCCACAATCATACGCGTTCCGTAAGCCGTTGCCTCGATCAGCGCGCGGTACATCTCCTCCGGCTTGGTTGCGAGCGTCATCCCCAGCATCATGCCGGTCAGGTCGGTGTCCACCAGCACGCTACGGTTGCCGTTCCACCAATCCAGCGCCAGCAGTCCGCTCTCGCCGGGGCGCAGGGCAGACGCTTTCTCTCGCAGATAAGCATGGATGTTCATCCCTGCATCCTTCGCCTCTCGCCGGTATTCCGCCGGTACCGCGCGGTCAATAAACCACGCAAAGTGGTCGCCCACGCAGGACTGCCCTGCTTCGTATGCATAAAGCCCCGGCACGGCGCCGTCCTTTACCACGCCGCACATCCCCGGAACAGTCTTTTCCTCAGTTCCGCAGAGAATATGGCAGGTTGAAGTCCCCATAATCATGGTCAGAATGCCCGGCTCACAGGCTTTGACCGCCGGCAGTGCCACGTGCCCGTCAGTGTTTGCCACGGCAACCGGCGTCCCCACCGGCAGTCCGGTCAGTTCCGCACCTCTCTCTCCAATTACGCCCGCGCAGGTGCCGATGGGAGAAAGTGCCCGCGACAGCTTTGTACCCGCAAGCCCGCTCAGTCTCCCGTCGCAGGCACGGATGAAATCGTCCGGGTATCCTTCCCCCTCATGCCACATTGCCTTGTAGCTTGCAATCGGAGCGCTGTGCGATTCCTTGCCGCAAAGGATACTGACGATCCAATCTCCCGCCTCAAAGAAGCGGTCGGTATTCCGAAAAATCTCCTCGTCCTCCGCGGCAATCTGCATGATCTTCGGAATTGCCCACTCTGCGGAAATCTTCCCGCCATAGCGGGAGAGAAACGTCTCGCCGCGTTCCATTGCCAGCGCGTTGAGACGGTCGGCATACGGCTGAGCCGCGTGATGCTTCCAGAGCTTCACATACGCGTGCGGACGGGAGATATATTCCGGCCGGAAGCAAAGCGGTTCCATTGCCCGATCAACCGGCAGGAGCGTGCAGGAGGTGAAATCGATGCCGATGCCCGCTACATCTGCGGGATTCACGCCGGTTTCGAGCAGAATGACGGGAACCGTATTTCGCAATCCGTCCAGATAGTCCTGCGGGTGCTGAAGCGCCCAATCGGGTGGGAGGCGTGTTCCGTCCGGCAGGGCCGAGGACATCACCGCGTGCGGATAGTCAAAGGTGCGTCCGCAAAGCTCTGCACCGTTTGACGCGTCAAACAGAACCGCACGGCAGGAAAGTGAACCGAAGTCTATTCCAAAAACACATTTCAAATTCAAATTCTCCTTTCAAATTCAAATTATTCTTTGTGCCGTACAATTTCAGCCTTTCCGGAGGCATTCCGACGCAATCTCCCCGGGAGCGGCATTCATTGTGCAATCTGCAAATATTTTGAAAAACATCCCACCTATTATTTTAGCATAACATTGCCGTGTGTCACAACAACAATCGTACAAGTCATATAAACAATCTCACATTTCTGTGTGCGTGCATATTTGTGATATGGTTTTGGCTATTTGTGATATTCTTTCAACACAGCCTGAGAAAATGTGATACAATGACAGGGCGAATACAGAAACCGACTCACTGAAGCCCATAAAAGAGGTATAACAAATGATACGGAAAGATTTCAAAGGCAGACTGCACGAAAACCTGATCGGAACGCATATCACCATGACAGACAGCATTGTCAGCGAAATGCTTGGCAAGCTGGGATACGATTTTGTCTGGATTGACACCGAGCACGGCGAAATGACCTACACCGACCTGCGCCACCATCTGACCGCAGTAAATGCCGGAGGTACGCCTACCCTTGTGCGTGTCTCCATGCACGACTACAACCATGTCAAGCGTGTGATGGAGCTGGGGCCGGATGCCATCCTGTTCCCCATGATCAACACCACGGAGGAAGCTGCGGCGGCAATGCGCTTTTGTATGTATCCCCCGGAGGGTGTGCGCGGGTTCGGTCCGCTGCGCGCGGTCAATTACGGAATTGACGACGTCAACGAATACATCGTCTCCGCCAATCGCGACACCTGCCGCTTTATCCAGATTGAAACCGAGACCGCAGTGAAAAACCTGCCCGAAATTGTAAAGAATCCTTACATCGACGGCTATTTCTTCGGCCCCTGCGACCTCTCCGGCTCAATCGGAGAGCTGAATCAGGTATTCGGCGAGCACACCCAGAAGCTGATCCGCGAGGCGATTGCCATCCTGAAGGATGCCGGCAAGCCAATCGGAGTTTCCACCGGATCGACCGACCCCGAGGTAACCGGATTCTGGCATGATCTCGGCATCAATATCATCTCTGCCGGAACCGACTATGACTACATCATGCGCTCGGCGCGTGACAACCTTGCCAGCATGAAACGGGTGATGGCAAAATAAAAAGTCGTAAAACCGGAGGCTTGGAGGAAAAGAGTATGATTGAAGCATCGCGCGTTATTGAACGCTGTTCCCCTGATATGCTGCTGACGCCGCATTGCCACTACTCGATCGAGGTCAACTGCTTTCGTTCGGGCAGAGGCACCTATTCGGCGGCAGAGCAGACATGTGACATCCGCCCGGGCACGGTGTTCGTCTTTGGCTCCAACGTCATCCACCGCATCACATCGATTGATCCGGAGCAGACATTGGATGTTCTGAAGGTGCATTTCTCCCCCTCCATCCTCTGGGAAAATCCACAGTTTGCTCATTTTGACGAGATCTTTTTCCGGACATCCGGCTATTCGGTCATCGGCCCGGACTCCGAGTATCAGGCGCAGATTAGTGCAATGCTTGCCGCCATGGTGGAGGAAAGCGAAAAGAGAGGCTACCTGCATGACGAATGCATGACTTCTCAACTGTTCCTGCTCTGCACGGCAATCGCGCGGCACATCCGTCAGAAAACGCCACAGCTTACCCGCGAACAATACCGCAGCGACAACCAGTTTGCCATTTCCGCCACCATCGAATATATCAACCGGAATCTGGAGTCGGCGCTGACCATCGACCAACTGGCACGGATGGCGAAAATGTCCAAAAACAGCTACCTGCTCTGGTTCAAGCACTTCAACGGAGTCTCGCCTTACAGCTATATCCAATCCAAACGGGTTCTGAAGGCTATCGACCTGCTCAAGCAACAGAAGCTGACCGTCACGCAGATTGCTTTTGAGTGCGGATACAACAATACCGTCAGCTTTAACAAAGCCTTCAAAAAAGTGATGGGCTGTACCCCATCAGAACTGAAAAGCAGCAATATTTGATCGATGGCAGATTAGAGAAAATTCACGTTAGAAGCATACAAATCCAGAAAGCACGACCCCAGCACCTGCTGCGGTCAGCGCTGACCGCGAAAACAGAAAAGGCATGCAATCCTGCGTCCTCCGGAAAAGAGACGCAGGATTGTCTGCTTTTTATTTCAAAATGTATCCGGTTATTCGTGAGCCGAGCTCCCGCATGAGCGAGCATTCACGGAATCACAACCGGACGTGAGCTCCGATGTTCAAATCCGTGCGGCGTCCGGAAGCACAGCATGGCCCGCGCAAGAAGTGTACCCGCCGAGGCAGGTGCATCAGAAGCCCATGCAGGGGAAATTCTTGGGTTGCCCAGCCCCTTCTTATTAACGCAGCCGATAACGAAAGGTACAAGCGGCACGCCCGCATGAAATGCGAGGGCGCGAGGATGGGCGAAGCGCAGATATATTCACCGGGCGTTGCCCGCCGCCCGAAAATTTGAATATGCTATTGACATTGCCGAGGGTTTGATATATTATAAGTATTGTGTTGGATTTGATTGGAGGTTTGTGGATTTGCTTGCGAATGAACGTCGGGCGATGATAGCTGAGATTATCAGAAAAAACGGCGCGGTAACAACCGGCGAGCTTGTAAAGCGGTTTGACGTGTCGATAGAGACGGTGCGGCGAGACCTGCTCGTGATGGAGAAGTCACAGCTTTTGCAGCGTGTCCACGGGGGCGCGGTGGCGTTTGGAGGCATGCTGCCCAAGCAGGATCTTGCCCACCGCACAGGGGAGAACGACGACAGCAAGCGAGAGCTCTCCGTGACCGCCTGTGCGCTTGTATCCGAGGGCGACATCATAGCGTTGGACAGCGGAAGCACCGCGGTGATTCTGGCGCAGGAGCTGCGCCGGCGCTTTCGTTCGCTCACCGTCGTGACATATTCGCTGGACGTCTGCAACCTGCTGTCAGATTGCCGCGGCTTCAAGCTCATACTCTGCGGCGGCTACTACCTGCCGGCGGAAAACTCTTTCTACGGCCAGTTTGTGATCGACATGTTCTCCCGCATACAGGTGAACCGGCTCTTTCTCTTTCCCTCCACAGTCTCGCTGCGCTACGGCATCCGCGACTATTTTGAGGAGCTGTATCAGGTGCAGCGCGCGATGCTCGGCTGCTCCGATTCGATATATATTCTCGCCGACAGCAGCAAATTTGAAAAGACGGCGATGCTCAAGCTCGACGATATGACGGCAAAATATACCTATATCACCGACAGTGCACTGCGTCCGGAGCTGAAGCTGCTCTACAAGGAAAACGACCTCCGCGTGATAACCTCCGCGGAGGAAATATAAATCTGAAAGCGAGGCACTTCAAAAAATGAAAGTAGTTCTCATCTCAGTCGACGGTATGCGTCCTGATTCGCTGACGGACGTGCCGTTTGCGCAGGAGTTTATCCGCCGGTCCAGCCATGCGCTGGACGCGCGAACCGTTTTTCCGTCGGTCACGCTGCCCTGCCACATGTCGATGTTCCACGGCGTCGATCCCGCCCGCCACGGCGTCACCACCAACATCTATACCCCGCAGGTGCGGCCGATAGACGGACTGTGCGAGCGGCTTGCGGAAAACGACAACACCTGTGCGTTCTTTTTCGACTGGGAGCCGCTGCGCGACCTCTCCCGTCCCGGTTCGCTTGTCTACTCCTGCTATCACTCCCAGTACTTTGAGGGACTGCATGACGCCTGTAGGAGCCTGACCGCCGCGTTTGCCCGATATTATCCCGAACGCCTGCCGGATTTCAGCTTTATCTACTACGGCCTGCCGGACGAGGTGGGGCACGACAAGGGATGGATGAGCGGGAAATACCTCGACGCCATCGCCAAGAGCTGGGATGAGATAGAGCGGGTGGTGAGCATCCTCGACGAGGCAGGCGAGGAATACAGCGTCATCGTTACCGCCGACCACGGCGGACACGAGCGTTCCCACGGAACCGAACTGACCGAGGATATGATAATCCCAATCATGTTGCTGGGCCCCGACTTTGAGCCGGGGCGTGCGCTCGAAAACGTTACAATCAAGGATATCGCGCCGACGATTGCTTCGCTGCTGGGTGCAAGGCCGGCGAAAGAATGGGAGGGCAGGGCGCTCAATGACTGATATTGCCGCAATGTCTCCAAAAAAGCGCTTCGATCTTTTCTCCGCACTTTTTGCGATCGCCTACATGGTGAGCTATATCACCCGCGTGAACTTCGGCGCGGTCATAGTTGAAATGGTAGATGCGACCGGGATTTCCCGCTCGCTGCTCTCGCTGGCCGTCACCGGCGCGTTCTTCACCTACGGCGCGGGACAGATCATCAGCGGCTTTCTCGGCGACCGTATGCAGCCAAAGACGGTCGTGCTCGCCGGGCTGCTTACAACCTCCGCCGTAAATCTCGTCTTGCCGTTTTTCCACAGCTATATCGTCATCATCGTGCTTTGGTGCATCAACGGCGTGGCGCAGGCGTTTATCTGGCCGCCGCTGGTGCGTTTGATGGTATACCTGTTCGATTCGGGCGAATATACGAGGTGCTCGGTGCGCATCTCCTGCGGCTCCTGCGTCGGAACAATCCTTGTATATCTTGTCTCGCCGCTCATCATCAGCTTGGCGGACTGGCGGTGGGTGTTCTGGGTTGCCGGAGCCATAGGCGCCGTCATGGCGCTCGTATGGAGCAGGCTGTGCTTCCGTATCGAGTCGGAGCAAAGTCCGTTCAGCGAGGCTCGTCCCGTTCCTATTCGTGCGGCGACGCATCGCTTCCCATTCTCGTTTCTGCTGCTCGCAATAATGGTAACCATCGTGTTCCAGGGTGCGCTGCGTGACGGCGCCGCGACATGGATGCCCTCCTTTATCTCCGAGTGCTACAACCTTGGCAATGCGGTCTCGATACTTACCGGCGCGGTGATGCCGGTGTTCAGTATGCTCTGTCTGCAATTTTCGGCGTGGATATACAGGCGTTTCATCCCCAACCCCGTGCTCTGCGCAGGAGGCTTCTTCGCAGTTTCGACCGCCGCCACCTTTGCCCTGTGGCTGTTTCACGGGGTCAGCCCGCTGCTCTCCGTTGCGCTGTTTGCGGTGCTCAACGCAGCCACGCACGGCGTAAACCAGATGCAGACCGTGATGCTTCCGTCTTATTTCAAGCACACGGGCAATGTCTCTCTCGTCTCCGGTGTGCTCAACTCCTGCACCTATATCGGCAGCTCCGCCTCGATATACGGCATAGCGGTCATCTCCGAGCGCTCCGGCTGGGGAGCCACGCTGATGCTTTGGACGATAGTGGCGCTCGCCGGAACGGTCATCTGCCTCGCGGCGTTCCGCCCGTGGGACAGATATGCCAAAAAGCTGGATAAAGAGACCGTCTGAGCCGGACGGCGCTGTGCAAGGCGAAAGCAATAAAAACAGCCCCTCCGCACCTTGGGCAAGCGAAATGCGGAGGGGCTGTCTGTTTACATGAGCTGCTGTATCAGCCGCTCGTAGGAGGTCTCGGTCCGTATGCCGTCGTCGGTCAGGATGTAGAAGCGGGAGGCGTTGCGCACGGTAGTCAGGCGGTGCGCGATGACAAGGGTGGTGCGCCCCCTGGCAAGCTTCTCCAGCGATTCCTGCACCACGCGCTCGGTCTCGTTGTCCAGCGCGGAGGTCGCCTCGTCGAAGATCAGCACCGGTGGGTTTTTGAGGAAAACGCGCGCGATGGAGAGGCGCTGCTTCTGCCCGCCGGAGAGCTTGACGCCGCGCTGGCCGATGTAGGTGTCGTAGCCGTCGGGCAGCTCTTTTATGAAGCCGTCGGCTCCCGCCCATTTTGCCGCCGCGACGATCTCCTCGTCGGTTGCGTCGGGGCGTCCGTAGCGGATATTCTCCATCACGCTGCCGCCAAAGAGGAAGACGTCCTGCTGGACGATGCCGATGTTCTCGCGCAGGCTTTTAAGAGTGATGCTGCGGACGTCGCGCCCGTCGAGAGTGATGCAGCCGCCGCTGACATCGTAAAAGCGCGGGATGAGGCTGCAAAGCGTGGATTTGCCGACGCCGGACGAGCCGACGAAGGCCACGTATTCGCCCGCCTTTACGTCAAAGCTGATATGGCGCAGCACGTCCTCGTTGTTCTCGTAGTGGAAGGATACGTCGCGGAAGGATATGTCGCCGCGGACGTCCTTGATGGGCGTCGCGTCCGGGGAGTCGGCGACGTCGGGATCGACCGCGAGTATTTCGAGAAAGCGCTCGTAGCCGGTCGCGCCGTTCTGAAACTGTTCGGTGAAATTGATGAGCTTGCGCACAGGCTCGGTGAAGTTGTTGACGTAGAGCAGAAAGGTGATAAGGTCTGTGACCTCGATTGTCCCGGTGGTGATGAATATTGCGCCCGCCACGATGACTGCGACGCTGATGAAGGTGGTGAACGCGCCGAGACCTGCATGATAGACGCCCATGACCTTGTAGCTTATGCTCTTGCTGTCCACAAAGCGCCGGTTCCCGTGGCGGAACTTTTCAAGCTCGATGTCCTCGTTGGCAAAGGACTTGACCACACGGATGCCGGAGAGGTTGTCCTCTATCTGCGCGTTGATTTCGGCAATGCGCTCGCGGTTGCGCTTGAAGGCGCGCTTCATCTTGATGTTGTAATAGCAGGCGAACGCCACCATGAAGGGTATCACGCCGACGGCGACGAGCGCCAGCTTCCAGTTGACCGTCGCGAGTATCACGGTGGAGCCTGCGAGCTTGATTATCGATATCAGCAGATCCTCGGGGCCGTGGTGGAAAAGCTCGCTTATCTCAAACAGGTCGTTTGTGACGCGCGACATGAGCTGTCCGACCTTCTGGTTGTCGAAAAAGCTGAACGAGAGCTTTTGATAGTGGACGAAGATCTCGTTGCGCATGTCGTATTCCATCCGCGCGCCCATCATGTGTCCGTAATAGGCGATGAAATAATTGCAGTAGCATTCAAGCAGTATCATCCCGACCATGACCGCCGCGAGTATGAGAATCGTTTTGAGCGCAGAGCTCATGTCGCGGTGGATGACGTCGTTTGTTATGTAGCGGATTATCAGCGGAAGCGCCAGCGATATGGCGGCTCCAAGACAGGCGAAGAACATATCCGCGCCAAACAGCCCGAGATACGGCTTATAATAGCCGAAGAAGCGCTTCCATTTGCCGGGCTGCGCCGCCTTTTTCTGTGTTTTTTCCATTGCTTTCTCCCATTTATTTAGTATTGTCCTGCTGCCAGATCACCAGCAGCGTGCCTCTTTTCACTTCTATCACGGAGCTGCGTCCAATAAATTCGTTGCTTGTGCCAAGCGGCAGGCAGGGGAGCAGCTCCGCATTTTCGAGCTCGTATTTCAGCCCGCGTATCGTCACGCCGGACGCCGCGCAGCCAAGACAGAACACCGATATCATCCCGCGCTCCTCCGCGCCGAAGGCAATGGAGGAATCCTTTATGGCAGCCGAGACGGATTTTCCGCCCACAAGATAGCCGCGCCCGCCGTTTTCGGCGATAAACGCGAGCGTTTGCAGGTTGGCGACGGTGTGATCCAGCCGCCCGCCAAGTCCGGCGTATATGATAAAGGTGTCGTAGCCGCGTGCAAAGCCCTCGCGAACTGCAAGCATAGTGTCGGTGTCGTCCTTCTCCGGCGGGTGAAATATGACCTTTGGAAGCTGCGGACGATAGCCGAGCGAATCAAAGTCGCCCAGCGCGATATCCGGCTCTATCCCGGCGCGTTCGAGATGCTTCAGTCCGGCGTCGGCGGCGATGATGAGATCGCCGTCTCTTCGGACTATGACCGCGCCCTCCGGATCTCCCGCGCCGACGATGACGCAGGCATTTCTGTCAGTTATCCTCATATTTTTCCCCTGTTATCCAAAGAGATAGTGTTTTTGATCCTCGTCCAGCTCGTCGATGCCCGCGCCCATCGCCGCAAGCTTTATCAGAGCGACGCTGTTGTCCATGCCCTCGGGAATGTCATAGAGCCTCGGCTCAAGCGCGTCGTGGTTCTCGGCGATATATTTGCAGGCGAGCGCCTGAATGGCAAAGCTCATGTCCATGATATCGGCGGGGTGGCCGTTTCCGGCGGTGATATTGACGAGCCTGCCCTCCGAAAGCAGGTTGAGGGTGCGTCCGTCGCGCAGATGATAGCCCTCGATGAACGGGCGTCGCGTCTCTACCGAATCGGAGAGGGCAAGCAGGTCGCTTTTGTCGATCTCAACGTCAAAGTGCCCGGCATTTGCAAGCACGGCGTTGTTCTTCATCCTTTCAAAGTGGCGCGCGGTTATAACCCGCTTGCAGCCGGTGGCGGTGACGAAGATATCGCCGAGCGCCGCGGCGTCGTCCATCTTCATCGCGGTATAGCCGTCCATGCACGCCTCGAGAGCCTTGAACGGGTCGATCTCGGTGACGACGACCCTTGCGCCCATGCCCTTGGCGCGCATCGCTATGCCGCGTCCGCACCAGCCGTAGCCCGCGACGACGACAGTCTTGCCGGCAACGAGCAGGTTTGTGGAATTCATTATCCCATCCCAGACCGATTGACCGGTGCCGTAGCGGTTGTCGAACAGATGCTTGCTGTTCGCGTCGTTGACCGCCATCATCGGAAAACGCAGGCTTCCATCGCGCACACGCTGCTTTAAGCGCAGGATGCCGGTCGTCGTCTCCTCGCAGCCGCCACGGAGATTTTCGGAAAGCTCCGAGCATTTGCCGTGAAGCAGGCCCACAAAGTCGCCGCCGTCGTCCACGATGATGTGGGGCTTGCAGGAGAGCGCCGCGATGAGATGCTTTTCATAGGTCTCCGCGTCCGCGCCGTGCTCCGCAAATACGTTGACTCCAAGCGAATCCAGCGCAGCGGCGATATCGTCGCGCGTTGAGAGCGGGTTGCAGCCGGTCGCGTAGACGTCCGCGCCGCCCGCCTTCAGCACCAGCGCGAGATAGGCGGTTTTTGCCTCAAGGTGTATCGATATCGCTATCCGCAGCCCCGCGAATGGGCGTTCCCTCGCGAAGCGCTGCTCTATGGCGGTCAACACCGGCATAAACTCGCGCTGGCGAACCCAGTCGATCTTGACAAGCCCCTCTTTCGCGAGGGACGGATCCTTTATCATGCTCATAATATACCCTCTTCCCGTATTTTTAAGCTATATCATTATACCAGAAAATCGCTTTTTTTGCAAATGAAGCGGCAATCATAAATCCGGCGTCATATTGTCAAGGGAGACCGTGGGGCCTCGCTTGCAGGGGCGAGCGCAGGCCCGCGCAGACCTCCGGGAACGCCGGAACGCTATCCGTCGCGGCGCTCCCACAATATTGCGGCGTCATGCCTGGCTCCTTCAACGCGCTAATACTATTATGATACCTCATTGCGGAGAAAATCTCAAGGGAAAGCGTAAACTTTTTGCCGTTGACGCCGTGCGCGCCGACAGAGCCGGATCGACTGCGACTGAGCATTAGGGAGGTCTGATCAGGGCTGCTCTTGAACGGTCCGCCTACATATCCGGCGTCCGGCAAGCCTGACTGCTTTTGCGCACCGCAGAGGGACTGGGCTGTGTTCGTCGAAGCCGGAGGCGTTTTTGCGTTTCATGCAAATGTCCGCAGTGCGCGGACACTTTTTTCGACGCGCCATGCCGTTTTGACATAACCGCGCTATTTCTTTCCACCGTCTCGCCTCTTCTTTGTGATAACGCAGAATTAACGGTGCACGCCTTGTAAAAACGCTGTGCGTATGCTATAATTATATTGATTTTACATTTGTCGGAATACGTTTATCATATCATAATAATTATGAAGGAGAGTTGAGTATGGCGTTCTATTTTGACGAGCCTTCCCGCACCTTTAACGAATATCTGCTTGTCCCGGGATATTCCTCCGCCGAGTGCATCCCCGGCAAGGTCGATCTTTCCACGCCGGTCGTGAAATTCAAAAAGGGCGAGGCTTGCTCGCTGCGGCTCAATATTCCGCTCGTATCCGCGATAATGCAGTCGGTGTCCGACGACAGGATGGCACTGGCGCTCGCGCGTGAGGGCGGACTTTCTTTTATCTACGGCTCACAGTCCGTCGAGAGCGAGGCGGCGATGGTCAGCCGCGTCAAGAATTATAAGGCGGGCTTCGTCACCAGCGATTCCAACATCCGTCCGGACGACACCCTTGCCGACGTCATCGAGCTCAAGCAGCGCACCGGTCATTCCACCATCGCCGTCACCGAGGACGGCGGCCCGAACGGCAAGCTGATGGGTATCGTCACCAGCCGCGATTACCGCCTCTCCCGCATGAGCACGGACATCAAGGTGCGCGACTTCATGACTCCGTTCAAATCGCTGATCTATGCGAAGGTGGGCATCACCCTCAAGGCGGCGAACGATATCATATGGGATCACAAGCTCAACGCGCTCCCGATCATCAACGAAAACCAAACGCTGGCATATATGGTGTTCCGCAAGGACTATGATACCCACAAGGAGAATCCCGCCGAGCTGCTCGATCCCCTGAAGCGCTACCGCGTCGGCGCGGGCATAAACACCCGCGATTACGCCGAACGTGTTCCGGCGCTGGTGGAGGCGGGCGCGGACGTGCTGTGCATCGACTCATCCGAGGGCTTTTCGGAGTGGCAAAAGCGCACGCTGCAATTTATCCGTGAAAACTACGGCGACACCGTCAAATGCGGCGCGGGAAACGTGGTTGACGCCGAGGGCTTCCGTTTTCTCGCCGAGTGCGGCGCAGACTTTGTCAAGGTCGGCATCGGCGGAGGCTCCATCTGCATTACCCGCGAACAGAAGGGTATCGGCCGCGGACAGGCGACGGCGCTTATCGAGGTTGCCAAGGCGCGCGACGAATACTATAAAGAGACAGGCGTATACGTGCCGATCTGCTCCGACGGCGGCATAGTTTACGACTACCATATCACCCTTGCGCTCGCGATGGGCGCAGACTTCATCATGCTTGGACGCTACTTCTCCCGCTTCGACGAATCCCCGACGAACAAGCTCAACATCAACGGCAGCTACGTCAAGGAATATTGGGGCGAGGGCTCCAACCGTGCGCGCAACTGGCAGCGCTACGATCTCGGCGGCAAGCAGGGGCTTTCCTTCGAGGAGGGCGTCGATTCCTATGTGCCCTACGCCGGAAGCCTGAAGGACAACGTGACGCTGACGCTCAGCAAGGTGCGCTCCACCATGTGCAACTGCGGCGCGCTCAGCATCCCGGAGCTGCAACAGAACGCCAAGCTCACACTTGTCTCGGCGACGAGCATCGTCGAGGGCGGCGCGCATGACGTCATCCTGAAGGAGAAGTCCGGCACGCGGCTGTGACGGAGGCACGATAACGAAACAGACAAGGCTTAAATTGTGATGATGGAGCAGTGATGCGCAATGATCGTTTCCGCTTCAAGAAGAACCGATATTCCCTGCCATTACTCGGAGTGGTTCATGAACCGCATCCGCGCGGGGCAGCTTCTGACGCGCAATCCTGTCAATCACTCGCAGATTTATCGCGTCGCGCTCTCGCCGGATACGGTGGACTGCATCGTATTCTGGACAAAGGATCCGCAAAATCTCATGCCGTATCTTGACGAGCTGGACACGCGGGGCTACAAATACTATTTCCAGTTTACGCTCACGCCCTATGGACGCGATATCGAGCCGGGACTGCGTCCGAAAGAGGATATAATCGAGACGTTTATATCGCTCTCGGAGCGCATCGGCAGTCTGCGGACGGTGTGGCGGTACGACCCGGTGATTTTGACCGACGCCATTGGGATAGACTATCACCGCGAGCACTTCGCGCGGCTGTGCGACAGGCTGGCAGGGGCGAAAAAGTATACCGATACTGTCGTGATAAGCTTTGTGGACGTCTATCCAAAGATAAAATCGGACGCGATAAGAGAGCTTGAGCCGGAGGAAATGTGCAAGCTTGCGGAAATTATAAGCAAAACGGCGCACGAGCACGGGCTGCGGGTGAAGAGCTGCTGCGAGGAGCTTGATCTGAGCGAATACGGCGTCAGCCACGGCGCGTGCATATCGGCGTCGCGCATCGAGAAGATTTGCGGCTGCACGCTGAACATCCCCCCAGAGAAAAATCAGCGTCCCCGCTGCGGCTGCCGGAAGAGCATCGATATCGGCGCTTACAACACCTGCGTGAACGGTTGCGTATACTGCTACGCGACGGGGCTTATGAGCACGGCCACGGCGCGCAACCGCTCGCACGACCCCGAGGGCGAGCTGCTGATCGGACGCGTGGGGGAGGATGAGACGGTTGTTGACAGAAGCGACGGCTCCTATAGGCTCGAGCAGCTCAGCCTGTTTTGACGTCGCCGTAAACGGCAATAGATATACGATATATGATAAAGGAAGTGTTATCGTGAAGCTCTGCAATATCAACGGAATCGAGTTCTCGCGCATCGTCATCGGCACCTGCTACTTCGGCACAAGGATTTCCGAAAGCGCCGCCGCCGAAATGCTCGATTACTACTTCGCGCACGATGGCAAGGTTATAGACACCGCCTTTTCCTATGCCAACTGGCTTCCCGGCGGCGAGCAGGCGAGTGAGCGCACTGTTGGGCGCTGGCTGCGCTCCTCCGGCGTAAAACCGGTGATAGTTACCAAGGCGGGACTTATCGAGCGCACCGGCGGCGACTGCAAGGCCTGCCTCACTCCTGAAAATCTGCGCACCGAGATAGCTAAAAGCCTTGACGCGCTCGGCGTGGATTGCGTGGACGCGTGGCTGCTGCATCGCGACGACCGCAATATTCCCGTCGGCGAGATAGTCGATATCTGCGACGAGCTTGTCCGTGAGGGCAAGACGCGGCTTGTCGGCGTCTCAAATTGGGAGCCGGACCGCATTGCCGAGGCGAACGAGTGGGCGGCGCGGCACGGAAAGACCCGGTTTGCGCTCAGCCAGATACTCTGGACTGCCGCGCAGATCACCAGCGCCGACTGGGGCGACAACACCCTTGCCGCAATGAATCCCGACTCGCGCCGGTTCTATATTGACGCCCGGATGCCGGTAATGGCATTTTCTTCACAGGCCAAGGGCTTCTTCTCCAAGGGCTTTGAGAGCCTCGACGCCCTCACCGGCGCCGCGCGCGAACGTTTTCTGACCCCGCGCAACGCCGGACGCATGGAGACGATGCGCCGCATCTGCCGCGAAAACGGGATTTCTCCTGCCGCCGCGGCGCTTGCCTATATCACCTCGAATCCTGTGGACGGCCTTGCCATAGTCGGCTGCTCTAAGCTATCCCAGCTCGTCGATTCGATGTCCGCGCCGGATTTTGTCATGTCCGCCGCAGATATCTCCGAGCTTGAGCGCTGAGCATTGCTTCAAATCAAACGCGGCTTCCGGAGGCTGTTTTCCGGGAGCCGCGTTTTTCGCAAAAATTATCCTTTATTGAACATTCTATCAAGATCACTTTACAACGAGACTGTTCAATGATATACTTACATCATAAACCGAAACGGGAGGGACTGACATGCCGGAGGTGACAATACGAAGGATAGCCGAGCTTGCAAACGTATCCGCCGCAACCGTATCATACGTCTTGAACGATCGCCCTGGCATCAGTCAGCGCACTCGCGACAGGGTGCTTGCCATAGTCGAGCAGGAGGGATATGTCCCGGACAAGAGCTCAAAGACGGCGGTGGTGCGGCGCGAGTCCAACGTATATCTCGTTGTGGACGGAGAGGCCTCGCTCGGCGATCTGTTCTACTCCACAATCCTCGATACCATCGCCGTCGCCGCGCAGGGGCACGAGCTGAGGGTCGTCCTGTGCAAGGTGACCGACACCTTTCAGTCCTCGGCTGCGGCTAAGGCTGTCCGCCGCGGCTCTGTCGACGGACTTATCTTCCTGCGCGACATCGACTCCGAGACGCTTCTCTTTCTCTCGCAGTCGGAGGTGTCCTTCGTCGTTATCGACAGCCACCGCCGTGACGCACGCTACAGCCGAATCTGTGCCGACTACGACGAGGCATGCTTTACCGCCGCGACATATCTGATCGAGCTTGGGCATCGCGCGGTCGGATTCATCGGCGAACAGGCGATACCGGATTTTTATATCAGCACCTTCAACGGCTTCTGCCGCGCGCTTTCGAGCCACCGCCTGACGGTGCATCCGACGTGGATACAGTCCGGTGCCTGCGATGCAGACTCCGCCTACCGCTGCATGGAGAGCATACTCGAATTTGACGAGCGTCCCACGGCCGTCGTCTGCGCAACCGATCTCTTTGCGCTTGCGGCCATGCGGTGCGCGCAGGATCACGGCCTGCGCATCCCGGACGATATCTCCTTTACCGGCATCGACGACCTCTATTTCTCCAGACTCTATTTCCCTGCGCTGACAACCATTCGGATAGACTCCTTTGAGATGGCGGAAAAGGCGGTGGAGTGCCTGAGCCGACAGATCGAAAATCGCCGCCCCGGGCCGCACGAGACCGTAACGCTCCAATCGAGCAGGCTCATCGTGCGCGGGTCTACAGCTTCGCCGCCCGTCAGATAACGCCGCACGGTCGCCGTCTGAGTTACATCAGGCGGCGATTGCATATTTATACATTTTATCTGCCGAGGCGCCGGTATATCACCCCGTGCGAGCGGCAGTATTCCTCAAGCTGCGCGGAGACGTCGCCGTAGGCCGCCATCCAGTGGTGTCCGCAGCCCTTTTCGGCAATCTCGCGGCAGATATCGAGGACCGGAGTGTCAAATTTGACCTTCACCGGATTGCCCGGAAACTCCATCCCCGTTTCTATCGCTTCGCCGGTCATGACCGACATGCGCAGCTTTTCACCGTGACCGACAAGCCCGGCAAGCGTCACGACGCCGGTTTTGGGCAGGAACAGCGCGCAGACGCCAGTCTCCATCAGCCGCACCGGCGCGAGCGTGATTCCTCTCGCATCCGCCAGCGAAAAGCCGCTGCTGCCGCAGTGCGAAAAGAGTATCGTGTTAGCCTCTGGATCGGGATAGAGCAGGTCGGTGTTGTTGATGCAGCCGCCGCTGAACCGGCCCAGCAGACACATCATCACCGCGCCGTTGACGTCGCCCTCGCAGGCGCAGCCGACGCCCTCCTCGGCGAGCAGCGAATATCCGAGGCAGACCTTGCCCATGAACCGCGTGTAGCACTTGACGCTCAAGCCGTCCAGTGCGTAGCGCTCCGCTATACCGCGCAGCGCGAGGTAATATGCCGCAGCCTCACGCAGCGGCCGCTCCTGCACGGAAACCCTGCACCCCCAGCCGCGCACCCGCTTGCAGACCTCGTCGATATCCTCCGGCTTCGCCGCCGCAACGCCGTCAAGCAGCTCCGTCTCACCGATGGGTATCACCAGCACGCCGCATTTGGAATAGAGCGCGAATTCGTCGAAGGCAATTTCGGTCATCCCCTGCACACGGCTGCCGATTATGCCGACGCGCAGCGTCCTTTCGCTGAGCCGGTCCGTCGCCGGCTCCGCTTTCGCGGCCGCTTCAAGTATCTCCGCAGCAGTCTGTGCGTTTCCCGCCTCGCCGTAGACGATGCTTGCAGCCGGATAACCGACATCGTGCAGCACCGAAGCTATCTGATGCGCGCCGCAGAGCGCTCCTGTGTCGAACGCCGGGCTGGCCTGTATTATCAGCGGCAGCGGCTCCGCGCGCAGCAGCTCGAGCAGGTGGTTGTCCTCGCTCCATGTCCCGATGCAGATAAGCAGCAGATCCGCTCCGCTTTTTTTCAGCGCCGCCGCTGCCTGCCGCGTCGAGTGAGCGTCGTGTATAACTATACCGGTGTATTCAACATTGGCGCCCGCCATGCGCAGCGCGCCGCAGCAGTCCGAGCATTGCCGCGGTGTGTCAGCATATCCGATCTCCGTCTCGCAGGCAAGCCCTATAAGCGCTATTTTTCTGCATTTTCCGTCCATATCAGGTTTGTCCTCCCGTAATGTATTCAGCAGCTTTATTATAGTTTTTCAGGGGGGACACGGTCAATTGGATTAATGCATAAAGTTTGCCGGTTAACTGTTTATTTGAGTGAAATGCAGAGATAGCGTTCGGTGCTGCGTTTAAAATAAGTGTTGTTCAATCAATTTATATTGTTCACTGAACAAAAGAAATCACTGCCGGGGTTGTTTTTACTCCGGCAGCGCGGTGATATTTATCGGTTTGAATTTAAAGCTGTCCTCTGCGTTTTTGAGCCTTGTACAGATGCCCGCCGCAGTCGTCAGGCGCTCCGCTTTCGATGCAACCGGGAGGGGGGGCTACGTCGGGACGGCGCCGTACACACAGGCGCAAACGGATACCTCCCGAGGCTCCCATACCTTTATTTGTCGCATAAATGCAAAAATGCGGCGTAGCTGTGAGCTTAAACCTCACGGATACGCCGCATTTCGTAGCTTTTGAGCGTGTTATTCGCCGAAATAATCGGCCATCATCATGAGCAGGCGGCCGTTCGCGCTCGCGTTCGGCATCCACGGAGTCCAATAGGGATCGTTGTCCGCGTAGCGTTCGAGGAGATAGAATTCGCTGGACGCGCCCCATTTTATCTGCGCAAACAGCGTCTGCGCGGCCTTGTCGCGTTCGCCGCTCTTCAGCCAGTTCTCGAACCAGTAGAGGTCGCCGAAGGAGGTGTACCAGGTGTGGCCCGCCCACGGGTCGGCGTTATGCCCCTGGAAGATCAGCCCGTCGTTCATCAGTCCGGTCAGACCGTTACGGAACATGCCGCGGTTGCGGAAATAGTTTTCGCAGAGCCTTATAGTCTCGCTGCCCGGCTCCAGCACGCCGACACGGATAAGCATTCCGGGACCGTCGGTCATATATGCGCCGGTTGGGGGATCGGGAAGCTCTTCGCCGACCTTGTTGGTCAGCAGCATTTCGCCCTCGCGGGTGTTCTTCGCAATCTCGTCGGCGAGAATGCGTTTCATGCACGCCATGTAATCGTCGTATGCCGCTCTTATCTCGGCGGCACGCGGGTCGCTGAATTTTTCAAACGCCTCGGCGAGATATTTGTAGCCCATCAGGTTGGTGGCGTCGGTCAGCGTCCAGCTCTGAGGCTCGCCCGGCCAGTCGCACGCCTGCATCGGCGGGAAAATGCCAACGCCTGCATACTCGCCGTTCATCGTCTTGGCGCGCTGCGTCTGCATCCAGCTAAACGAGCGGTAAAGCGCCTCCTTGAAGTGGTCGAACGCCTCCCTTGAGTTGCGGTGGATAAGGTGATAACCGCAGCCCCAGCAGGAGCCGCCGGTGATGCTGCCCCAGCGGTTGCCGGTCAGGTTCTGCACCGCGCCCACGTCCTCGCCGTCCTTGCACTGGAGGGTGAAGAAATAGGTCTCGTAGGCGGTCTTGGTGTAATCGAAGAAGTCGCCGAGGCGGTCGAGCGCCATCAGGAACTCCATTGCCTCGCAGGGCCAGATCACGCGCTGTAGGCCACCCTGCCGTGCGAGCACGTAGTCCTTGCCGACAGGGTAGGAGAACATTTGCAGGCTTTGCATGACGAGGTTGTTGACAAGGTCGCGGTAATCGTCGCCGCCGGGGACGACTCTGAGCCGCTTGAGCTCGGTGTTCCAGAATTTGAGCGCCTTTTCGCGCTCGTCGCGATAGCTGAACGGCGCCACCTCGCCGTGACGGAACGCACAGCGGATAACGGCGCGCTCGCCGGGGAAGATGGAGAAGGTCAGCTTGAGAAGATGGCGCTTGTACCACACCAGCCCGTCCTCGTCGCCCTGCCACTCCGCCGTGACGTTGCTGCCAAGCTGAAGCAGGATATCGTATTCGCCGTCGGTGAGCCTGTCTTCCTCGAAACGCCAGGCGCTTGTCAGCAGTCCCCAGTTGTGGACATTGGAGTTGTAGTGCGCATAGCCGTCCACCTCGGTGCCGACAAGATGATCCTCGCGTCCGGTGCGCGGAAGCAGCGCTATCGTCTCGTTAAGACGGCGGTCGGTGTTGTTCTCGATGACAAATTCGGTGAAAGCGGTGGGGCGGCGCTCGATATTGCAGAAGCTCTCCATCCTTATGGTGTAGTCACCTATGCTCTGGCTCAGCGAGTGGATGGGCGCGCCGTCCGCGCGGGTGTTGTATTTCACCTCGGTGAAGTCCGGCGATTCCAAATCCTCTCCGACGAGGATGCGGAAGCCGGAGGAGATGTAGCCGTGCGTCTTTTCAATCACGTCGCCGCAGATGACCTTTAGGTCCGGCCACATCGTGAAGATGTTCTCCGCAAAGGGCGGATGCAGATAGCGCTTGTTGGTGAATGGCTTTTTCCATTCCTCTTTATACTGGAGGGTATCCATTTTCGGCTCCTTTCGATATCGTTCGTCAATATCTGTCGGTGTTGTGGATATAAAGCGGCGCGGGGAACCATGCGCCGAATTTGCCGAGCTGCGCGGAGAACGGCGACGCCACCTGCGAGGACGGGCCGAACAGCAGCGAATATATCTCGAAGCCGGGGACGGTGACGTCCGGCTCGCGCGTGGTCTGCGTCACGGAGAAGCCGCCGTCGTTTTTTATGAGCAACCGCCCGAACATGCAGTCGAGGACAAGCTCTCCCTCCGGCATATACGCGCCCGCGTGCAGCTTGGCGTCAAGGCAGGCAGCAAGCAGCCCCTCCGGACGCAGCAGGTTCATGCGGCAGGTCTGCGTGGAGACGACGTTTTCGGCGTCGGAATATACCTGGCGCACCTGACGCTCGTTGAAGGGCGAGATCATAACGGAGATGTTGTCCACCTTGAGATAGTTTATGAAGGAATCAACGACACGCGTGGTGAGCGAAGCGTCGTTGAGCAGCAGCTCGCGGATGGCGTTGCCCCAGCGACGGCTGTGGTTGAGATAGCCGCAGAGCTTGCCCTCCGCGCTTTTCACGGCGTAGGCCCGACCCTCCCACATCGCGTTGCAGAGCATGAAGCTGTCGGCGGTTCTGAGAAAATGCTGCGGCTCCGCTTTGAACAGCTCGAGGCAACGCTTTATCGTCTCCACATCGCTTTTGTCTATCGGCTCAAAGGTGAAGTCCGGCCTTTCGCCGCGCTTTTCGCGGTTACGGATGTTGTATGCGGCGTAGTCGGCGTTTATACACACGCCTGCCGCCTCGAAGCCCCAGAAGCGGTAGCGCTCGCGGTGGCCGGAGAGTATGGCAAAATCGACGCCGTCAGCGCGCATGTCGTCCAGCGCGGCGCGAAGCGCGGCCTGCATATAGCCCTTGCCGGTGTGCTGATAATGGGTGGCGACGTTGGTGATGGTGCGTGCCTTGAATTCCCTGCCGTCTACTATATAAGTATAGGGAACGGAGGCGACGGCGCAGCGAATGCGTCCGCTCTCGTTGCGTATGGCGTACTGCCAGCTCATATGCTCGTCGTCGCGCCCGAATATAAGCGGAAGATCCTCCTCAAAATGTACGCGGATAAGATCCTGCGAAAAGACCATGTTGATAAAATCCATCAGTTCATCGTAGTTTTCTGCTTTCAGGCGTTCGACAAGCATATCAGTTCTCCTTTATTATTCGTTTAAAATGTGAGCGCACCGGTGTTCACCGGTACGCTCACCAAGCTCATTACCGCTGTTTCAACGGTTGTTTCAATTTTTATCGGTTAGCTTTTACCGGGCTGATTATTTGCCGAGGAGAGCGAGCTGCTTCTGATACTCAGCGTTCAGAGCCTCTTCGTAGATCGCCACGCCATCGGATTCAAGCTTTGCAAGTCCGTCAGCGAGAACCTGCTCAAACTCGGCGTCGGAAGCGGCGACGAACAGCTTGACCATGGTGTCGTTCATGGTGGTGTTGCACTTGGTCATTGCGATGCCTGCCTCAGAGCTGGGATCGATGGCCTTCGGAAGATCAACAAAGCCTTCCTCCCAAACGTCCTTGATGAACTGCGGGCTCTGGCGCTTGATGGCGATTTCGTATGCCCACGGGTTGGCGTCCTTGCCGCCCATCGGGTTCTCGACGAAGTAGACCCAGTTCGGACCGCTGATCCACGGGAGGAACTTCGCGATTTGGCCGGTCTTGGTGCAGAACTCCTCGATGTTGGCGTTGATGCCTGCAACGTACTCGTCGCTGCAAACGGGGATGCCGTCGTCGCCGATGGTGTAGTCGGTGCCCTCGAAGCCGCCGGTCATGAGACGGTTGATCTCGTCGTCATAGGTGGCGTACGCAAACCACTTAGCAGCGACGGACGGATCGGCGATGTTCTTGGAGACAACCCACGCAAGGACGCCGGTGTCACGCAGGGAGGGAAGCACGAAATCGATGCCTTCCTTCTGGATCGGGCCGATATCGACATAGGTCATATCTTCCTTGCCGGCCTCGATCAGCGGAGAGTTGACGTTGTCGTTGACATAGTAGCTGTGGACGCAGAAGGTGCCGTAGCCGCCGGCGCTCTGGCGCTCGTTGGCCTGCTGAGCCTGCTCGGTGAACTGGGAGGCGCTGATGACGCCGTCACGGCAGAGCTTGTTCATCCATTTGCAGAACTCGATGAATCTGTCGTTCTTGAGCACGACCTCGAGCTTGTTGTCCTCGGTGATGTTGCAGGTGTTGTTGATGCCGGTACCTGCGGCCATCATCGGGATGCCAAAGGTGTACATGAGGGTGCCGTAGTAGCCGTTACCGTTAACCTGCATCGGGGTGACGTCGGGATAGTTATCCTTGACGAAGTAGAGGTAATCGGTGTAGTCGTCGAGGGTGGTGATATCATCCTTGCCGAACGCGGCGAGGATATCCTTGCGTGCCCAGAAAACGCTGCCGCCGTCTGTGGCCGGGATACCGACCTTGCTGAAGGCCTCGTTCTTGTCCTCGTTGGACTCAAAGCCGACAAACTTATAGAGCTTGCCGTCGGTGTGCTGATGGAACCTGTAGGCGCTGGAATCCTTGAGCTGTGCATACGCATCGGGATAATCGGTTTCGAGCAGATCCTCGAAGGAATAGAGCATGCCCGCGTCGATCATCTGGTTAATATAGGCGTTCTGAGAATAATGGGAAATCACGAGGGAATCGGGGAGAGAGTTGGACGCGATCATTGGTCCAAGCAGCTCGTCCTGCTCACCGGTGGGCTGCTCGTATTCGAGCTTTATGCCGATCTTCTCGGTGATGGCCTTGCAGACCTCATAGCTGTCCCAATCCTGCTCTTTGCTCGGCTTGTCCCAAGCCCAGTTGGCGCACTGCCAAACATGCAGGGTTTGAACCTCCTGAGTGTCGCCGCCGCTCGCACTGTCGTCAGTCTTGCTCGACTGGGCAGGAGTGGAGGTGCTGGAGCTGTCGTTGCCACCCTTGGTGCAGCCCGCGAAAATAGCGATGGTCATCATGACCGCGAGCAGCATTGCAAGAATTTTCTTTGCCATTGTGTTTTCTCCTTTCAAAGTTGAATGCGTAATTTTATATCAGCCGTATTCCGGCGCAGGCCGCAACACGGTCAATACCGTTTTTATCAGCCCTTGATGGAGCCGATCATAACGCCCTTTACAAAATATTTCTGGAGGAAGGGATATATCATCATTATCGGGATGACGGTGACGGCCATAGCCGTGACCTTGACCGACTGTACCGTCGGCTTCATGCCGGCGGAGGTGATGCCGAAGCGTGAGCCCATCTGCTGCGCCATCTTGGTGCCGATCTCGGCGTCCTTGATGAGCTGTACCAGACGCATCTGAAGGGTTACGAGGTTGGCGCCGCCGTAGAGCATGGAGTCGTACCAACTGTTCCAGTGGCCGACCGCGTTGAACAGCAGTATCGTAGCTATCATCGACATCGACACCGGAATGATTATGCGCACAAATATTACGATATCGTTCGCGCCGTCTATCTTTGCCGATTCCTCGATATCCGCAGGCAGTCCGCGGAAGAAGGTCAGCATAACGATGCAGTTATATGAGCTGAACAGCCACGGGATGATATAGACGAGAAAGTTTTGATAAAGTCCGATGTCCTTGATGAGAAGGAAGGTGGGGATAACGCCGCCCGAGATGTACATCGGGATCATCGTGAGCACGATGAGAAGCTTGTGACCGACGAGAAAATTTTTGGAGAGAACGTAGGCGAACATTGCCGTGAAGAAGGTACCGGTCAAGGTGCCGATAACGGTGCGCGCGACGGTGATATAGAACGAACGGAAGATATCGTTGGTGGCGAAGAAGAGCTTGAAGTTGTCAAGCGTCCATTTACGCGGCCACCAGTAGATGCCGCCGGTCATCGCGTCCTGCGCGTCGTTGAAGCTCAGGATGAGGATGTTGTAGAACGGGTACAGCGTGACGAAGGCGAGGACGGCGAATATGATTATCATCAGGTAATCCGCCCAGGTCTTTTTGCCGAGCTTTTGAAAATGGGTTCTCTTTGACATTCCGTTCCCCTCCCTTAAAAGAAGCTCTCGTCGGTGAGCTTTTTGCTGGTGAAGTTGGCTATCAGCAGCAGCGTCACCGAGACGAGGGACTGAAACAGGTCGGCTGCGGTGGAATAGGAGAACCGTCCCTTGATCATGCCCATCGTGTACGTATAGGTGGAAAGCACCTCTGCCACGTCGTTGACAAGGCTGTTTTTCATAAGATACATCTGCTCGAAGTTGGAGCCCATAAGTCCGCTTATCGACATGATGAGCAGTATCATAACCGTCGGGCGGATGCTTGGCAGGGTGATGTACCACACCTGCTGGAAGCGGTTCGCGCCGTCGATGGTCGCCGCCTCGTAGAGCTGGACGTCGACCGCCGTTATCGCCGCGAGGTAGATTATCGAGGAGAAGCCGAAGCTCTTCCAGACGTCCGACGCAACGATGACGCCGAGGAAGGTGTTTTTATTCGCCAGAAACTGCACCGGCTGGGAGACAATTCCGGTAGCCGTTAGCAGAGCGTTTATCGGACCGTTGTCGGTCAGCAGCGTGGAGAGATATCCGGCGATGAACGCCCAGGAGATAAAGTGCGGCAGATAGGTCGCGGTTTGGACGAACTTCTTGTACATCTTCATGCCGCGCAGCTCGTTGAGCAGCACCGCGAAGATTATCGGCGCCGGGAAGCCGACCAGCAGCTTCAGAAAGCTGATGCGGAAGGTGTTGAGGATAATGCGCGGAATGTCCGGATCTCCGAACAGCTCCTTGAAATATTTCAGTCCTGCCCATGGACTTCCCAAAATTCCAAGCCCGAAGTTATAATCCTTGAATGCTACGATTATTCCGTATATCGGATAATAACAGAATATCAGCAGCCACACCACAGGCAGTACCGCCATTAAAAGCAGATACTTCTGCTGCTTGATCCTGCGCCACAGTGCGCCTCCTTTTTGAGCGTTTGCCGCAGCCATAGATCATCCCCCGTTTCATATTTCTTAACAAAATGTATATGTTGTTATGGTTTTATTATAACCCGCCGTGTTTTGGATTTCAATTTAAAAATTTAACGATGTTTTGAAAATCAACGATTTATGGCCATATAATGACAAAAATCATTTGATTTTTTTGGGCCTATCGTTCCATCGACGGCAAAACAAGCGCTTTAGCGGGTGCGTTTTCAGCGGAAATGCGTAAAAACGCGCGGTCCGCCACGGCCTTGAGGACAGACTGACGGCAGGGTGCAGAAAAAGCCGGAGAACAGGACAAAACGGGTAAAAAAATAACGGGATCGGCTTCAACCGATCCCGTCGCCGTTATGAAACGGAAAACGCTTTGATATTGCTGTTTTTTTAAGGAAGCACGCGCTCCGTCAGCCGCGTGCGATAGCCGTCGAGCGCGCGGACAAAGCCCTCTGCATATTTGCAGCCTGCCTGCATTCCGCGGAACTCCGACGTTATGCGTATAGTGTCATAGAAGCGCTCGGTATCGCCGCCAAGCTGCGCATAGTTGTCGGCCATCCACTGCTTCTGGCTCTCCATGCAGGAGAGCATCTTCATCTTGGTGTCGTAGAAGTCGGTGATATCGACATAGTCCGTCGGCACAAAGCCCATGGAATTGGCCGGCTCAAAATACCAGATGGACGGAATGACATTGTAGGGGGGAGCCTCCGTCTTGAGGTGCGCAATGGGGATCATGACGGCGATATCGTTGATAATCTTGCTCGTCAACATGTGGTCGGGGTTATAGTCGTGCGGATTGTGCGTAAAGATGACGTCCGCCTTGCAATACCGAACCAGATTGATGAATTTGAGCCGGGTTTCGCGGTCGATCTCAAAAAACATCTCGTCGTCATAGTCCAGGCAGATGTATTCCGCGCCGATGATAGCGGCGGAATTGGCGGCCTCCTGCTTGCGTATGCGTGCAATCTCCTCCATCGTGTGGTGAGCGGAGCCAATGTTTCCGTTGGTTGCCGTCGCGATAAATACCTTATGCCCCTGCGACGCATATTTTGCCAATGTACCTGCGCACATGGTCTCAACGTCATCGGGATGTGCGCCAACTGCAAGAATATTCATACCTTTTCATGTCTTCTTTCCATATATTTGTCGCTCACGATGACCACCAGCAGGATGAGCCCCTTGACAAAGGGCTGCAACGGAGCCGGTATCGAGAACATTGTCATAGCGTTGTAGATGATCTTCAGCAGCACGACGCCGCCGATCGTTTTAAGCGCGCCGCCTCTGCCGCCTGCCATCGCGGTGCCGCCGACAATTACCATGGGGATGACCTCCATCGGCCCCTGAAGGGCCAGGTTGCCGGAGGCGGAGAACTGGCGGGTCATCATGACGACGCCACCGATAGCCGCAAACAATCCCTGGAAGATATAGGCGCTCCAGATATAGTTGCGCGATTTGAGTCCGAGATTATCCGCAACCGAGATGTTGCCGCCGACTAAATACAGGTTGCGTCCGAACTGCGTGTTGCGCAGGAACAGCTCCGTCAGGACAGCCAGCAGCAGGAAGAAGAAAAATACGATCGGGAAGATGCCGAACAGCTTGAGGTTGTTGATAGCCTGTAGCACGGGATGAGGGACGGAGACCGGCGTCTGGTTGGTGATGGTGAGCGCGATGCCCTTGTAGGCCAACTGCATCGTCATTGAGACGATGAACGGCGAAAGGCGGAACGTGGCGACGAAGAAGCCGGTCAGCGTGCCGCACGCGCAGCCCACGACGATGGCGGCGAGGAACGCCAGCCCAAAGTTGACCCCCGCCTGCAGCAGCATCATGAATATGCAGGAGGACAGCGCTATGACCGAGCCGAAGGAGATGTCCAACTGTCCGACCAGCAGTATGAAGGTAAAGCCAAGCGCCACAATGCCGTAGCCCGAGATGGAGTCTGCGATGGTGAAAATGTTGTACGGCGTAAAGAAATTCTCGTTTGTCAGCGACATGATCACAAAGATCAGTACCGCAAGGAGCGGGATACGGTAGTCGTTAAAGACTTTCTTTGCAAATGTCATATCGCTCACCTCTTCTTCAGATTGTCAAGGTTGATGGCCAGCAGCAGTATCGCGCCCTGCACTATAAACTGGGCGGCGGTGCTCAGGCCGAGCAACTGTAGGATGTTTGAGATCAGACCGAAGGTCACTGTGCCGATAAATACCTGCACCATGCCGCCGTGTCCGCCATAGAGCGCGTTGCCGCCGATGATGGAGCAGACCGCGCCGTTAAAGTCGCCGCCAACGCCCGCGCCGTCAGACGCACTGTTGAAGCGCGCCGCATAGATCACCGCGGCAATGCCGCAGCAGAGGCCCGCCACGGTGTAGGCGATGACCTTGACGCTGTTGACGTCGATGCCGGCGAGGAACGCCGATTTTTTGTTGGCTCCCGTAAGCAGCATCTTGCGTCCGAAGGTGGTTTTTTTGATGACGATCTGAAGGATCACCATCACGGCGATCCAGATCAGCGTGCAGATCGGGAAACCGAGCAGGTTGCCCTGGCCGAGCCGTTTGAACCAGTCGTTCTCCACGGGTATTTCGAGACGGATAATCTCGCTGCCTCCGCAGTACCACTTGGCGAGCGCCTGCGCCATCATGCCGGTCGCCAGCGTAATCATGAAGCCCTCGCCGGAGCCGCCTCTCGTGACCTTCATCAGTATGCCGTTGAGCAGTCCCATGGCAAGGCCGGCGGACAGCGCCATGACGATACCGACAAGGCCGTTGCCGGTTGATTTTTCAAAGCCGATGCAAAGAACGGCGGACAGCGCCATGACATGGCCGATTGAGAGATCGAAGCCGCCGACCAGCAGCGTCATGGTGCAGGCCACTGCCAGCATACCGTTGACTGTGATGCGCCGCAGCACGTTCAGGATGTTGTCTATGCTGAAGAAATTTTCGGTCGTCAGCGCGCCGACGATGACCAGAGCTATCATCAGCAGCAGATTGGTGTTGTTTCTGACCCAATCGCTGACAGAACCGATTTCCAGACGTTTTTTTACCATTTGATTCATACGCTTTCCTCCTGCCCTGTCAAAGCGCATAGCGCATGACTTCAACGGCATTGATATCGTCGCCCGTCAGCTCTGCGACGATTGCATCGTCCTTGACGACGAGCACGCGGTCGCTCATGCCGAGAACCTCCGGGAGCTCCGAGGAGATCAGAATGACCGCCTTGCCCTGCGCGACCAGATCGTTGATGATGCCGTAAATTTCCCATTTTGCTCCGACGTCGATGCCGCGGGTCGGCTCGTCCATGATGAGTATCTCGGGATCGGCGTTCAGCCATTTGCCTATAACGACCTTTTGCTGGTTTCCGCCTGACAGGTTCCCGACCTTCTGGTTGCGGGACGGCGTTTTGACGTTGATTTTCTTTATGTAGAGATCGGCGATCTCGTTTTCCGTCTGCGCGCTGATAAGTGGGCCGCGGCGCAGCTTCGGCAGATTCGCCATGCTTATATTGGACTTGATGGTAAAGTCGAGCGTCAGGCCCTCGGTCTTGCGGTCCTCGGTCAAAAACGCGATGCCGTATCCCTTTGCCTCGGCCGGCGTGCGGATGCGAGCCTTTTTGCCGTCGACATACACGTCGCAGGACGTGATATAGTCGACGCCGAACAGTCCGCGCATAATCTCGGTGCGTCCCGCGCCGACAAGACCTGCTATGCCCAGCACCTCGCCCTTGCGCAGGCTGAAGGAGATGCTCTGCTTCCGATCCTTGCGGCACAGATTCTCCACGCGGAGAACCTCCTCGCTGGGGACGGTGTCGCGCTTTGGATAGGCGCTGCTCACCTCGCGGCCAACCATCATCTCCACTATCCGGTCGGACGTGACCTCGCTGACGTTGACCGTGCCGATAATCTTGCCGTCGCGCATGACGGTTGCGGTTTCGCAGATCTCGAAAATTTCCTCCATTCGGTGGGAAATATAGATAACCGCGATCCCTTTTTGCTTCAGATCACGGATGATGTCAAACAAAGCGCCCAGTTCTTTTTTAGTCAGTGTTGCGGAGGGCTCGTCCATCAGGATGATCCGGCAGTCCCTGCTCAGGGCCTTGGCGATCTCCACCATCTGCTTTCCGGCCACCGTCAGTGAGCCGACCTCCGTTTTCGGATCCGCATCAAAGCCTATTCGATTTAGCAGCTCCTTGGTTTTTTGGTTGACCTCCTTCCAATCGACGGGCTTGAGGCCCTTGTTGGAAAGGCGTCCGGCAAAAATGTTTTCCGCAATCGAAAGCTGATCCACCAGATTGAGCTCCTGAAAAATGATGCTGATGCCATTGGCTGCCGCAACCAACGGATCGGTGATATCGACTTCCTTGCCGTCGATCAGGATCTGTCCCTCGTCCTTTTTGTAGTTTCCGTTGAGAATTTTCATGAGCGTCGATTTACCGGCGCCGTTTTCGCCGACCAGCCCGCGCACCTCGCCCTCTGCGACGGAAAACCCCACGTCGTCAAGAGCCTTGACACCGGGGAACGACTTGCTGATATGGCGCATCTCAAAAAAACCATTCTTCACTGCATCATCTCCTTTTATAGCAGCCGGGTGCTTCCACCCGGCTGCCGATGCATTTATATCACGTTGTAGCGCGTAAGGGGCGCGGATCAGTCGTGCGCCGCGGTGTCGACGTTATCGACAGTGACAAGCTCCATGCCCAGATATTTGACACGGTCGATGGTCTGGCCATCGCTGACTGCCTTGATGACGTCCATGGCGTCGCGGGCGAAGAAGCCTGCGGGATAGGTGATGGTGAATGCGAACTTGCCTTCCTT
>CANNTZ010000025.1 GCA_947522735.1 uncultured Oscillospiraceae bacterium | reverse complement strand
CCTCCACGCAGCTGTGCGGCACCAAGGCCGGTGCGGACATGCACGACGGCCTGCGCATCAACGGCGTAAAATACGGCAAGCAGTATGTCGAGAAGCCCGACCTCTCCGCGGGAGGAGTGGCGTTCTACGACGGAGTTGCCGAGACACCGGAGCTGATCGAGGCAAAGCGCTGGATCAACGCCGTCGTCAACGACACCGAGGTCTACACCAAGCCGGAGCAGGCAATCGTCGTCACCCGCATCCTCGAGGCCATATACGAATCTGCCAAGACCGGCAGGCCGGTATATTTTGACTGATATAGAAAGGAAACGTGAACAATGGAACTCAATCTTGCACTTCAGCTCTATTCCATCAGAAACGAGACGGCGAAGGATTTCTTCGGCTCTCTTGAAAAGGTCGCGGCTCTCGGCTTCAAGGGCGTTGAATTTGCGGGCTACGGCGGCATCAAGGCGGAGGAGATGCGCGCAAAGCTTGATTCTCTCGGCCTTTTCACCACCAGCGTACACCACGGCCTGCCCGAAATGCACGAGCATTTCGACGAGCTCGTCGCCTATAACAAGGTGCTTGGCAACACCAACCTCGTCTGCGCATGGGCGCCCTTTGACAACTGGGAGCAGGTGCAGGCGCAGACCGCCGAGCTCGGCGAGATGGCCGACAAGCTTGCGGCCTGCGGCATGAAGCTGTACTATCACAACCACTCGCACGAGTTCGTCAAATTCGAGCAGGACGGCGGGCGTTATGCCTACGACGTCATGATGGAGAAGCTCGGAAGCAGAGTGGGCGTGCAGTTCGATATCTATTGGCTCTATCGCGCCGGAGTGGACGCCATTGAGTATCTTGACAAATATAAGGATCGCATCGGCCTTATCCACGTCAAGGACGGAGACGAGAAGCACGGTCTGCCCGCCGGAACCGGCAAGGTGGAGATAAAGAAGATTGTCTCCCACGCGCAGAGCCTCGGCGTAAAATGGTTCGTCCTCGAGGACGAGACCGAGGCCGACCAGTTCACCGCCGTCAAGACCGGCATTGACAACATCTTTGCGCTCTGATAACGCACATACACCGCCGCGGCCCCCGCATGAACCGATTTATGCGGGGGCCGCGCCATGTCTCTTGCAAAACCGAAATTGCAGGATTTACATAAAACGCAGCAGAAATCATATAGTAAACACGCTCCGTTTGGCTTACAATAGGGTTAACGACACTGTAAGGAGTGATGATTTATGGGATATGACTACAACGCTCTCCGGGAGAAGCTGCCCGACATGCTGTTGTCGAGAGAGCAGTTCCGGCCCTTTCCGGAGTGGGGCGACGCACGCTGGGACGCAGTGGACGGTAAAATTCGCAAGTGGGTGATAGCCGCGGCCGAGCGCTGCGCCAAGGAGCCGCCGCACCACTTCACCGCGACAGAATACATGAACTATTTCCGCACCGGCGAGCGTGACTATGACGACGTCGCCGGATTCCGCCGCAGCAGTCTGATGCTCCTGACCGCCGCCGAGTGCTACGAGCACAGCGGGCGCTTCATCGACCCGATAATCGACATCATCTGGAGCATCTGCGAGGAATCAACGTGGGTCTATCCGGCGCACAACTGGCAGGGGCTTGAGGGCGGCTGGGACAATGACAGCACCCGCCCGCTGCCCGACGTGAACGATCCGCAGATCGACCTTTTCTCCGCCGAGACCGGCGCCTGCCTCGCGTGGGTATATTCCGTGCTTCGGAACAGGCTGGATGAGGTGAGCTATCTCATCACCGAACGCATTGAGCGCGAGCTGGAGCGCCGCATCATCGAGCCGTTCTGCTATCGCCGCGACTTCTGGTGGATGAGCTCGCATGTGCACAACTGGCACATCTGGTGCACGGCCAACTGCCTTGCGGTCACGCTGCTCATCGAGCGCAACCCGAAAAAGCGAGCGCTGGGCACAGGACTGGCGCTCAAATTTGTCGAGAGCTTCCTGAGCCATTTCCCAGCCGACGGCGGCAACAGCGAGGGCATAACCTATTGGGGCGTCAGCGGCGGCTCGCTATATATCGCTCTCAAGCTGCTTCTGCTCGCGTCGGACGGAAGGCTTGACCTCTTTGGCGACGAGCGCGTCCACCGCATAGCCTCCTTCTTCTATAAGATGCACGTGGACGGCAGGGGCTTTTTCAACCACGGCTACTGCACCTATATCAACGATCAGGTCATCGGCAGCGAGGTCTATAACTTTGGCGTCGCAATGAAGGACGGCCTAATGGAGGAGCTCGGCGCGTTGCTCTTCTCCGATTACGAGAGCTCCTCCGGCCGGAGCGAGATATACAACTACGGCTCCTACAATCCGTTCACATATATGGAATATTTCACCACGACACATCGCCCGTCCGTCTCCGGCAGGAGCGCGCCCTATCTCGGCTACGTCTGGTACGACACGCTGCAATGCTTCTGCGCGCGCGAAAACCCCGGTAGCGGCAAGGGCTTTTTCGTCGGAGCCATCGGGCACAACGGCGAATCCGACCGGCATCTTGACGGCGGCGAATTTATCCTCTGCCTCGACGGCAAGCCGGTCTACATCGACCTTGGCAATGTGCGCTACAGCCGCAAGGTCATCGACAATCGTTACCGATACGATCATTTTCTCGTGCAGACCGAGAATCACAACGCAATAACGGTCAACGGCTGCGGCCAAAGCGTTGGCGCGGCGGGGCTTTCCCGCGCCAGAAGCGGCGACAGCGACAGCTATGCCTACGCGGAGTTCGATCTCAGCACGTCCTATAAGCCGCAGGCCGGCGTCAAAAGGTGCGTGCGCACCGTCTCGCTCGACCGCGCTGCGGGGACCGTCACGATATCTCAGCAGGTGGAGTGTGACCGCGTCTCTGACATATCGCTGCATTTTATCACAAACGAGCCGCCTGTCTCCACTCCCGGACACATTTTCGTCTCCGGAACCGAGCTTGCCTACGACGCCGCGCTCTTTACTGCTAAGACGGAGGAGATCGACACCGAGAACGACCCCTCGCTGCGCGCAAACTGGGGCGATCATCTTTACCGCACCACCCTCACCGCGCACGCGCAGAGCATCGACGCAGCAGTTACTATCCGGAGGTAAGGCGTCTTTTTCCGCGGCCCTTTTCATAAAGGTGCGCCAAAGGCGGGAGAGAAGAAAACCATCAACGGTCTTCTCCTCTCCCGCCCGGCGCGTCTTTTTTTGCCTTCACACGCATCTGCGCGGGGGCCAAGCTGCGCGAAAGCCGGCCACATCAACGGACACTGCTCTCCGTCGAGGCAAGCAGTGTGACGAGCACCGCCTTTTGTGCATGCAGACGGTTCTCGGCCTCATCGAATATCTCTCCGGCATGCGCCTCGAACAGCTCCGCCGAAATCTCCTCGCCGCGGTGCGCCGGTAAGCAGTGTTGCAGCATCACGTCCGGCTTGGCCGCCGCGACAAGCTCGCGCCCGACGCAATAGCCTTTGAATATCCTCCGGCGCTCCTCCGCCTCGTCCTCCATGCCCATCGACGCCCAGACGTCGGTATAAATAACGTCTGCATCCGCCGCAGCTTCAAATATGTCGTCCGTCAGCGTGAAGCCGTCGCAGCCCTCGGCAAAATCCAGCACCGCCGTGTCCGGCTCATAGCCTCTGGGACAGCCGACCGACACCCTCATCCCAGTTTTCAGCCCGCCGACGATCAGCGAGTTCGCCATGTTGTTGCCGTCGCCGATATAGCACAGCTTCAGTCCGTCAAGCCGCCCCTTGTATTCGCGTACCGTCATCAGGTCGGCGAGCACCTGACAGGGATGACAGAAGTCGGTTAATCCGTTGATGACCGGCACACTGCCGTATTTTGCAAGCTCCTCGACGTCCTGCTGCCTGTAGGTGCGGATCATGATGCCGTTGACATAGCGCGAGAGCACCCGCGCCGTGTCCTCGATCGGCTCGCCGCGGCCAAGCTGGAGCTCGTGGCCCGACAGAAACATCGGAAAGCCGCCAAGCTGGTACATGCCCGTCTCGAACGATACGCGCGTGCGGGTGGAGGCCTTGGTGAATATCATTGCCAGAGTCTTGCCTGCAAGCCTCGGGTGCGCAATGCCGTGCTTCGTCTCGTATTTTAGCTGGTCGGCGAGATTCAAAAGCTTGATGATCTCCTCGCCGGTCAGATCGAGCAGCTTTAAAAGATGCTTCATTTTGCAAGACCTCCCAATACGTCCTGTAATATGTCAAGCCCGGCGTCAATGTCGGCTCCGTCTATCGTCAGCGGCGGCAGCAGCCGCACCCTGTCCTTGGCGGTCAGCACCAGCAGCCCGCGTTCGAGGCATGCGTTGGCGGCGTCCCGTGCCGTGATGCCCTCGATCTCGACGCCGATCATCAGCCCCAGTCCGGACACGCCCTTGACCCCCGGCATGTTCAGCAGCCTTTTGCGGAAATGCTCGCCCTTCGCGGCCACCTCTTCGAGGAATTCGTCCGTCAGCCGCTCCATGACGGCAAGCCCGCCCGCGCAGCAGACAGGGTTCGCGCCAAAGGTGGAGCCGTGCTCGCCCGCTCCAAGCGCGTCCCGGCACTTTTTGCCGAGCAGCACCGCGCCGATAGGCAGACCGCCCGCAAGCCCCTTTGCCGAGGTTACGATGTCCGGAAGGACGCCGTAGTTCTGATACGCGTAAAATTTGCCGGTTCGTCCAACGCCGGTTTGAACCTCGTCAACAATCAGCAGTATATCGTTCTCGACGCAAAAGGCGCTCACCGCCCTTACAAAATTGCGGTCAAGGGCGATAACTCCGCCCTCGCCCTGTATCAGCTCGAGCAGCACAGCACAGGTATCCCTGCCCGCCAGCCGTTTCACATCGCCGATATCGCCCGCCCTGGCGTAAGCAAAGCCGTCGGTGAACGGGAAAAAGATTCGGTGATAATGCTCCTGCCCGGTCGCCGCAAGGGTGGTGACGGTTCGGCCGTGGAAGGAGTTGACGAGTGAGACTATCCCGCTGCGGGACGCGCCATACTTTTTGAAGCTGTATGCGCGCGCCGCCTTGATGGCGCCCTCGTTGGCCTCCGCGCCGGAGTTGCCAAAGAATACGCAGCTCATGCCGGAGCGCTCGCACAGCGCCTTGGCAAGCAGTCCGCCGGGCAGGGTATAGTAAAGATTTGAGACGTGGTTGAGCGTCGCGCATTGCGCCGAGACGGCGGCGCACCACTCGTCGTCGCAGAAGCCCAGCGAGTTCACGCCGATGCCGGAGGTGAAGTCGATATATTCGCGTCCGTCAAGCCCCTTGCAGCGCGCACCCCTGCCGGAGACCACAGTCAGCGGAAAGCGCCCGTAGGTATGCGCGACATATTTGTCATACAGCTCGTTGACATAGCTCTGGGTATACATTATATGTGTCCTCCCGCCGTTTTCACAGGAGCATCGTGCCGATGCCCTCGTCCGAGAGCATCTCGATGAGTATCGCGTGGTCGATGCGCCCGTCGATGATGAAAGCGCGCTTTACGCCGCGGCGCACCGCCTCGACGCAGCATTCTATCTTGGGTATCATCCCGCCGGATATGATTCCCTGACGTATCAGATACGGCACCTCGCTGACCTGCACCACAGGTATCAGCGTAGCCTCGTCGTCCCTGTCGCGCAGCAGGCCGCGAATGTCGGTCATCAGGATGATGTTCTCCGCGCCAAGCGTAGCGGCGATGCGTGAGGCCGCCGTGTCGGCGTTGATGTTGTAGACGTTGCCGTCGCCGTCACAGCCGACGGTCGAAACCACCGGGATATAGCCGTTTTTGAGCGCGTCAAGTATCGGCGCGGGCTCGATGCCGGTCACCTCTCCCACAAAGCCGAGATCGTGCTCCGCCTTCAGTTTCCTTGCGCGTATCATGCCGCCGTCGATGCCGCACAGTCCAAGCGCCCGCCCGCCGCTGCGCTGAATCAGCGCGACGAGATCCTTGTTGGTCTTGCCCGCCAGCACCATCTGCACCACCTTCGCAGTCTCGGCGTCGGTATAGCGCAGTCCGTCGACAAATTTCGGCTCCAGCCCCATCCTTCTCATCGTCTCGGATATCTCCGGGCCGCCGCCGTGAACCAGCACCACCCTGACGCCGACGAGCGTCAGCAGCACAAGGTCGCTCATCACGGAGCGCTTGAGCGCGTCATCCTTCATTGCATTGCCGCCGTATTTTATCACGACTATCTTGCCGGAATATTTCTGTATATATGGAAGCGCCTGTGTGAGCACCTGCGCCTTGTCCCGATCGTTCATCTCAGCCACCTCCGTTGTCAGGTGCGGTAATCGCCGTTTATTTTGACGTAGTCATAGGTGAGGTCGCAGCCGAAAGCGGTGGCGGAGCAGCAGCCGTCGTTCAGATTCACGGTGACGAATATCTCCTTTTCACTGAGTATCGCCATAGCCTCCTTCTCCGAAAAAGCCACGCCGAAGCCGCCGCGGCATACCGCTATCCTCCCTTTCTTTGACGCCATATCGACGTCTATCCTCATCGGGTCAAGCTCCGCGCCGGAATAGCCGAGCGCGCACAGCACGCGGCCCCAGTTTGCGTCCGCTCCGAATATCGCCGCCTTGAAAAGGCTGGAGGCTACGACGCTTTTTGCGGCTACGCGAGCGTCCACGACGGTGGAGGCGCCGTTGACGGTGCATTCGATGAGTCGCGACGCGCCCTCTCCGTCGGCGGCAAGCTTGCGCGCGATATCGCGGCATACCGCGTGCAGCGCGGCGGTGAAATTCATAAGCTCCTGCCCCGCGCCCTCTATGACGGGATTGCCCGCCTCGCCGCTTGCGAGGATGCAGACCATATCGTTGGTGGAGGTGTCGCCGTCGATGCTTATCATGTTGAAGGTGTCTGCCACACAGTCGCCGAGTGCCTGCCGGAGCGCCGCGGGAGCAATGGCGACGTCTGTCGTCAGAAAACAAAGCATCGTCGCCATGTTGGGGTGTATCATGCCGGAGCCCTTTGCAATTCCGCCGATACGGCATTTTTTACCGCCCAGCTCAAGCTCGACCGCGGCCGTCTTTTCGACGGTGTCGGTGGTCATTATCGCAAGGTTCGCGTCAGCGCTGCCGGTTTCCGAGAGCTTTGCCGCAAGCTCGTCCGCGTGCTCCGCTATCGGCTCGATGGGAAGCGTCAGCCCGATCACGCCGGTCGAGGCCACAATGATATCCTCCGGCGCGACAGCAAGCGCCCTCGCCGCAATATCGCACATCATTTTCGCCTTGAGCTCGCCGTCGGCGTTGCAGGTGTTGGCGTTGCCGCTGTTGCAGATAATCGCGCGTGCACAGCCGTCCGCGATGTTCGCGCGTGTCACGGCTATCGGCGCGCCCTTGACCTTGTTTGTGGTATAAACCGCGGCGGCTGCGCAGTTTTTGTCCGCAGCTATCAGCGCGAGGTCGTATTTGCTCTTGTTTTTGCGGATTCCGCAGTGGATACCGGCGGCCTTAAAGCCCTTTGCCGCGCAGACGCCGCCGGAAATATATTTGAAGCCTTCGTTGTTCTCCATCCGTGTCCCTCCAAAGTCAGTTTAGTCAGAAGCTGTGCGGAAGCGCTCTCAGCCCGCAGTCCTCGTCAAGCCCGAGGACGATGTTCATGTTCTGTATCGCCTGTCCCGCCGCGCCCTTTACCATGTTATCGATGGCGGAGACTATCACCATGCGACCGGTGCGGCTGTCGGGATGCAGGGATATGTCGCAGAAGTTGGAGCAGCGCACGTTTTTGATATCGGCGAAGCTCCCTGCGGGCGTCAGCCGCACGAATTTTTCATTGCCATAGGTGCTCTCATACAGCGCGCGTATCTCCTCAGGAGCGGCGGCCCTTTTGAGAGAGACGTATATCGTCGAGAGTATGCCGCGGTTGACGGGTATCAGATGCGGCACGAAGGTTACGGTAACCTTTTCCCCGGCGGCGCCGGAGAGCGTCTGCTCAATCTCCGGCGTGTGGCGGTGCGCCGCAGCCTTATAGGCCGATATCGCCTCGTTGCACTCGGGATAGTGGGAGCCGAGAGTCAGCCCGCGCCCGGCTCCGGTCACGCCGGATTTTGAGTCGATGATGACCGAGTCCGGCTTGACAAGCCCCGCCTTCAGCAACGGATACAGCCCGAGCGCAACGCTGGTGGGATAGCAGCCGGGGTTTCCGATTATCCTTGCATTCCTTATCCGTTCCCGGTATATTTCGCACAGCGCGTATACGGCGTGCAGGTGCAGCTCCGGGTCTCTGTATTTCAGCCCGTACCATTCGCGGTAATCGTTTTCGTCGTAGAGACGGAAGTCCGCGCCGAGATCGATGAACAGAACGCCCTTATCGAAGCAGCTACGCGCTATCGGCTCGCTCAATCCGTGCGGCAGCGACGCAAACACGACCTCTGCTCTCTCAACAACCTCGTCCGCCGTGACGAGTGTTTTATCTATCGCTCCGGAGAAGCTTGGAAACACCTCGGCAAGCCTCTTGCCCTCGTAGCTCACCGAGCTGACCGCCGCTATCTCCGCCATCGGGTGCCCCAGCAGCAGCCGGACAAGCTCCGCCCCGGCATATCCCGTCGCGCCTATCACGCCGACCTTTACCATAGCTCATTCCTCATTTTCACAATTTAACAGCGCCGCGCGCGCCGCAGCTATCTGTGCCGCAACGGTCGCCGGTCCGCCGGTGCAGCTCCTGCCGTTCACGCAGCTTTCAAGCGAAATCGCTGTGTAGACGTCTCCGTCGAACAGCGGTGATTTTTCCCTGTAAGCCTCGAGGGGCAGCGTTTCAAGCGTCAGCCCCGCGTCGATGCACTCCGCAACGAGCCGGCCCGTTATCTTATAGGCGTCGCGGAACGCCATGCCCTTTTTGACGAGGTAATCAGCACAGTCGGTGGCGTTAATGAAGCCCCTTGCCGCCGCCGCGCGCATATTGGCGTAGAGCGGGCGCATTGTCGCTATCATCGGCGTGAACACCCCAAGGCACATTTTAACGGTGTCGAGTGCGTCGAACACCGCCTCCTTGTCCTCCTGCATGTCCTTGTTATAGGCGAGCGGCAGGCCCTTGAGCACCGTCAGCAGCGTGTTCAGGTCACCGTAGACGCGGCCTGTCTTGCCGCGGACAAGCTCCGCGACGTCGGGATTTTTCTTCTGCGGCATGATGGACGAGCCGGTGGAAAAGGCGTCGTCCAGCTCGATGAATTTGAACTCCCACGAGCACCAGAGTATAATCTCCTCCGAAAAGCGGGAGAGATGAAGCATCAGCAGCGACATTGCATATACGGCGTCGAGGCAGAAGTCGCGGTCGGATACGCCGTCCAGCGAGTTTTGACTTACGCGTGCAAAGCCGAGCAGCGCCTGCGTTTTGGCGCGGTCGATGGGATAGGTGGTTCCGGCGAGAGCTCCGCTGCCCAGCGGCATCTCATCCGCGGAGTCTATCGCGTGCTCAAAGCGCTTTATGTCGCGCAGCAGCATCTGCACATACGCCATCAGGTGGTGCCCGAAGGTGACCGGCTGCGCCCTTTGCAGGTGGGTGTAGCCCGGCATGACCTTGTCCGCGCCGTCCTCCGCCTTGTCGAGCAGCGCTTTTATCAGCGCGGTCAGCATCGGCGGCATCGCGGCGAGCTGACGCTTGAGGTAGAGGCGCAGATCGACCGCGACCTGATCGTTGCGGGAGCGCGCGGTGTGCAGCCGCTTTCCCGCGTCGCCGATGCGTCGGGTCAGCTCCGCTTCTATGAACATGTGTATGTCCTCCGCCTCGGGGTCAAGCGGGAGCGCGCCGCTCTCGATATCCTCCTCTATCCCCGTCAGCCCCTCGCGGATGAGCGCCGCGTCCTCACTTGAAATAATTCCGCAATCCGCCAGCATTGCGGAATGGGCGATGCTGCCCTCGATATCCTCCCTGTACATCCGCGAATCGAACGGAAGCGACGAGTTGAAGTCGTTGACGCGGCTGTCGGTTTCTTTTTTAAAGCGTCCCGCCCAAAGTTTCATCTGAAGCTCCTCCAAAAAGCATTGCCGAAATTTAAAATGCCGCAGCCGGAGCGGCAGACTACCATAGCCGCTCCGGCTGGAGCTGCGGCCTCGATTTGTCAGTCGAGGATGCCGGATCTGTCTTATTCTGCGCTCTTGCGCTTCTGGTCGAGCAGCGCCTTTATCTTTACGGGAAGGCCAAAGAGGTTGATGAAGCCCTGCGAGTCCATCTGATCATAGACGTTATCCTCGCCAAAGGAGGCGAACTCCTCGGAATAGAGGGTGTATGGGCTGGTTATTCCGGCGGTGATGATGTTGCCCTTGTAGAGCTTTAGCTTCACCTCTCCGGTGACGGTCTGCTGGGTGGAATCGACAAAGGCGGTCAGCGCCTCGAACAGGGGGGTGTACCACTGGCCGTAATAGGCGAGCTCCGCATATTTGTCGGAGATGACGCGCTTGAAGTGAGAGGTCTCGCGGTCAAGGCAGAGCGTTTCAAGCGCGTCGTGCGCATAGTAGAGGATGGAGCCGCCCGGGGTCTCGTATACGCCGCGCGACTTCATGCCGACCAGCCTGTTCTCCACCATGTCGAGTATGCCTATGCCGTTTGCTCCACCGATGGCGTTGAGCTTTTCGAGCATCGCGACGCCGTCCAGCTTCTCGCCGTCCAGCGACACCGGCACGCCCTTTTCAAAGCCTACGGTTATATAGGTCGCCTTGTCCGGCGCTTTCTCCGGGGTCACGCCAAGCTCGAGGATCTTGTCGTACATCGGCTCGTTCGCCGGATCCTCAAGATCAAGCCCCTCGTGAGAGAGGTGCAGCAGGTTCTTGTCCTTGGAATAGTTGGTCTCGCGGGTCAGCTTGATGGGCACCTTGTGTACGATGGCATAGTCGATCTCGTCGTCGCGGCTCTTCAGCTCCCATGTCCTCCACGGCGCTATGATGCCGAGGTCGGGCGCGAAGGCCTTGATGGTCAGCTCGAAGCGAACCTGATCGTTGCCCTTGCCTGTGCAGCCGTGCGCAATGGCGTCCGCACCCTCCGCGCGCGCTATCTCCACCAGCCTTTTCGCTATGAGCGGGCGCGCGAGAGAGGTGCCCAGCAGATATTTTCCCTCATATTTGGCGTTCGCCTTGATGGCGGGATAGATGAAATCATTGACAAATTCGCTCTTGAGATCCTCGATATATACCTTGGAGGCGCCGGTTTTGAGGGCCTTCTCCTCAAGCCCGTCCAGCTCCGCCGCACCCTGCCCGACGTCGGCGGCGACGGCGATGATCTCGCAGCCGTAGTTTTCCTTGAGCCACGGGATGATTATCGAGGTGTCAAGTCCTCCGGAATATGCCAGAACAACCTTCTTGTACTTTCCCATTTTATTATCCTCCATCCTGTCCGACGATCCGTTCGGATCACTGTTTTGCATATCATGTGTTTAATTATACATCGTTCTCCGCAAAAATCAAGCCCTAAATTGAATTTTTATTCATTAAACCTCATCTTTGTATGGATAGACAGTTTTTTTAAACATTGCGGCAAAACAGGTGTATAACCGGCAAATACAGCTATATCCGGCTTTTGCCCCGGCAAGGCTCTTAAATAATTGAGGTATATATATTCGCCGGTTATTGCATGGCCATTCTGCATATAGATACATCGCGTATAGTTGTTATCCGCACTGTGCGCCGATGATATGCTGCAACATTTTCTCACAAAACGCAACCGGAGGCGTCCCGCGTCACCGGACCGCCCCCGCAGAAAGCTCATATGTTGTCACCGGCGCAGTCTTCGCTGCCGGTGTTGCTCAAACGGGTTACTTTTGTCTTTTGACAAGCTTTGCCGCAAAAACGTCTGTATAATGCAAAATTCCGCCAAATTCTCCAAAAACAAGCCGCTTTATTGCCTATAAGTATTATAGGAGATTTCATATAATATAACACACAATATAACAAAATCCTATTGTATAAGCTTGAGAAACTCGCTTATCGCCCTTGTCATGTAGCGGCTGCGCTTGTAATATATGTTGACGTCGCGTATCGCGTCCTGATTGCCGAGCTTGTAGAAGAGCAGCTTGTCGCTCTCCTGCACGTATTTCACCAGCAGGTCGCCGTTAAACGAGATGCCCATGCCGTATTTTGCGAGGTTATAGGCGGTTATCTGCTGCGATGACTCCAGCTTTATCCGCGGAGTGAAGTGATATTTGCGGCAGATGCTCTCGGCACGCATACGGGTGTCGTTTCCGGGACGCAGCATGATGAACGGATCGTTCCGAAATACATCCAGCGGCACCGGCGGGATATGTGAATTGAGGTGCAGATTCAGCTTGATGTCAGACGCCGTCATTGCGTAGTTTTTGACGGAGCCGTTGGATTCAAAGCTCGCCGGAACCACCAGCAGCAGGTGCTCCTTACAGAAGAACCTCTTCTCGTAGACCTCCGGATCCATGTATTTGTTGTCCATGAACAGATCCAGCGAGCCGGAGAACAGCTTCTCGGTAAGCTCCGCCGTCGTCGCCTCGACAAGCTCGAACCGGAGCTGCGGATACTGTTCGGTGAACTGCGAGATCAGCGACGGCAGGACATAGGAGGCGAAAAGATGCGTTCCGCCCACTGAGAGCGAGCCGTTTTTCAGGCCGTTGACGTCGCTGACATAATTGCGGAAGCCGTTTTCGACGTCTCGGATTAGCTCCACCGAGCGTATGTATTCCCGTCCAAGCTCCGTCAGCCGTATCGGCGTGGTGCTGCGGTCAAATATCGGGAAGCCTATCTGCGCCTCCGCCTTTTTCACCGCGGCGCTCAGCGACGGCTGGCTTATATAGAGATTCTTCGCAGCTTTTGAAAAGCTCATTTCTTTATATACTTCGTATATATAATCCATTCCCTGAAACATTTCTACCCTCCATCATAGATTTAAGACTATATCATTTATACGCTTATAAGTATTTGAAAATATTATATCATAAAGCTATACTATATGCAAGGGTATTATCTATATATATACAATGTTAATCTAATGCTCGAACAGTGGGCACGGAGGATAATCAAAATGGAAAAAGCGCTGTTTCGTCTTGAGCACGATTCCATCGGGGAAAAGGAAGTCCCTGCTGAAGCATATTACGGCGTGCACTCCATGCGCGCGAGGGAAAATTTCAATATAACCGGCCACACGGTACACCCGGAGCTTATCCGCGGTGCCGCATATATAAAGAAAGCGGCCGCCATCACCAACCGCGATGCCGGAGTGCTGAGCGCCGAACGCGCGAACGCGATAGTCCGGGCCTGCGACGAGATACTTGCGGGCAAGCTGCACGACCAGTTCATCACCGACCCGATACAGGGCGGCGCGGGCACCTCGATGAACATGAACGCCAACGAGGTCATTGCCAACCGCGCCATCGAGCTGCTTGGCGGCAAAAAGGGAGACTACTCCGTCGTCAACCCCAACGACCATGTCAACTTCGGCCAATCCACCAACGACGTCTATCCCACCTGCGGCAAGCTCGCGATAATAACGCTGCTCGGCAAGACGCAGGCTCAGCTCGTCAGGCTGCACAGCGCGCTGCTCGCAAAGGCGGAGGAGTTCGACACCGTTATCAAAATGGGACGAACCCAGCTTGAGGATGCGGTGCCCATTCGTCTCGGACAGGAGTTCCACGCCTACGCGGCGGCGATAGCCCGCGACATAAAGCGCTTTGACAAGGCGCACGACGAGGTTCGCTGCATAAATATGGGCGGCACCGCCATCGGCACCGGCCTGAACTGTGACGTATACTATTATAACAACATCGCGCGCGTCCTCTCCGAGGTGTTCGGACAGGAGCTTGTCCAGTGCGAGGATACCGTTGACGGCACACAGAATCTCGACTGCTACGTCTGTGTCTCCGGCACGCTCAAGAGCTGCGCCGTCAATCTCTCAAAGATGTGCAACGATCTGCGGCTGATGTCCTCCGGCCCCCGCACCGGGCTTGGCGAGATAAATCTGCCGGCGCGCCAGAACGGCTCGTCGATCATGCCCGGCAAGATAAATCCCGTCATTCCCGAGGTCGTCAGCCAGGTCGCCTTCAGCGTCATCGGCAACGATATGACCGTCGCAATGGCCGCAGAGGCGGGCCAGCTTGAGCTGAACGCCTTCGAGCCGGTCATATTTTACAAGCTGCTTGAATCGCTCGACGCCATTACGGGCGCGGTGGACACTCTTGTCGAGCACTGTGTCACCGGCATAACCGCCAACGTCAAGCACTGCCGCGACCTCGTCGAGCACAGCATCGGCATCGTCACCGCAACCAATCCCTATATCGGCTACGAGACTGCGGCGAATACCGCAAAGGAGGCGCTGCGCACCGGCAAGTCCGTCCGCACGCTGCTCATCGAGCACGATTTGCTCCCGGGCAGGAATCTCGACGAAATACTCGATCCGTTTAAAATGACGAGGCCCGGCATCCCCGGCAAGGATTGATCCCCTCGGTTTTGATACAAAACGCCCTCGTCGCGGTGGGACGCTCCCCGGCAAACGGACAAATAAAAAAGCACTCCGCCGCAGAACGGCGGAAACACACACGGCCTTGCTCCGGATTTCAAGGGGAGCGAGGCCGTTGTTCAATACACAGCCCTTGTCTGCTCGGCATTTTGTCCCTGCATATGGTACATGGTCGATTGCGCCGACTTCATTATTGCGGTATCTCGCCATTTGAACGAATAATATCCCACGTTACGAAAAACATTGAAAAACAGCCTGAGGGCTTTAATTCTTGGGAAGCAGCGAAAGAACCATTTAATTGATTTGAGAATCGTTGGAGGAAAAAACGAAATGAACGATAATTTATGTACGCATGCCGAGAAACTAATCGTTTCTCAGGTCCCCTCAAAGGGCTTCCTTGGAGGGCCATATGAAAGAGCGATTGCTCTGCCCAACGGAATGAGAGGCATAATTAAACAGTGCGGAGCACGGCGGATCGAGATAATATCCAACACACCCATGCTCTGCGATGAATTATTCTCTGCCTTTGCGACGCTTGAGAAAGTGCTGATGCTGTTTGACGGGAGCTTTTATCCAATCACATCGCTGCAATTTGAAGGTGAGAACCAAGCCGCCGCCCAACTGTCCGCCTATGCGGACGGGCTGTTGTCAAAACGCCTCGACTGTTTCCGTTCAAAAGATTTCTGTCAATGCGGCTTTCTGAAACTGATCTCGTTTCAGGAGATTCTGACCTCGGAAATCCTTTTGCGTTGGGAAAAATTGTCCGAACAATTGGATATTGCGTATCAGGTGTTTCTGTACGCACAGGCAGACAATCGAAATCCTGTTGACATGAACTTTGCGTTCCTTGTAGAGCTTGCCGAACCGTTTGTTGAGCTAATAAGAGAGAACACCTTCCTCTGCCGGACAATCGATCCCAAGGAGCGCAATACAACATTAAAGATGTGCGTTGATGCAATCATTACACATTTCGGAACGACTATTTTTGCAACGGAGCTGCGTGACAATTATTCCTGTTTTCTGAGCTGCACTGTTGGAAGCCGCGTCCGGATTATGCATATAAAAAAGGAGCAGCAGCCGTATTTTGAGGGAAAAGCGTGTGTGCGATACAGCATGAAATTCGTCCTTCTCTATCGCCGGATTTTGCTGGAGCTATTGGGGATTCCCTATGACACATATTCTAAGCAATTAGAAAATGCAATCAATATGATCGATAATTGGTAATTTTTCGGGAGGTAGCACCAATGACAAAATTACAAAAATGCAATGGACATTTTTGCGGATCCGAATATGCCTTTATTACCTTCCCGAAAAAGAGGGCTGACAGTATTTGCAGGGAGCCAAGCCACCGCTCCCCGGAGGGAGGTGCGTCTGTTTGTCAACAGGCTTCCGCTTATGCAGCGCATACTATGAATTGAGACCTCCGCGCCGTTGCTCATTTTCCATGCTGTCGGTAAAATATAATCAAATCAAAGCATGTAGGGTTTGATTGAGGCGGACGCTGTTTTTTATGGCATCAATTTTGCCGCTACCACAGAAAAAATGGCTCCGAGAGGCGCTCCGAGTTATGAGCGTAAGCAAAGCCCGGCGATAAAAAACAGGCTCACGCCCATGCTGTGGGGCAGGCCTGACGGAGACAGCGCCGCAAGGAGCCGCCGCAGTGTAATCTCAACGCGAATATGCCGCCGGACGCCGGCCGGACGGGTTGACGAACGGGGGAAATGGAGGTATAATTAAATGCAGTAAAGCGATAAACAGCGGAGGAAAACGGGTTGAGGGGCTGGATAGTATATAACGCGTTTCTGGGGGAGAAATTCTCGGAGCAGGTGACGCAGCTTATGAACGCAGCGGAAAATCTGGGCTGCGCGCTTGAGCCGCGGGCGAACACCGAGCTTATCTATACAATATCGTCGGAGGGGTGCAGGCTGATAAGCGGCGAAGCGCTGCCGGACTTCGTTCTCTTTTGGGACAAGGATCTCCGGCTCGCGCAGGCGCTCGAAAGCATGGGGCTGCGGCTGTTCAACAGCTCGGAGGCCATAGGGCTGTGCGATGATAAGTCGCTGACGCACTTTCGATTGCAGCTTGCGGGCGTGCCGATGCCGGAGACGGTGATCGTGCCTAAGACCTTTGAGGGCGTTGGATATGACCGCCTCGACTTCCTTGACGCAGCCGCGCAGACGATAGGATTCCCGATGGTCGTCAAGGAGTGGTTCGGCTCGTTCGGCAAGCAGGTGTACCTCGCCGGGGATATCGAAGAGCTGGACGGCATAGTCCGCCGCACCTCACCGCGCCCGCTGCTGCTGCAAAGACTGATAACCGAGAGCTACGGCGAGGATATCCGGCTGAACGTCGTCGGCGGCAGGGTAGTCGCGGCGATGAGGCGAAGGGCAAGGCCGGGAGACTTCCGCTCCAACGTCAGCAACGGAGGCACGGCGCGGGCTTATGACCCGAGCGGAGCCGAAAGCGCGCTCGCCGTGCACTGCTGTGCGCTGCTCGGGCTGGATTTCGGCGGCGTGGATATTCTGTTCGGGCGCGACGGACCTGTAGTCTGCGAGGTCAATTCCAACGCGCATATGAAGAATATCCGCACGGCGACAGGCATCGACGTCGCACGGAGCATACTGGGGCATATAGTCGAAACGATGGAAAAGGGCGGCGCAAAATGAACGGCTGGTTGATCTATTCCATTCCCGACGCCGCAAGGAATCGCAGGAATATCGGCTTCTATCTCGAAAAGTCGGCACAATCCGGTATAAAGATCGAATTATTATACAGAGAGTATATTGAGATTGGCGTATTTGGCGGGAAGCTGTCGGTAAAATACGAGGGGCGCGGCGTCGCGCCGCCGGATTTTGCGATATGCAGGACAATAGCCCCCGGGCTGACACGCCAGCTCGAGGGGCTGGGTGTGCCGGTGTTCAACAATTCAAAGGTCGCGGAGATAACCGGCGACAAGGCGCGCACCTATCAGTATCTCGCCGGCAAAGGCGTGCCTCTGCCGGATACGCGGTTTTGCCGTTGGGACGGCGAGGAGAGCGGCTGCGCGGCGGAGTTCCCGATAGTGGCAAAGCCGTGCTGCGGGCGCGGCGGCTACGCGGTGAAGCTGATAGAGAGCGCGCAGGCGCTGGCGGAATACCGCGCCGAACGGCGGGAGCGCCGCGAGGACTTCGTGCTACAACGCGTGGCCGGAGCGCCGGGCCGGGATCTGCGGGTGTACGTTATCGGCGGCGAGCCGGTGGCGGCGATGCTGCGGATTGCGGAGAACGGGGATATCCGCGCCAACTTCTGTCTTGGCGGCAGGGCGGAGCGATACGAGCTGTCGAACGCGGAGCGCGCGCTCGTTGACCGGATAGCGCGCGAGTTCGAATTCGGCTTTGTGGGCGTTGATTTCCTGTTTGACGCGCACGGAGGACTGATGCTCAACGAGATAGAGGACGTCGTCGGTGCACGGATGCTCTATATCTACACCGACGTCGATCCGGTGCGGCGCTATCTTGAATACATCAAGGATAAACTGAAATGATATATACAGACGGTATGCTTGCTTGTTCGACAAAAGAAGCAGACAAAATACGACAGGGATAATATGTCGATATTATACTTGCAGTATAACAAGAAGAAAAGGAGAGATCAGCTATGACATTTTTGGAGCTTGTCAAAGGCTCGCGCAGCTATCGCCGCTTCGACGCGTCGCACGCAGTGAGCCGCGAGACGCTTGTATCACTCATCGAAGCGGCGCGTTACGCACCGTCGAGTGTGAACCGGCAGCCGATCAGATATGCGCTGTCGTGGGAAAAGGCGGTCAACGACAGGATTTTCCCGCATACGCGATGGGCAGGGCTGCTCAACGACGAGCAGTTCCCGCCGCAGACCGAGGAGGAGCGCCCGACGGCGTACATCCTGATTCTTGCGGACAGGGAGGTTGCGCCGCAGCCGGAGAGATACCGTGTGGACGTCGGGATCTGTGCACAGACGATAATGCTGGCGGCGCGTGAGCAGGGGCTTGGAGGCTGCATGATCGGCAGCTTCGCCCGCAGGGAGGTCAGCGAGCTGATGAGCGTGGGAGACGGCTTCGAGCCGATGCTGCTGCTGGCGCTCGGCAAGCCGGCCGAGACGGTCGTTCTCGAGGAAATGCCGGAATCCGGCTCGACGGCGTATTGGAACGTAAATAAGGTGCAGCATGTGCCCAAGCGTGCCGTGAGGGAGCTGATAATCGGCTGACGGGAGGACGCCATGGCGAGAGCATCGGGACAGAAGCTGCGGATACTGCATCTGCTGAGATTTCTCGAAATGAACACAGATGAGAGACACCCGGCGGACACCGCGGATATTTTGGCGGCGCTCGGGCGTGATGGGATAGCCTGCGAGCGCAAGACGCTCTACGACGATATCGAGGCGCTGCGGCTGGCAGGATACGACGTCGTGTACCGCCGCCCGGCCGGATATTACATCGCGAGCCGCCGCTTTGAGCTGCCGGAGCTAAAGCTGCTGGTGGATTCGGTACAGGCGTCGCGGTTCATCACCCTCATACAGTCGCGCGGGCTGATATTAAAGCTGCAATCGCTGTGCAGCCGGTTCGAGGCGGAGCAGCTCCGGAGACAGGTATATGTTGCAAACCGCATAAAGGCGGCGAACGAGGGCATCTACTATAATGTGGACGCGCTGTATGCGGCTATAGCCGAAAACTGCCGCGTCAGCTTCTGGTATTGCGAGTGGGGAACAGATCGGCGGCTGCGGCGCAGGCGCGGCGGTGCGCGGTATCTCGCAAGCCCGTGGGCGCTGGCGTGGGACGACGAGAACTACTATCTGATCGCCTTTGAGGGCGGGAGGATAAAGCACTTCCGCGTGGACAAAATGCAGGGCATCGAGCGCGAAAACGGGCCGCGGGAGGGCGCGGAGCAGTTCGCCGGGTTCGATACGGCGGTGTATTCGCGCCGGGTGTTCGGCATGTTCGGCGGCGAGACGCGCGCAGTCACCTTTGAGCTTGCGGAGCGCCTTGCAGGCGTATTCATCGACCGCTTCGGCAGCGGAATCCCCATGTGGCGCGACGGAGAAAAGGTCTATGCGCGGGCGCAGGTCGATGTGAGCGCGCAGTTTTTCGGCTGGCTTTGCGGGCTTGGCAGCGGCGTCAGGATAATACAGCCGGATGAAACGGCGCAGGAGTATCTCGGCTGGCTGCAAAATATAGCGGAAAAATATACGGAAAAACGTTAAAAACGTCGATATTTGGATTTAGAGAGAATGCGGCGTTGACAGAACGTGAAAAACGCGCTATAATTATAAAAGCGGCGTTTTTTGCGCGAATATGCGTGAAAACGGGCGTAGTTTTTTAAATTTATAAAGGAGGAAACGTCATGGACGCTGGAAGTAGCAGCGGCACACCTGTGGGCCGAAGTACGCGGAATGCCCCGGCGCTGCATGAGGGTTTCCGCCTGAGATTATTATAATCGTTTACTTTGGTCTGCGTGTCGGACTTCCTGATTTTGACATTTCACGAACAGGAGAGTGTAACCGATGGCAGAGTATAACGTAACCAACGTAACGGTGGCAGGCACCTTGGAGGTGCTGCTGGAGAGCAAAAAGTATCTGACGATAAAGGACATCCTCATCACGATGAATCCCGCCGACGTGGCGGCCGTGTTTGAGGGGATGAAGCACAGGGAGTCGCTCCCGCTGCTGTTCCGTCTGCTTCCAAAGGAGCTTGCGGCGGAGACCTTCGTCGAGATGGACTCGGACGATCAGGAGCTGCTGATAAAGGGCTTTTCAGATTCGGAGCTTCGCGAGGTCCTCAACGAGCTTTACGTAGACGACGCGGTGGATATCATCGAGGAGATGCCCGCGAATGTCGTCAACCGCATCCTCGCGCAGTCCGCGCCGGAGATGCGCAAGGAGATCAACGAGATACTTCAATATCCCGAAAATTCGGCCGGCTCTATAATGACCACCGAATATGTTTCGCTGCGCCCTGATATGACGGTGGAGGAGGCGATACGCCGCATACGGCGCACCGGCGTCGATAAGGAGACAATCTACACCTGCTATATTACGCGCGGCAAAAAGCTGTTGGGCTTTGTGACGGTCAAGGATCTGCTGCTTGCGCAGGACGACAACACGCACCTTGAGGACATGATGGAGACCAACGTCATCTCGGTCAACACCCACACCGATCAGGAGCAGGTGGCGCAGATGCTCGCCAAATACAACTTTCTCGCGCTCCCGGTCGTGGACGGAGAGGGGCGCATGGTCGGTATCGTCACCTTCGACGACGCTATGGACGTCATGGTGGACGAGGCCACGGAGGACATGGAGATCATGGGCGGTATGACGCCGTCCGACAAGACCTATCTGCGCTCCAACGCCTTCGACCTTTTCAAGCACCGTATACCGTGGCTGATGCTGCTGATGGTGTCCGCCACTTTCACGGGGATGATAATCACCGGCTTTGAAAAGCAGCTTGCGGCGCAGGTCATTTTGACCTCCTTCATCCCGATGCTGATGGACACCGGAGGCAACTCCGGCTCGCAGTCGTCGGTCACGGTAATTCGCGCGATATCGCTCGGCGAGCTGCAATTTTCGGATCTGCTCAAGGTCATTTGGAAAGAGTGCAAGACCGCAGTGCTTTGCGGCACGACGCTTGCCGCGGTGTGCTTCGCGAAGATCATGCTCATTGACCGCCTGCTGATGCACAACAACGACGTCACCGTTATGGTCGCGCTCACCGTCTGCCTGACAATGGCGGCGACGGTGTTTGTGGCAAAGGTCATTGGCTGCACGCTGCCGATACTGGCAAAGAAGATCGGCTGCGACCCGGCGGTCATGGCAAGCCCGTTCATCACAACCATTGTGGACGCGCTCTCACTGCTGGTCTATTTCGCGATAGCCTGCGGATTACTGTTTTGATATTCAAAAAGGTGAATAAATATAAAAAGCGCCTGTACGGAGCGTTTGGCCGTACAGGCGTTTTTTATATCCGTGCGCCGTCCTCCGGCATTTTGACGAGGAGCCTTATCATTACAGCGGTGCCGTGTCCCGGTGCCGTGGTTATCGTCACTCCGCCGTTTTTGCCATAGAGCATTTCAATGCGGCGGCGCACGTTGGAAATGGCGAAGCCGCCCGAGAGCGCCTTTTGCAGCTCCTCCTCCGTCATGCCCTCGCCGTTGTCCTCAAGCAGGAAGGTGAGCTCGTTGCCATAGCGGCGCACAGTTATGCTTATGACCGGCTCGCGCGCGGCGTAGGGCGAAAAGCCGTGAAACACCGAATTTTCGAGAAACGGCTGAATTATCAGCTTGGGGATGACGCAGTCAAGCGCGCGCGGGTCAATGTCGCGCGCGACGCATAGCCGCCCGCGGTAGCGTATCGAGCATATTTTAAGATAATTGTCGATAATCTCCAGCTCGTCGCGCACGGTGATGAGCTTTTCTCCGTTATTGAGCGAAAGGCGGTAAAAATTTGCGAGCGCCTCGATGGATTCGCTGATGTTATCCGCCTCTATCTCCTGTGCGAGCAGGTTTATTATCGAGAGCGTGTTGAACAGAAAGTGCGGGTTTATCTGGGATTGCAGCGCCTTTATCTCCAGCTCGAACCGCTCCGCCTCAAGCTGGCGGTCGCGCTCTATCAGTGAGCGGATGCGATCAAGCAGGCTTGAGAAAGCACGGCTGAGCTCGCCGGCCTCGTCCTTTCCGGTGAGATCTACGTCAAATTCAAGGGTGCTCTCGTCCACAGAGCGGATGCTTCCGGCAAGATCGGTTATGCGGCGCCCGATGAGCCGGGAGGAGGCCAGCAGCATAAGGAAGGAGAACGCCATGATGACGAGCGTGACCACGAGAAAATAGCGGCTGAAGCTGATGTAGCGCAGCGACGGCGCCATGGAGTCGCGCAGGCAGACGAGAGTGTAGCCGAAGTGCTTGCTCTCTATGGTGCTGATATCAAAGCCGCCGGAGCTTTCTCCGCCGCTAAAATAGCTGTATATATATTCATCGTATCCTGTATATTCGTCGCAGCTGCGCCAAAGTATATTTCCGTCGCCGTCGAGCATGAGGATCGTTCCTCCAACGCGTTCGGCGGTCTGGCGCAGGCGCTCGGAGACAAAGCTTATGCTGACGGTCATGCGGAAATAGGCGGGGATTTCACGGGTGGTGCGGTTCTTCACGCCGGTGACGCAGACAAATTCGCAGGACGCATTTTTCTTTTGCGACGGCGCAAACGACCAGACAAGCCTGTTCAGCTTCTGGCTTTTCAGATCCTCGAGCCACTCCTCGCCGCTTGCGTCGGAGGCGCTTTTGATGTTGCGGTAGCGGGAGCCGCACTGCTCACCATTGAAATAGATCGTCCAGTCGACGGCGACGATGGTGCGAGAGGAAATGCTGCTGACATAGTTGAATATCTCCTCGTCATAATCCAGCGCATCGCCAAATTCGCGCGGACGTTCCGCAAGCTTGTCCTGAAAGCTCTGGTCGATTATCAGCGTTGAGGGAACGGATTGGTAATTTTCCAAACGGCTTCGTATCGCCTCATCCAGGCTTTGCAGCTGCTCGTGCACGCTCTGCTCGTTCATATCGGACAGGATTCCGATGGCGCGGTTGAATATCAGCAGACCGAGCAGCAGAAGGACGAGGTAGAGGGTTACGGAGGTGTAAAGCATCAGCTTTTGAGGCAGGCTGATGTCATGGGTGAGCGTTTTGACAAGCTTTTTCAGCGACATGGCGGCTCACTCCTTTATGTTGGCGTCGCGGTATTCGCGCGGCGTGCAGTTATAGGTTTTGCGAAAAACGGAGGAGAAGTAGGCAATGTTTACGTAGCCCACCGCCTCGGCGGCCTCGCGTATGCTGATCCTCGGATCGGTCAGTATCCTTGCCGCAGCCTCCATTCTGGTGCGCGTCAGAAAGGCGACGATGCTTTCTCCGGTGAGCTTGCGGAACAGGCGTGCGGCATAGCCGGAGGAGATGTAGACCTGCGCGGCAATGTCGTCCACGGAGAGGTTGCGGGAATACTGCGTGGTTATAACCTCGCGTATCTGCTCGGCAAGCCACTGCTCACGGCTTTTGATGTAGTTGCCGACGCTTTCGCTGCGCGCAATGAGCTCGCGCCGGATAAGCCCTGTAAGCTCGTCAAGGGTGCCGGCGCGCAGCACGGCGATCACCCTGTCGCTCGCGTTGTCTGCGTCGATGCCGGATTCGTAGCCGGAGGAGGCGATGCCGTTCATAAGCTCGGCGAAGATCATCCGCATATATTCCGGCGGCAGGCTGCAATTGGCGGCGGCTGCGTGCAGCTCGGCACAGCGCCGCTCAACCTCCTCCCGGTCGCCGCGTCCGGCGCAGGCGAGCAGCGAGGGGAACAGACGGCGTATCGTCTGCGGGTCGCCGCCCGTCCCGGGGGTGGCGACGTCGCCGGAAAAAATGACGTTGCCCTCGCCGAGATAAAAGCGGTATCTGAGCGCGCCGGACGCCTGCGCGGCGCACTCGTGGATTCCGGCAAGTCCGGCTGCGACGGCGGAGACGCCGATTGTCACAGAAAAGCCGCAGTCCGCGAAAACGGCGGCGCCGAGCCTGCCCGCAAGCGCTCCGAGCGCCGCGGCGTTCTCGTCCGGCTCAAGATTCAGCATTATGAAAAGCGTCTCGCCGTCCGCGCCGTGCATCCCGGCGCAGCAAAAGCGGCGGCTCTCCTTTTCCATAAAGGCAGCGGCGCAGCGGCGCAGCGAGAGCATGGTCATGTCGTTGCCGTCGCCGTTTTCGGTGAGCAGACAGAATACGGCGAGCGGCGCGTCCTCAAGCAAAACGCCGTAATATTCAAGACGCTCGCACGCATCTGGCGGCACGTCGCCTTCTATCAGGGTGCGGGCGAACAGCTCGCGCAGCATCGGCAGGTTTGCGCGCAGCTCCTTGTCATAGAGCTTTTCCGCAAACAGCCGCCGGTTGTTCGCGGCAATCTTCCTTGCGGCGTTTTGCAGCAGCTCTCGCAGCTTTTCGGGAAAAAGCGGCTTTATCAGAAAGCCCTCCACGCCGCACTCTATCGCGAGGCTGGCATAATCAAAGCGCTGGTGGCCGGTGATGATCAGCACGCGGATGTCGGGGTTCAGCTCCTTTGCACGCCGGGCAAGCTCGATGCCGCTTATTTTGGGCATGACGATGTCGGTGATGAGCAGGTCTGGACGCAGCGTCTCGACAAGCCGCAGCGCCTCCTCGCCGTTGTAGGCCTTCCCCGCAATCTCCATCCCGAGCGACGCGTAATCTATGCTTTCGGCAAGGGCGCGCATTTCAAGCTCCTCGTCCTCTGCAAGCAGGACTGATATCATAACTGCACCTCCAAAATTTTGCGGAAAACGGTCGGTATACTATATTAAACCACATTACAAGGTTGAAAATCAATAAAAATTTGCTGATTTGTCGAAGCAAGTCTGGATATTAATCGTTATATCGGTATTTTTATGAATTTATAATAAGCCGCGGCGGAGGAGCAAGAGAAAATTTGTGATGTGAGAAGCTTTACGGGAATAAAAGAGGTTTGAAATTTTATAATTAAAGCAATTTTGGAATATTGAAATATATCACGAAAATGTTACAATATATACAGTTGTTTTGTGCACAGAAATAACTGAATCGTCAGCTCCGAAAAAAATATGTGACTTATATAAAGTCAGAAAGGGTATGGCAAGATGAAAATTAGCATTAAACGTATAGCCGCGCTGCTTGTGGCGCTGCTTATGACGATCTCGCTGATGGCGGGCTGCGCCGGAAACGGCGGCGAGAGCAGCAGGCCCGAGGAATCTAAGCAGTCCGAGAGCAGCGCTGCGGACAGCGACGAGAGCAAGCCCGAGGAAGAGGCGTGGAGAGAGGTCTCGGCTAAGGTTCAGATTCCGGAGATCATGCGCAAGGATCCGGAGTATCTTGAGTGGATGGACGACACCTCGCCGATAACCATATCGGTCTATTATAATAGTATGGCCCCCATCGTTGGCGGGGAGTTCACCTGGAACACTGCGATACAGCAGAAGATTGTTGAGCTCACCGGCGTCACCGTAGACGGCAAATTTGCCTCCGACGCCGAGGGCAACGAGCTGACCCTCATGATCGCCAGCGGCGAAAAGCTCCCTGACGTCATCAGGACCATCAATACCTCCTCGGCGCAGTACAGGGATCTGCGCGACGGAGACGGCATATACAGCGTAAGCGAGCTTATCGATCAATATTGCCCGCTCATGTGGGAGCTCATTCCCGAGGCCGTTGCCAACCTTGCCAAGGATGAGAACGGCACGCTGTGGAATATTCCGATCCAGGCGCTGTCTCCGCTCTCCAAGGATTACGCCTTTGCAAACGGCTGGTTTGCGGTTCGCGGCGATATCTGCGACGACATGGGTATTGATCCGTTCAGCATCGAGACCCTTGACGACATGGAAGAGTACATCAATTATTATCTGGACAACAAGGAAAACTATCCGGAGATCAAATACACCCTCATGTACCCGGCTCTCTTCTATAAGAGTGACGGCGGAGTGGGACAGCCGTTCTACAACAGCTTTGGCGGACAGCAGAGCTATGGCGGCGGTCTTGGCATTTTCTATAACCATGATACCGACAGCGTAAGCTACTGGCTGGAGGACGAGGCCGGATATAAGGCCTGCAAATATATGTGGCAGACCGCGCAGAACGGCTGGGTGGACGAGTCCAGCTTTGCTTTCACCAACTTCTACGAGGAGATGCAGTCCGGCTCGACGCTGGTATTCTGCGGCGAAAACACCTGGCCTGTAAGCCTTGGCTTCGCAACGCTTCAGGAAAATGTTCCGGATGCGTATTATGTCAGGATAGGTATGGTCAATGACGGCGAGCACACCGACGCCGGATACTCCTATTCCATGATCGACCTGACCGGCGCCTGCTGCGTCATCACCAAGGACTGCGAGAACCCGGAGCGCACCATTAAATTCTTTGAGTTCCTCGAATCCGAATACGGCGAGTGCCTCACCCACGCCGGAGTCTACGGCGTTGACTGGGAGCTGGGCGAGAGCGACAGCGGCGAGACCTACTGCAAATATATCGGCGAGGCCTCCACTCAGGAGGGACGTAAGGCGAGAGGCGTGGGCAACTCCGATATCGACTGGCTGGTCGGCGGCTACGATTACGATTATTTCGCCTCTTACGACCCGGCCGACGCTCAAAAGGCGCGCGGCAAGAGCTTCATGAGGTTCGACACCTATGCGGCGGCTACTCGGTCTGTGCTTGCTAACGAGCCGGCGGATTCCGAGTACAGCAGGGAGGTAAAGCAGATAGGCGAGATTGTGGGCAATTATGTGACCCAGATGATCCTCGCAAAGGATGAGGCCACATTTGAAAAGCTCTATAACGAGTGCCTCGGCGTTATCAAGGATAACGGACTTGAACACCTCAAGGAATATGTTCTCGGCCTGACCAGGGAGTATATAGCCAACATGGAAGCGGGCGGAGTCGTCTTTCAGTGATCGATGACTTTTTTGATGCGCCGGATGCGCTGCATGGCGTTTCCGGCGCGCCGGTTTTTAACACCGGCCACGGATGCGGCGCTTACAGGCCGGTGAAAAAGAACGGTCTTTTTCAGCGGCCTGTAAGCGAAGGCTTGCAAAATCACAAAACGGATCAGTGGGAAGGAGCTTATCAATGGCAAAAGGGAAAAGACTTGGCGTCAGGCTGAAAAAGCAGCTCGGATATCATCTGCTGATATTTCCGGCGGTAGTGCTGACGGTCATCTTCAACTATATCCCAATGGGCGGCCTTGTCATCGCCTTCAAGGATTACCGGCTCAGGAGCGGTATATGGAAAAGCGCGTGGTGTGGCCTTGATAACTTCAGAAACATCTTCAGCGATTACTATATGCCGCAGATAATCCTCAACACCGTCGGAATCGGCGTGCTGAGCATAATAATCAGCATGCCGGTGGTTATCATCTTCGCGCTGCTGCTCAACGAGATACGCTCCACCGGCTTCAAGCGAGTGGTACAGACCGTCAGCTATCTGCCGCACTTCATCTCGTGGATAATCATGGCCGTAATTCTGACGGCGCTGTTCTCCGCAAAGGACGGTGTCGTCAACCAGATGCTGCTGAGCGTCGGTCTGCTCTCAAAGCCGCTGAACATCCTGACCTCGCGCGACAGCTACTGGCTGATGACGGTTACGGCGTCGGTGTGGAAGGAGATGGGCTGGTCGGCGATACTCTATCTCGCGGTCATCTCCGGCATCGATGAGACAATCTACGAGGCGGCGAAGATAGACGGCGCGGGACGCTTTGCGCGAATGTGGTATATAACTCTGCCACAGCTCAGGGGCATCATCGCGATAAATCTCATCCTCAGCGTCGGCTCCATCCCGCATGTCGGCTTCGATCAGGCGTACTATCTGTCCAACAACGTCAACATCGAGCGCGCAAACACACTCAGCTATTACATATACAACACCGGCATGGTGAACGCCCGGTTCTCCTATGCGACCGCCGTCGGGCTGGTGCTGTCAGTCATTTCGGCCACGCTGATGCTCTGCGCGAACACCGCCTCCAACAGGCTGACCGGAAGGGGGCTTTACTGATGCAAAAAAAACGCAGGCCCCGCACGCCGGTTCGATAAAGACGCTGTCTTTGATACAAACAGAAAAAGCCTTCTCAGGCACATAAGTGCTGAAAAAGGCTTGAAATAAAGGGCTTTCGAGGTTCCGCTGTGTTTTACAGCAGAGCTTCGGAAGCCCTTTTTCTGTTTATTCGATTATTGCTGGCTGGTTCTGTGGCTTTTGAAACTTACCCCTCAAAACCGGCTGCCAGAGAAATAATTAAAAAGTGTGGAATAATTAAAAGGTTCAACTCGGAAAGTGCTCATCCACAATCGCATTCAGCTGTGCGGCAATCTCCGAGAAATCACGGTTCAAATCAAGCGTCCTCACACTGATCTTGTTGCCACTCATCTGGTAGCTGTTGTCCGGCTGAATGGCCTCGTCCGTTGCGGCATAAAGGAGCATGCCGGAAACCTTGTGGGGCTGATCCCCGAACTCCGTATCCTTGTTCTTGACGTAGGTAAAGATCTGATACAGATTGCCGGAATGGAGCGTGTGGACGTCGTACTGAGTCTGCGTGGTATGCGTGTAATACTTAGCGTCAATGATAAGCACCTCGCTCCCTCTGGTGAGCATGATGTCGCTCTGCATTACCGGCAGCATCGTCCCGATACCATCATCCAAGGCCCACGGGATCTGCGAGGCCGTCGCCGTCACCTGCGGACACTCCTTGGCGTAGTATTCGAGGATGAATTTCTCGTACAGACGGTTCATGCGCTGTTCATCCACAAAAGAGGCCAGCTTGTATTCTCCAGAGTCTGTGGTCAGAAGCATTCCTTCCAGAATGAGCTGGCAGAGGCTGATGAGCATACGATAGGTATTGTTGTTCCTCTGGAACCGAATGGCTGACCAGCGGATCGTAGTAGGATCGATTGTGTCAACATTCGAGAAGAACAGCATTTCCTTTTTCAGTTCGCTTTTGTACTCCTGATCCACCCTCGTGTGCCGGAGCAGAAGCATAACGGTCGTTTTCAGTATCTGATTCAGAAGATTGTTTTCAGAAAGCTCGTCGTACTCGCAGGTCAGCACCCGCTTTCTGGCAAGGCGGTTCTGAATGGTCCCCGGCATATCGATCTTGCCACGGACTACTGCGACATCCTCTTTACGGTTCAAATACTCCCGGTAAAGGCCCTGCTTTAACTGTCTGCTGATGCCCTTCGCCAGAATCGCAGCGAAGAGGTTATGCATGTTCTCGAACTCTTCGGTAGCAACATCCTCATAACCGCCTTGATTCAGCGTCGTGAAGGCATACGAAAGCATATAGTATATGTTTTTTATGAAGATGCTCTTATCCTTAATCATTGAAACACACCTTGCAGAATGTTCTCCCAACGCTGGAGCTTGTTGGCGTCGTCGAACCAATACTCGCTGAGCATCGGAAGAATGTCGTAGTCAACGATGGAGTGCAGCCACTCCTCAGTGCAAACATCCCTGCCGCAGAAATAGCTGTGGCCGATGCAGAAGCCCTTACCCAACGACTTATCAAGGGAGATTTCACGGTTCAGGTCTTTCACCTTATTAACGAGTTCGTTCAGCGTCTCGTTGTTCAGGCTGTTCTGGTAATGGATGAATCCCTCGGAATCGAAGCCCGGTTCCACCTCAAAGAAGCTGAAGCGGCGACGAAGCGCATAGTCGATCATGGCAAGGCTGCGGTCCGCAGTATTCATCATGCCGATGATGTAGAGGTTCTTCGGGACGGAGAACGAGAGCCCGTTGTAAGCGAGAGTCGCTTTTGTGCCTCTGTAGTCCTTCTCAATCAGCATCAGCAACTCACCGAAGATTTTACTCATGTTTCCACGGTTGATTTCGTCGATGATAAAGAAGAACTCCTTGTCCGGCTGGTTGGCGGCCTTCTGGCAGAAGCGATAGAAAATACCATACTTCAGCTCGAAACCATCCTCGACCGGCTTATAGCCCATCATGAAGTCTTCGTAGGAATAGTTCTGGTGGAACTGAACGAATTCGATGCGGCTATCGTCCTTTTCACCCATCATGGACCACGCCAGACGTCTTGCGGCGAAAGTCTTACCAACACCGGGAGCACCCTGCAGGATAATGTTCTTCTTATTGCGAAGAACGGCCACAAGGTTCTCGTAGCGTTTTTCGGTCATATACACTTCATCGAGGAAATCGCTCTTTGTGTAAGCGTCAATAGAGGCCTCCTGCGCTACCGGATTTTCCTCACGAATCATATCAAGGATGAAGTCAAATTCGCCTCTGGTGAGTTTGAACAGGCTGCCTTGCGGATTCTGGAAATACTCCATACGCTCCAGCTCCGGGCACCCTCTCAAGGTCGCATAATCAATCGGTGAAGTCAGGCCTTCGACCTTTTCAAAGAACAACTTCTCACCGTCTTGTTCTGCGCTCACACGACCGATGGCAACAATCTGCTTTACCGGATTGGATTCGTACCCGATGATCATGTCGCCAGCTTTCGCATCAAGGAAGTTCTGGAAGATGCGACGCTTGTTGCCATTCTCATTGTAGAGCGTGTAGGACTGAACCTCTC
>CANNTZ010000024.1 GCA_947522735.1 uncultured Oscillospiraceae bacterium | reverse complement strand
GCCTCCATCTTATCGGTGTCGGTAACCATATACGGGGTAATATAGCCGCGGTCAAACTGCATGCCCTCGACGACCTCGGAATAGGTCTCGGCGGTCTTGGATTCCTCGATGGTGATGACGCCGTCTGCGGAAACCTTGTCCATAGCCTCGGCAATCAGCTTGCCGATCGTCTCGTCGCCTGCGGAAACGGTTGCAACGCGGGCGATATCGTCGGAGGAGCCGACCTTCTTGGAGTTCGCGATGATAGCGCCGGTGGCGGCCTCGACGGCCTTCGCAATTCCGCGCTTTACCGCCATCGGGTTAGCGCCGGAAACGACGTTCTTCATGCCCTCGCGGACAAGCGCCTGAGCAAGCAGCGTAGCGGTGGTGGTTCCGTCGCCCGCGACGTCGTTGGTCTTGGTGGCGACTTCCTTAACGAGCTGGGCGCCCATGTTCTCAAAAACGTCCTCAAGCTCGATCTCCTTTGCGATGGTCACGCCGTCGTTGGTGATCAGCGGAGCGCCGAACTTTTTATCCAGAACAACGTTGCGCCCCTTCGGTCCGAGAGTTATCTTAACTGTATCGCTGAGCTTATCGATACCGGTCTGAAGAGCCTTGCGGGCCTCTTCGCCGTGAGCAAGTATTTTAGCCATAATATATTCCTCCAATTAATTTGAATAGATTCCGCAATTACTCTACGATGGCGAGTATGTCGCTCTGGCGGAGAATGGTGTATTCAACGCCGTCGATCTTGACCTCGGTGCCTGCATATTTACTGATGAGAACCCTGTCTCCCACGCTGACGTACATGATAACGTCCTTGCCGTCAACGCATCCGCCCGGGCCAACGGCCACAACCTCGGCGATCTGCGGCTTTTCCTTCGCGGAGCCCGCAAGGATGATGCCGCTCTTGGTGGTCTCCTCAGCCTCTACCATCTTTATGACAACTCTGTCGGCAAGTGGTTTGATTTGCATAATACTTCCTCCAATTCTGTTTATGTGCAGTTAAATTTTTCTTTCTTAGCACTCTATTTCATCGAGTGCCAAGCTCTACTGTATATTTTATCCCTTTTACGGAAAAAATCAAGCCCTAATCGCAAAATTTCTGAAAATTAACATTTCATTCATACACGCGTTATTTCTTTCCCGCGCTTGTCAGAAGCCCGGATCTATGCTATACTTATTAAAAAGTCGAAATCATCCGGGAATAATGAGCATGAACAAACACGAGCGCTATCTCATCCTCACAAAAGCATATTCCTCCCGCCGTAACGGGAGACTTCCTCCTGTCCTGCGCCCGGACAGCGGTTTTGTCGTCCTTCGCAGCGCCTCTGCCAAGCTTTACGCACGCCGCCCGGAGAAGATCTCGCACCGCGGCCGACCTAACCGGTTTTGCAACTCCGAGCGCCTGCTGCCGCGCAGAGGAGCCGACGAGTCCACTCCGGCCGCGCCGATTGTTCCGCGCGCCGTCAAAAAGCCCGGACGCCCGTCCAGGGTGCGCCCCGGCTCCGTGCTCTACGACCCGGATTCGCCGCTTTCCGACGTCAACGCGTTCTTCAGTCAGATGCTCTCGTCCGGCGAGCCGCTCTGCTACGACGAGCCCCTGCTCATAACCGCAGACGCCGTCGGCGCTTTTGGCGCACAGCCGGATCCGGCGCTCATTCAGGCGCTCTCGCTGCAATTTGACCGATTTTTGGAATTTGTCCTGCCCGGATGCCCGCGCTGCCGTCTCGAAGGGCCGGTTTTTGCAGCGTGTCTGCCCAAGCGTCTTGTCTCCGCCGCGCTGCTCGGTGCGCTGACCCGCATCCCGGTGCGCCTTGGCGCGGAGATAACGGACGTTCCGCTCAGGGTTTTGGCAGTCTCCCCCGACGGCGAGCCGGTTCGGCGATACGAGCTGCGCGCGTTCACGCCGCACTGCCGGACTAAGCTTTCGGGCTGCGACTTTTTTACGCACTGCTCCTTTGAGACCCGCTATTCTCCCGCGCTTGACGCTTTGACAGGATGCGAGGTGCTCGACGAGGCGCTGCCATATCTTGTCTTTCCCGGCGGCATTGTCGGCAGCGCTCAGATAGCGCCCATGCTGATATGTCAGGGGCTGTTCTTCCGCGACTTCTTCGCCCTTGCGGGCAGACAGCTATTTGAGCGCATAACGCGCCCCGACATGTCCGGCTCGCCGCCCGTATCCCTCCGGCTCAGCCCGGCGTTCTTCACGCCCGACCGCCTTCAGGACACCCTCGATATGCTCTCGCGCGCAGCCGAGCTCTGCCAAAGCAGGCTCGTTTCGCAGGAGCTGCTGCTCTTGGAGATGAGCTCGTCCGCCGTCGCCGTCTCGAAAGATATCCTTGAGCGCGGCTTCCGCACGGTGATATACGACTATCCGCCGCGCGGCCTGACGCTCTCGCCGTTTACGCTCGACCGCACCGGAGTCGCCGCCGTCAAGATAAACGCCGGAAGGCTTTTTCCGGACGCCTCCGTCTCACGTATGCTCATGGAATACGAGCTGTGCGGCGTCGACGTGATAATCGAGGGCGCGCTCACCGGCGCACAGCGCGAGGAATGGCTTGCCGTCGGCGCCCACATATTTCAATCGCGCTGATCTCTTCCATCAGGGAGGACTCATATGATATACGACCATCTCATTGTCGGGCTGGGGCCTGCTGGCGCTACGGCGGCGCGGCTGCTTCACGGCAGCGTTGCGGCCATCGATCGCAAGACCGCCCCTGCCGGCGGCAGGCTCTCCACACCCGACCGCCTCGGCAAGCCCTGCGGAGGACTGCTCGCTCCCGACGCCCAAAAGGCGCTCGCCTGCTTTGGCCTGACGCTTCCCTGCGAGCTGCTCGTCAGTCCGCAGATATTTTCCGTTCGCACCATCGACCTTGACTGCGGCAAAACCGTCTATTACCAGCGGTTCTATCTTAACCTTGACCGCCGCAGCTTCGACGAGTGGCTCGTCTCGCTGATACCGCCCACCGTCGCGCTCTACCGCGGCTGCCGATGTCGCAGCATCGAGCGCCACGACGGAGTTTTCGCCGTCACGATATCCGGCCGCGGCCTCTCCGGAGCGCCGGAGCAGACGCTCTACGCGCGGCACATCATCGGAGCGGACGGCGCCGATTCGACAGTGCGGCGCACCTTCTATCCCGATTTCAAGGCGCGCAGCTATCTCGCGATACAGCAGTGGTTTCGCACCGAGAAGCCGGTATTCATCCCCGGCATGCAGGCCCTGACCGACGGAACCGCGCCGTTTTACTCCTGCATCTTCGATTCGGAGAACACCGACTGCTACTCCTGGTCCATCTCAAAGGACGGCTATCTCATCTTCGGGGGCGCTTATCCCTCCGAAAACGCCCGCCGGCGCTTCGAGGCCCAGAAGCAGAAGCTGGCGAAATACGGCTTTGCGCTCAATGAGCCGGTCTTTACCGAGGCGTGCAGAGTCTTGCGTCCGGCGTCGTTCTGGCAGTTCCAAGCTGGCGGCGACGGCGTGTTCCTCATCGGAGAGGCGGCGGGCTTCGTCAGCCCCAGCTCGCTGGAGGGCATCAGCAGCGCATTGGAGAGCGCGCGGCTGCTCTCGCACACGCTGAACTCCGGCGCAGAGCGGCTGCTCGCAAAAAAATATGCCCGCGCGGTGCTTCCTCTGCGGATAAAGCTCTCGGCAAAGCTGCTCAAGTGCCCGTTCATGTATTCCCCGGCGCTGCGCCGCCTTGTCATGGCAAGCGGCCTTGGCTCCCTCAGGCCGGAGCAGTGACCATATCTTCACCGGAAAGGACGATCAAAATGAAAGGCGCCATAACCATAATCAACGGCCCAAACATCAATCTCACCGGCGAGCGCGAGACCGGTATCTACGGCGCGGACACGCTGGACTGTATCAACCGCGCCATCGATGAGCACGCCCGCGCGCTCGGGCTTGAGTGCTCCTTCTTCCAGTCCAACAGCGAGGGCGCAATAATCGACAGACTGCACGCGGCGCGGCAGGAATACGACGGCGTCATCATCAACGCAGGCGCCTACACCCACTACAGCTACGCCATCCGCGACGCCATCGCCGCCATCCGCCTGCCCTGTATAGAGGTGCACATGTCCAACGTTTTCACGCGCGAGGAGTTTCGTCACACCTCCGTCATCTCCCCCGTCTGCGCCGGGAGTATTATAGGTTTTGGCAAAAACAGCTATATTTTGGCTGTGGACGCAATGAAAATGCTTATATGATTCCGTAAATGCAAAAAACCCCTTGAAATTCCCTGAGGAATGGTTTAAAATAAAGACGTATGGTTTATGATTTACGAGTATATAAAATGAGAGGAAGTAAACTATGATTACAGCGGGAGATTTCAGAAACGGCCTCACCTTTGATATGGACGGCAACGTGTTCCAGATCATTGAGTTCCAGCACGTAAAGCCGGGCAAGGGCGCCGCGTTTGTTCGCACCAAAATCAAAAACGTGATTTCGGGCGCAGTCACCGAGCGCACCTTCAACCCCACCGACAAGTTCCCCACCGCTTTCATCGAGCGCAAGGATATGACCTATTCCTACAACGACGGCGATCTCTACTACTTCATGGACAATGAGACCTACGAGACCGTCCCCATCAATGCGGACATTTTGGGCGACAGCTTCAAGTTCGTCAAGGAAAACATGGAGGTCAAGGTCCTTTCCTATAAGGGCAGCGTGTTCGGCATCGAGCCGCCGAACTTTGTCGAGCTCGAGGTCGTCAAGACTGATCCGGGCGTCCGCGGCAACACCGCCACCAATGTGACCAAGCCCGCTATTCTTGAGACCGGCGCAGAGATCAAGGTTCCGCTCTTCATCGACGAGGGCACCATGATCCGTGTCGACACCCGCACCGGTGAGTACATGGAGCGTGCGTGACGCATCGCTTCCGTGCTTCAAATTTTGATTATTTCTTGAAGGAGGTTTTGTCCCATGGTGTCGGATAAGCTTGCACGTCTCCAAGGCTTTATTGAGGGCAGCGAGATCGACCCGAATACCAAGGAGGGAAAGATTATTTTCGCTCTTACCGGTATCCTCGAGGACGTTATCGACAGCATCACTATGCTTGAGGAGGAGGTCGCCGAGATAGGCGATCAGGTAGACGATATCGATGAGGATCTTCAGAGCCTCGAAGACCTTGTATACGACTACGACGAGGACGACGACGAGTGCGATTGCGACGACTGCTGCGACTGCGACGACGACGTCACCTATGAGATCACCTGCCCGAGCTGCGACAACACCATCTGCATCGGCGAGGACGTGCTCGACAGGGGCAGCGTCACCTGCCCGGGCTGCGGAGAGGTACTCGAGTTCGAGATCGAAGAGGATGACCACGGCTGCGGCTGCTGCGACTGCAACCACGACGAAGGCGACCACGAGTAATTCTACATACTTTTCCAATTCAAAATCATACGTTTCGGGGGCAGGTGTAACTCCTCACCGGCGGTAAAGAGACGGGCAAACGCCCGAGCTACGAGTCCGAGGGCGCGGCGACGCGCAGAGCTGGTCAGATTCCAGCACCGACGGTATAGTCCGGATAAAGGAAACGGCGATGACGCCGCGCTTTGGCGCGGTATCATCAAAGCTTTTTAAGCTCCCGCTTTTGGCAGGAGCTTATTTTTGTATATATATTCCAAAAAAGGCGGTGTTCTTTATGAAAAACCACGAACCAACCCCAGTCAACCACAAGCTGCGCATACTAACTGCGTGTGCAATGCTCTGTGCGCTGGCCGTCGTGCTGGTCTATCTCATTCACTTTCCCCTGTTGCCTGCGGCAATTTTTCTCGAATATGACCCCGCGGACGTCCCCATCTTCTTCGCGTCGGTCTGCTTCGGCCCGTGGTGGGCGCTCGCCATGACAGCGGTCGTATCGATCGTGCAGGGGCTCACCGTCAGCGCACAAAACGGTATCATCGGTATAATTATGCACTTTTTTGCCACCGGCAGCTTTGCACTGATTTCCGGGCTTATCTGCGGGAGGCTGCGCATACACGGCGCTGCTCCGCGCCCCTTGCTCCGGCGCGTGCTGCTCTCATTCGCCGTAGGCGTGCTTGTCATGACTTCGGTCATGTCGGGCATGAACCTGCTGCTCACGCCGCTTTTCATGCAAAGACCGATAGAAGACGTGCTGAAAATGCTGCTGCCGGTCATCATCCCGTTCAACCTGCTCAAGGCGAGCATCAACGCCGCCGTCGCATTCCTGCTCTACGCCGCGCTGCGCCGCCCGCTGGAGCGTCTGCTTGACTGAATGCATATTTTTTCAACGCGCTCAAGGCTGTCTCTCTTGCTTTTGCGCTGACGCGTTTACGCCGTAAGGGTTCTGCCTTTCCGGCGTAAATTTTTGCTTTTTCCCCGGGAGACGCCTAAGGCTTTGACTTTTGCTCTCAATAGTATTATAATATTAGCATAGTCTATCATGGGGGGTGCAGCGCTATGATTATTGATAAAAAACGGCTGCTTATAGTGGTCGATATGCAGAACGACTTCATCGACGGTGCTCTCGGAACCGCCGAGGCCGCCGCAATAGTTCCAAACGTGCGCGCAAAGCTTGAGCATTACCGCGCAAACGGCGATATCATCCTTTTTACACGAGACACGCACAGTGAAGATTATCTCGACACCCAGGAGGGCCGCCGTCTGCCCGTCCCGCACTGCGTCAAGGGCGCCGCCGGTTGGGAGCTTTCTCCCCTGCTCGACGCGTCCGGCTGCGAGATCATCGACAAGCCGTCGTTCGGCTCGGCGGAGCTGGTGCACCGCGTCTCCGCGCTCGACCAAGATCTCGGCGGGCTGGCAAGCGTCGAGCTTGTCGGGCTGTGCACCGATATCTGCGTTATCGTCAACGCGCTGCTCATCAAAACGGCTCTGCCCGAAACGCCCGTCGCCGTCGACGCCTCCTGCTGCGCCGGTGTAACTCCGCAGAGCCACCGCAACGCGCTGGAAGCAATGAAAATGTGTCAGATAGACATAATCAACTCATGATTTTTGTGCAAAGGGATGAACACCATGTATGAATTTAATGCGGAAGAAGTAAAAAATAAGCTTGTCCGGTGGATACGCGAGTGGTTCGAGATAAACGGTAAGGGCTGCGTCGCGGTCGTCGGCATCTCCGGCGGCAAGGACAGCTCGGTCGTCGCCGCGCTCTGCGCCGAGGCGTTGGGCCGTGAGCGTGTCGTCGGCGTGCTGATGCCCAATGGCGAGCAGGCCGATATCGATGTCGCCAAGGCGCTCGTCGCCCATCTCGGCGTCAAAAGCTACGTCGTCAACATCCGCGCCGCCTACGACGGCATGTTGAACGAGATTGCCTCCCGGCTTGAGGTGCAGCGCCAGACCGTCATAAACCTGCCGCCTCGCCTGAGGATGTCCGCTCTCTACGCCGTCTCGCAGTCGCTCAACGGACGTGTCGCCAACACCTGCAACCTCTCCGAGGACTGGGTCGGCTACGCCACACGCTACGGCGACGGCGCAGGCGATTTCAGCCCACTCTCCAGGCTTACCGTCGCCGAGGTCAAGGCGGTCGGGCGTGTGCTGGGGCTGCCCTCCATGTTTGTTGACAAGCCGCCGATCGACGGCCTCTGCGGCAAAACCGACGAGGACAACCTTGGCTTCACCTATGCCGTGCTTGACCGCTACCTCCGCGAGGGCGTCTGTGACGACGCGGACACTATGGCCAGGATCGACCGTATGCGCCGCGCAAGCCGCTTCAAGCTTGAACCGATGCCCGCGTTCCCACACTCCGCGCCAATCCTTGCGAACGACCCTGAATAGACTTTTTTAACGACAGATTAACTCCGCTTTGTTATCGCTAAAGCTACTTATACAATTCGTATTATTTAGCCAGACCGGACGGGGCTGCTACATCCTTCCGGCTTTGCCGTCCCGTATTCCGCTGCAAGTTAAATCCGCCCCGGTGCTCTCCTGGAGAAAGCATCGGAGCGGTCATATTTTTTTGCGGCGGTTGAGTGCCTCTGTCTCAGCTCACGTCGGCGTTTTCGATATACATCGCGCCCTTTTCGGCGATAAACTCCTTGCGCGCCGGAAGGTTGTCGCCCATGAGCACCTCGAATATCTCTGCGGTTGCTGCGGCGTCGGAGGGCGTGACCTTGATGAGGCGGCGCGTTGCCGGGTTCATCGTGGTCATCCACATCATATCCGGCTCGTTTTCGCCAAGCCCCTTTGAGCGCTGGAGCGTAGCCTTGGAGGCGCTGTCGCCGAGCATCGTCATGATGCGTGTTTTCTCCTCCTCGGTGTAGGCAAAATATGTCTTGTCCCGGAGGGTGATCTCAAAAAGCGGCGACTCGGCGATATATACGTAGCCGTCGGTTATGAGCTGCGGCGTCAGCTTGTAGAGCATGGCAAGTATCAGCGTGCGTATCTGGAAGCCATCGACGTCGGCGTCTGTGCAGATGACGACCTTGTTCCATCGCAGGTTGTCGATGTTGAAGGAGTTCAGCTCCTTGTTTGAGCGCCCGGACAGCTCCGCGCCGCAACCGAGAACCTTGATGAGATCGGTTATGATCTCGCTTTTAAATATCTGGCTGTAATCCGCCTTGAGGCAGTTGAGAATTTTGCCGCGCACCGGGATGATAGCCTGAAATTCGGCGTTGCGTCCCTGGATGCAGGAGCCCATGGCGGACTTGCCCTCCACGATATAGACCTCGCGGCGTGAGACGTCCTTGGTGCGGCAGTCAACGAAGTTTTCTACGCGGTTGGAGATATCGATGGCGCCGACCAGCTTCTTTTTGATATCGAGGCGGGTTCTCTCGGCGTTTTCGCGGCTGCGCTTGTTGATGAGCACCTGCTCGCAGATGCGCGCCGCCTCGTCGGGATTTTCAATAAAATAGACCTCGAGGTTTTTCTTGAGAAAGTCGGTCATCGCCTCTGCGATGAACTTGTTGTTGATGGCCTTTTTTGTCTGGTTTTCGTAGGAGGTGTCGGTCGAAAAGGAGGATGAGACGAGTATCAGGCAGTCCTGAATGTCCTGAAAGGTGAGCTTGCTCTCGCTTTTGAGGTACTTTCCGGTCTGCTTGATGCGTGCGTCAATCGCCGAGACGAATGCGCTCTTGACGGCGCGCTCCGGAGAGCCGCCGTGTGCGAGGTGGCTGGAATTGTGATAATATTCGAGCAACTGAACCTTGTTGGAAAAGCAGAACGCGACGGAGAGCCTGACGTCGTACTCGGGTCGATCCTCGCGGTCGCGGCCACGGCGCTCGCCCTGGAAAAACTGCACCGAGGTCAGCGCGTCGTCGCCTGCAATTTCGCGGACGTAGCCGGTGATTCCGTCGGGATAGAGGAAATTTTCCTCCTCAAAGGTTTTGCCGCGCTGGATGCGCAGCGTGAGCGTCAGCCCGGCGTTGACGACCGCCTGCCGCTTGAGTGTCTCGCGGTAATATTCCGGCGGGATATCGATATCGGTGAAAACCGCCAAATCAGGCTTCCATCGGATGCGAGAGCCGGTTTTCCTTTTGGGAGCCGGCTCCTTTTTCAGCCCTCCAATGTTCTCGCCCTTTTCAAAATGGAGGGTGTATCGGGTTCCGCCGGAAAAAATCTCGGCGTCCATATATTCCGAGGCGTATTGTGTGGCGCACAGACCCAAGCCGTTCAGGCCGAGCGAATACTTATAGGAGGCGTCCTCCTTTTTGTATTTGCCTCCTGCGTACAGCTCGCAAAACACCAGCTCCCAATTGTAGCGCCCCTCGCGATTATTGTAATCCACGGGGATGCCGCGGCCAAAATCCTCGACCTCGACCGAGTGATCCTCGAAGCAGGTGATGATTATCCTGTCGCCAAAGCCCTCGCGCGCCTCGTCAATGGCGTTTGAGAGGATCTCAAAGACGGAGTGCTCGCAGCCCTCCAGCCCGTCCGAGCCAAAGATGACGGCCGGCTTGAGCCTTACTCTGTCTGCACCCTTGAGAGCTACGATATCTTCATTTGTATAGCTTTTTTTTGCCACGGGGGACGCTCCTTATTTGATGGTGATGCCGCCGAACGCCGCGAAGCAGTTTATCTTCAGTATATTTCCGCTCCTTGCGCCGCGCAGGCTCTTGTCGGAGAAGCCGCCAAAGATGGGAAGTCCGGTCAACTCCACCTTCACGTCGTCCGGCGCAAAGATCTCCACCCCGCCAAAGACGGCGTTGGCGTCAAAGATGATGTTCTGGTTTATCTTCGCCTCGCGCAGATCAAGGGTGACGCTGCCGAAGATGGCGGTCGCCTCGCCGCCGAGCAGCGAGGAGCTGACGTTTTTGACGTGGCTCTCGCCAAAGACGGCGGTATATTCCGGACAACTGCTGGTGTCGCCGCCAAGGCGCTTGTTGCGCACTATCGAGTCGAAGCTCTTGACCTTGCGGTTGATGAGCCTGCCGAAGATGATGTAGAGGCCAAAGACGATGACGAGCGCCGGGAGGAACACGGCCCAGAAGCCCGCCGCGAGCAGCCCCTGTGCGTTGAGCAGCAGTGCTACGCCGGTGATGAGCAGCAGGATGCTGAACAGGTTTATCCTCCACTTGATGAGGCTGTATATTGCAGGGACGATGAGGAACAGCGTCCACCAGCCGTCGAAGAAGATGCGGAAATCCCAATTCCACAGCGCGTTTCCGAGATAGCCTATGCCGATGGCGACAACGACGAGTCCGATAAATATTCTGCTCAGGGTGGTTCGCGTGTTATTCATTCGTAATCTCTCCTTTTTGTTTTGCTGTAAACAGTATACCACATTTTACCGCAAAAAGCAATCTACTAAAAGGCTAATTGCAAACAAAAGGAAAAAGCCCGTCCGGGAGAGGCGGACGGGCTTTTAGTCAACCGTTGTTATTTGCCTTGAGATAAGATTCGCAAATTAATTATTTGGAAACTTTCTTTACGCAAACAGCGCCAGCAGCGACGAGGGAGACAACAGCGAGAGCCACGCATACGCTAACCATATCGGATGCGCCGGTGCCAACGTTGGTCTTGCCACCGTCGGTCTTGCCAACCTCGGCGTTAGCAACGCGGTACCAACCAAGAACGTTGCCAGCCTCGATGGTGTAAACGACGTCGCCCTTGGTCAGGTCGGCGGCTTCCTTGTTGACCTTGGTCCAGGTCTTGCCTTCGTCAGCGCTGTAGTAGAGGACAACCGGCTGCTCCTTCTCGTTGGTGTAGCCGAGAGCGGACTTAACAACAGCCTTGTTGAGAACTACGGTAGCCTTGTTGGCGATGGTCTGCTTGGAGAGGAACTTGAAGGTGTAAGCCTTGACGTTCGGGTTGTTGTAACGGAACTCAGCGTCGAAAGCCTCAGCGCCTTCCATATACTTGAAGTTAAGGCCAGCCTGGTTTCTGATCTCGTCGAAGGTTACGCTGACAAGGCCAGAATAGGTGAAGGTGAAGGGAGCCTTGGTGTTCGCGGTAGCGAACTGCTCGGTGTAAACAACATAGGACGGCTGGGTGGAGGTGTTGCCACTGGTGTAGTGACGATAGAGGATCAGATCCTTGCCCATCGCGTAGCAGTTGTTGATGTCGTTGTGGTTCGGGGTGTAGCCATAGGTGGAGCCGTTGTTCTGGAGATAGTTGCCCTTCGCATCGTGAACATCAACATCGATGTAGTGGTTGCGCAGCTCGATCTCGAAGTTGCAGGCCCAGATGTAGTTGGTGGACAGAGCATTGTTATCCCAAGCATAGAAGTAGCCCTTAACGGTCTTGTTCTCAGCGATAACATAGTCGATCGGGGTGATGCTGATCTTGAAGCCGATAACCCAAGTGGTCTCAGCGTCCGGGGAATAGTACTCCGGGGTGATCTTGAGCTCTTTTACAAACTGAGCGTTATCGGTGATCTTGTAGCCGAAGTTCTTGGTGAGGTCGATGCCATTGAAGTTGATGGGCTTGCCATCAGCATGCAGGGCAACAACGTCGCCAGCCTCGTTCATGAGTCTAAACTCAGCAGTCTGGGTCTCGCCGTCGAAGCAAGCCCACAGCTTAATGGTGTCGTTTTTGCCGATGGTGGGATCAAGAGTGTTGTGATAGCTGGAATTAGCGTCGGTAGACATTCCGCCAGCGTTGTAATCAGCAGCGAAAGCTACAGTAGCAAGGCCGAGAGAAAGAACTACTGCAAGAACAAGAGCAAGAAGTTTTTTCATGGTTAAATTTCCTCCTGATTAATTTTGCGAACCGACTGCGCTCTCCACACAGTCATGTTCTGAGTGTATTATATACCATTCCACAGGAAATTGCAAGCCCTTTTGGAAAAAAAGTTGTAATTTTTTGTTACCGTTTCCGCAGGCTTCCTTGTCCTGTGCCTTTATTATACAGGACGTTTTTCCGTTTGTCAATAGGTTTTTCGAAAAAAATTACAATCTGATTACAAAAAATAAAAATCGGGTCACAGAGCGGTTATCCGACTGTTACCGCTCCGCGACCCTCCCTGCCGTTCAGCGTCCGTCCTGCCGCTGCGGCGGGCGCAGCACGCAGCCCTCCGCCTCGCAGCTCTCCCGCCGCGCAAGACAGTTCTCAAGCCGCTCGCCGTCCCGTCCGATGGCCACCTCAAGCACGATGTTTCTCCCCGCCTGCGGGCAGAACCTCTCCGTCACAGATTTTATCGCATGTCCCTTTTGCTGCATCCTCATCCGTCTCCTTTCCCTCTTTTGCTTGCGCTTGCGCAGCTATATTGTATGCGGCTCTCGGGAAAATATGACTGCGACGGCAGCGCCACGGCTATCACCGTGCCGCTCTCCGAGCTTTCCCGCACCCGCACGGAGCCGCCGTGCAGGTCGGCTATCTCCCACACCAGCGACAAGCCAAGTCCCACTCCGCCAAATTCCCTGCTGCGGGATCTGTCCACCCGGAAAAACGGCTGAAACACGCTGCGCCGATATTCCTCCGGTATCCCGTAGCCGGTGTCCTCTATCAGTATTTCCACCTCCCGCTCACGCTGCGTCACCGAGACGCTCACCCGCCCGCCGGGCCGGTTGTATTTGATGGCGTTCTCCGTCAGGTTGAAGAGCATCCGGTATATCAGCATATCGCTTCCCGTTATCGAGATGTCGCCGCCGTCGTGCTCCAGCGTTATCCCGCGGCGCTCCGCAAGCGGCTCCATGTCGGTGAAAAGCTCCTCTATCATCGGCCCCATCTGGATATTGTCCGTGCGCGGCACCGATTGCAGGTCGTTCATCTCAAGCAGCGCCTTTGACAGCAGCGTCAGCCGCTCCGTCTGCTCCCGCAGCAGTGCGAGAAACTCCGCCGTCTCCGGCCGCACGTCCGGGTGCTCCGCCGAAAACAGCTCAAGCTGCGCCTGCATCAGCGCAAGCGGCGTTCGCAGCTCGTGCGCGGCGTTCCCGGCAAACTGCCGCTGCGCCTCAAAGGCCCGGTTCAGCCGCTCCAGCATCAGGTTGAAGGATTGGCTGAGCTGACGGAACTCCGGCAGCTCCTCGCCGTCCACGCGCACGTCCGCAAGGTTGTCCAGCCGCACCCGCTCCACCTGCGTGGCAAACCGGCGCAGCGGTCTCAGCGCCCGTCCCGTGACGAAATACGCCAGCACGCCGCTCAGCAGCGTGACCGCCGCCGCGACGTACCAGTTCGTCATGCAAAACCTCTCCTGCGCCTCGTGGACGACGATGGTAAGCTCGCTGTCCGCCTGCTGCGGGTCGAAGGAGGCCGGCTCCCCGCCCTGCTCCATCGCAAAGCTGCCGATATTGTCCATATACCGCACCCCGGAATCGCAGAGCAGCAGCTTCATCGCGACGCAGACGACGGCAATCAGCAGCACCGTCATGAGCGTTATGCGCCATTGCAGCGAAATTTTTCTCATGTCTCCGGGCCTCCCATCAGATATCCCTCGCCGATGCGGTTATGTATCGGGTCATAGCCCAGAGCGGCTCGCAGCTTTTTTCGCAGCGCGGAAATGTGCACGCGGATGGAATTGCTGAAGCTGTCCACGCTGTTGTCCCAAACGTGCTCCATCAGCTCCTCCTGGCTCACCGGCCTCCCCTGATGCAGCAGCAGATATTCCAATATCCCCGTCTCCTTGCGCGTGAGCGCGAGCGTCTGTCCGCGTGCGCTCGCTGTTCGCGCCTTCGTGTCGAACTCAAGCTCCCCGCAGGCAAGGCGGAGATCCTTCTGGATGAACTGCCGCCGCGTCAGGCTGCGTATGCGCGCCTCCAGCTCCGCCAGATGAAACGGCTTTGACAGGTAATCGTTCGCTCCCGCGTCCAGCCCGTCCACCTTGTCCGCTATCTCGCTGCGCGCCGACAGTATCAGCACGCGGGTCTCACGGTCGGTCTGGCGCAGCGTCCGCAGCACCGTCATTCCGTCCTGCCGTGGCAGGTTCAGATCCAGCAGCACAAGGTCGTAGCGCTCCGTTTCGAGCAGCTCCAGCGCACGCTCCCCGTCATAGCAGTAGTCCACGCTGTAGGCAAGCCTCCGCAGGCTCCTGACTATGGTCTCACACAGCGCGCGCTCGTCCTCTATTACCAAAAGGCGCATAAGGCGCCCCCCTTTCTCTCTGTTTCACCTTTATTATACCAGAAAAATATAAGGTTTTTGTTAAGTTTCCGTTCTTAACGGAGATTTTAACCGCAATGCGGTATTATAAAAGCAGCAAGAGCGAAAGGATGATCGGAATTGAGCAACGTAAAGAAGACTGTGCTCCAAGCCGCTTTGCTGGCTGCCGGTCTGGCGATGCTGTGCTTCGGGGTAATGCGCGGCGAGGCGGACACGGTGCTGAGCAAGGCAATCCGGCTGTGTTTGGAGTGTGTCGGCATTGGATAAGAAAAACGCGGGCGTATCACGGTTCCTCTCCCGCCGTCGTGGCTGGCTACAGGCAGGCGCCGCCCTGCTGACCAATCTGCACCTGCCCAACTTCTTAAAGGGCGAGCTCTATCGCGGAGACGTAAAAACCGTCTGCGTGCCGGGGCTTAACTGCTATTCCTGCCCCGCCGCGTCCGGCGCCTGTCCCATCGGCGCGTTTCAGGCGGTCGTAGGCTCCTCGAAGTTTCGCTTCTCCTATTATATCACCGGCTTTCTGATATTGCTCGGCGTGCTGCTGGGGCGGTTCATATGCGGCTTCCTCTGTCCCTTTGGCTGGCTTCAGGATCTGCTTCACAGAATCCCCGGCAAAAAGCTCTCCACCAAAAAGCTTCGTCCGCTGCGCTATCTGAAATACGCCGTCCTGCTGATCATGGTCGTCCTGCTGCCCGCGCTGGCGGTTAACGACGTTGGGCTTGGCGACCCGTTCTTCTGCAAATATCTCTGTCCGCAGGGCGTGCTCGAGGGTGCCATACCGCTCTCCGTCGTCAGCGAGGGCATACGCTCGGCGCTCGGCCCGCTGTTTGGCTGGAAGCTCGGCGTGCTGCTGACCGTGATAGTGCTCAGCATCCTGTTCTACCGCCCGTTCTGCAAGTGGCTATGTCCGCTCGGCGCCTTTTACGCGCTGCTCAACCGGGTGTCCCTGTTCCAGCTCAAGGTGGACAAGAGCAAATGCGTCTCCTGCGGAAAATGCGCCAGAGTATGCAAAATGGACGTGGATGTCACCAAAACCCCAGATCACTCCGAATGTATCCGCTGCGGGATGTGCATAAACGCCTGTCCCACCGGAGCCGTGCGGTTCCGCTACGGCTTTGGAGGCTGCAAAAACAAACCCCCAAAACCAATAACCGGGCCAGATGAGGAAAACGCATGAGGACAAAGCGGCTTTTCACGCGGCCTTTCCCTGCCGCCTGCTCTCGGCCTGTGCGCCCGCTCTCCCAATATGCGCGGAGGCGGCACGGAGAAAAATGACGTCGGCGGTATAAAGGACGTAGCCTTTGGCAAAACCGCCTCCTGCGCCAAGGACGGCCCCTGCTCCAACAGCGGGTGCATGTGCATAAAGTACGGCATGTGCACCGAAAAATGTATGTGCATTGACGGCGACTGCAAAAGCGCCGGAGATGAAATATTCAGTGATAACTGCAAATAAGGAAAGGAAATGAACAAATGAGAAACAACAAGATAATTCGCACTTTTTTTGCACTGCTGCTGGCGGTCGCGCTGAGCCTCTCGGCGACAGCCTGCAAATCCGACGGCAAGTATAAGCCGGGCGAGATGAGCAAGCCGGGTGACATGAGCGAAATGAGCAAGCCGGGCGAGATGAGCGAGGAGTCCTCCACGATGGAGAACGAGCCGAAAAATGCCGAGGAGGCAGCCGCAAGGTTCGACGAGCTTATGGCCCAGGAAAACGCCATTCTCAGCGAGAACTCCGCCCTTTGGGAAAAGGTGTTCATGTCGGCGGACAAGGGCCAGGCGATGATCGAGGACGGCGGCAACTATGGCGACTTCCTCCTCAAAACCATCGAGGCGGCAAAGGATCAGTTCTCCGCCGACGAGCTGAAGCTGCTCAATGAGGGCGCTGAAAAGATACGCGATATCGAGAACGAGCTTGCCATGCTGGAGCAAAAGTATCCGGAGCTTGGAGAGAAAATGCCCGGAGAGGGCGATATGGTCGCGCCTCCGGACGGCTCCTCGCAGCCCTTCCCCTCCTTTACAGGCAAGGATCTTGACGGCAACGCGGTTGACAGCGAGCTGTTTTCCGGAAACTCCGTCACCGTAGTCAACTTCTGGTTCACCACCTGCGGTCCCTGCGTGGGCGAGCTTGCCGAGCTTGACGCGCTGAACAAGGAGCTTGCACAAAAGGGCGGAGAGCTCATAGGCATCAACGTCTTTACGATGGACGGCGGCGAGACTGACATCTCCGAGGCAAAGGCTGTCCTTGAGAAGAAGGGCGCAACCTATCGCAACATCTACTTTGCCTCCGACAGCGAGGCCGGAAAGTTCACTGACGGCATATATGCCTATCCCACCACCTATGTGGTGGACCGCAACGGCAACATCGTCGGCGAGCCGATAGTGGGAGCCATCACCAGCCAAAAGCAGCTTGAGGCGCTCCGCCAGCTCATCGACGAGACTATCGAAAAGGACGGCAAGATGATTCCCCTGGCTTCCACGTCCGCCCAGAAAACCCCGCCCGCCTGCTGCCGTTCCTGACAGCGGCGCAAATTACAGGACAGGAGGCACTGCTATGCTCACTATCACCGCTGACGATTTTGACGAGATGATACTGCGCTCGGACAAGCCTGCGCTGGTGGAGATTTACGCTCCGTGGTGCGTCTACTGCCGCCGTATCGCGCCCACCTATGAGAAGATAGCCGAGCAGTTCGGCGAAAAGCTCACCGTCGGAACCATACACTATGACGAGCAGCCGGAGCTGGTGAAGCTCTTCGGCATCGAAACCATCCCCACGCTGATGCTGTTCCGGGACGGCACCCTCATCGGCTCCGTCACCGCTCCCTCATCCAAGGCTGAGATCGAGGATTTCATACTCCGGACGCTGGAGGGGTGAGGACTTATGGAGCATATCTATGACATGCTTGTGATCGGCGGCGGCCCGGGCGGCTATACCGCCGCTCTCTACGCCGCCCGTGCCGGGCTGGACACGCTGGTGCTTGAGAAGCTCTCCGCAGGCGGCCAGATGGCGCTGACCGAGCAGGTCGATAACTATCCCGGCTTCGACGAGGGCATAGACGGCTTCACGCTGGGAGAGCGGATGCAGCACGGCGCCGAGCGCTTCGGTGCCGCCACCGTTCTGGCAGAGGTGCGCCGCGCCAGGCTCTCCGCGCCGGTGAAAATCCTTGAAACCAGCGAGGGAACCTTCCTTGGCCGCACCGTTGCCGTCGCAACCGGAGCCGTGCCCCGCAAGCTCGGCATTGAGAGCGAGCAGGCGCTGACGGGCCGCGGCGTCCACTACTGCGCCGCCTGCGACGGTATGCCCTACCGGGGCAGGACTGTCGCCGTTGTGGGCGGCGGTAACTCCGCGGCAACCGCCGCGCTCACCCTTTCCCGGATAGCAAAACGCGTCTATCTCATCCACCGGCGTGACACGCTTCGCGCCTCCGGAATATACCTCCGCCCGCTGCTCGAGGCCGAAAACCTTGAGCTTTGCTGGAACAGCGCAGTATCCGCGCTTCTGCACGGCGACAGGCTCACCGGCCTACGGCTGCGGGACGTCCTGTCCGGCGCAGAGCGGGAGCTTGCCTGCGACGGCGTGTTCATCAGCGTGGGCCGCACGCCCGCCACCGAGATATTCCGGGACGAGCTTACTCTGGACGCCAGCGGTTATATCCTTGCCGGAGAATCCACACAAACAAATCTCCCCGGCGTGTTCGCCGTGGGTGACGTGCGCTCCAAGGCGCTGCGTCAGATCGTCACCGCCGTGGCGGACGGCGCCGTGGCCGCCCACTGCGCACAGGAGTATCTCGCGAGCGACAAGGCGCGGAGGGAGGCCGTCACATGAAAAGGATTCGCGCTTTGCGCATCATTATCTTCCCTGCGATATTCACCCTGATCGGCGGCACGTGCGGCTGGCTGTATTTCCGTTTCGCGGGCTGCGCCTCCGGCGCGTGCGCCATCGCGTCAAGTCCGTGGTTGACCGTGCTGTTCGGCGCGGCGGTCGGGCTTATGCTCGGAGCCGTCCTTCAGCCGCACGAAAAGGACGACGCGGGAAAAACCGAATGACGCTCCCCCCTCGAAAGGAGGCCCACAATATGTACAGCTACAGGAGGATTTTAGCTCTGCTGCTCGCCGTTCTGCTGCTTGGCGGCTGTGCGGCGCAAAAGGACAAGACGCGGCGCAGCGACGCCATGAGCGAGCCTGACTCGAGCAAAGCGCAGGCGTCGAATATGACTGACGATAAGGAGAAAACGCCCATGACCGACGACACCGAAAACGTCATCTATCTTGCGGGCGGCTGCTTCTGGGGGCTGGAGCTGCTGATGCAGTCCATCCCCGGCGTCATCGACGCCCAGAGTGGCTACGCCAACGGCACCTGCGAGGAGGACGCCGAATACAAAACCGTCTGCGCAGGCGGCACCGGCTTCCGCGAAACGGTGCGCGTGGAGTACGATCCCGCGCAGGTGAGCCTCGACGCGCTGCTGCTGGCCTACTTCTATGTTATCGATCCGACGGTAAAAAACCGTCAGGGCAATGATATAGGCTCCCAATATCAGACCGGCGTCTACTACACCAACGACAGCGCGCGGGAAACGGTGGAGCGCATCGCGAAGCTTGAGCGCGGACGCAGCGAGAAATTTTTCGTGGAGATAGGCCCGCTGCTCAACTATTTCCCCGCCGAGGAATACCATCAGGACTATCTTGAAAAGAACCCGACCGGCTACTGTCACATCCCGCGCGAGGAGATCGAGCTTTTCTCCAAGCTGCGTATCGATCCGGGCGACTACCGCAAGCCGGCGGCGGAGACCATCCGCGACAGGCTGACAGGCGAGCAGTACCGCATTACGCAGGAGAACGGCACCGAGCGCGCGTTTGATAACGAGTTCTGGAATCAATTCACCAAGGGAATATATGTGGACGTCGTCACCGGCGAGCCGCTGTTTTCCTCCACGGACAAGTTCGAGAGCGGCTGCGGCTGGCCCGCCTTCTCCAAGCCCATCGAGGAGCCCGCGATAGTTGAGCTGGAGGATCTGAGCTATGGGATGCGCCGCACGGAGGTGCGTAGCCGCGCGGGAGATTCCCACCTCGGCCACGTGTTCACCGGCGACCCGGAATCCCCCAACGGCGTGCGCTACTGCATCAACAGCGCCGCCCTGCGCTTCGTCCCATATGAAAGGATGGAAAGCGAGGGCTACGGCTATCTGCTCTATCTTTTCGACGAGTGAGGCGCCGTGCCGGAAGCGCCCGCAGGCAACATGGCTTTTTAAGAGCGCCGTTTCAGCAAAACGGCGCTCTGCTGCAAGTGCCGATGAAAATAGCTGAACGCGGCCCCGCAAGTAAATTTCCGGAGACAAGGCGCCGGCGGACAAGAAGCACATCTTGCCCGCCGACGCCATTTTTCGTTACTGAGTAAGCTTGTCCAAAAATTCCTTTATGCGCGCGGCGCCGGAATATACCGTGGTCCGCTCGCCCTGTATCACCAGCGACGGCGCAAGCTTCAGCCCCAGAGCCGCAGCCTCCTGCGCAAATTCCTCCGCGTCCCGCTGCTCAAACCGGATTCCCGCCTTTTCCAGCATCGGAATCACCAGCCTGCAATTCGGGCAGGTGGAGGTGGTGTACAGTATATAGCACCCCTCCTCCGCGACGTCCGGCGCTTTTGCGCGCTTTTCCGGCCCGCTCTGCGCCGCTCCGGGCTGATAGGTCTTTCTGTCCAGAAACTCCTGCCGCTTGCCGTCGTTCCAGTTCTGCACAGGCCGGTAGTAGCCGGTGATGCGGCTGTAGACCTCCGTGTGCTTTCCGCAGCTCGGGCAAACGGGCTGCTCCCCGGTCAGATAGCCGTGCTCCATGCAGACGGAATAGGTTGGGGAGATGGTGTAGTATGGCAGCTCATAATTCTCGGCGATTTTGCGCACCAGCGCCGCCGCAGACTTCCAGTCCGGCAGCTTCTCGCCCAAAAAGGTGTGGAACACCGTGCCGCTGGTATAGAGCGTCTGGAGCCTGTCCTGAACCTCCAGCGCCTCGAACACGTCGTCCGTAGCGCCCACCGGCAGATGGCTGGAATTGGTGTAATAGGGCGTGCCGCCCTCGTGCGCGGAGATGATATCCGGATAATGATCCCTGTCGTGCTTGGCCAGCCGGTATGCCGCGGATTCCGCAGGCGTGGCCTCAAGGTTGTACAGGTCGCCGTACTGCTCCTGATAGTCGGAGAGCCGCTCCCGCATGTGCTCCAAAACGCGGACGGCAAAGTCCTGCGTCTCTCTGTGCGTCAGATCCCTTCTCAGCCAGCGCGCATTCAGCCCAGCCTCGTTCATTCCCACGAGTCCGATGGTCGAAAAGTGGTTGTCAAAGCCGCCGAGATAGCGCCGGGTGTATGGATACAGCCCCTCTCGAAGCAGCTTTTCCACCGTTACGCGCTTGATCTTCAGGCTGCGCGCGGAGATATCCATCATCCGGTCGAGCCGGCTGAAGAAATCCGCTTCATCCCTTGCAAGATACGCAAGCCGCGGCAGATTCACGGTAACCACGCCCACAGAGCCGGTGGACTCTCCGCTTCCGAAGAAGCCGCCGCTCTTTTTGCGCAGCTCCCTCAGATCCAGCCGCAGGCGGCAGCACATGCTGCGCACGTCGGACGGCTCCATATCGGAGTTGATATAGTTGGAGAAATAGGGCGTCCCGTATTTGGCGGTCATCTCGAAGAGCAGACGGTTGTTCTCCGTCTCGGACCAGTCGAAGTCTCTCGTGATGGAGTAGGTCGGGATGGGATACTGGAAGCCGCGTCCGTTGGCGTCGCCCTCGATCATGACCTCGATAAACGCGCGGTTTATCATATCCATCTCGGCCTTGCAGTCGCCGTAGGTGAAATCCATGGGCCTGCCGCCCACGATGCAGGGCTGCTCCGCCAGGTCGGCCGGAACCGTCCAGTCCAGGGTTATATTGGAAAACGGCGCCTGCGTCCCCCAGCGGCTGGGCGTGTTGACGCCGAAAATAAAGCTCTCGATGCAGTGCTTTACCTCTTCGTAGTCGAGCTTATCGGTGCGCACAAAGGGTGCAAGGTAGGTATCGAAGCTGGAAAAGGCCTGTGCTCCCGCCCATTCGTTCTGCATGATGCCAAGGAAGTTCACCATCTGGTTGCACAGCGTCGCCAGATGCTTCGCCGGGGCGCTCGTTATCTTGCCCGGCACGCCGCCCAAGCCCTCCTGTATGAGCTGTCTCAGGCTCCATCCGGCGCAGTAGCCGGTCAGCATGGAGAGATCGTGCAGGTGGATATCCGCGTTGCGGTGGGCGTTCGCGATCTCCTCGTCATAGATCTCGCTGAGCCAGTAATTGGCCGTGATTGCGCCGGAGTTGGAGAGTATCAGCCCGCCGACGGAATAGGTGACGGTGGAGTTCTCCTTCACGCGCCAGTCGGCCACCTTGAGATAGCCGTCCACCAGCTTTTTATAGTCCAGAACGGTCGAGCGCATCTCGCGCAGCTTTTCCCTGTTCTTCCGGTAGAGGATGTACGCCTTTGCGACCGGCGCGTAGCCCGCGCGCTGAAGCACGGCCTCCACGCTGTCCTGTATCTCCTCCACCCCAATCTCGCCGTTCACAACCTTTCCGGCATGATCCGCCGTCGCCTGCAGGGCAAGCAGCTCTATCACGTCCCGGGTATACGGAATCTGCGTTGCGTCAAAGGCCTTTCTGATTGCGGTGGCTATCCTTGAAAGGTCGAAATCCACGCGTCTGCCGTCTCGTTTTATTACCTTGTACATTTTCACCGCTCCTTTACGATCCTCTGATCCGGGCGTTGGGTATATTGGGGAGCACCGCCTGCCGCAGCAGCTCCATTTCCTCCGGGGCCGGGGGCTGCACTCCTCCGCCGAGCAGCCTGCCGGAATCGACGAAGCGCTGGAGAAAATAGCGTTTTGCGCCGCAGAGCCAGCGCCCTATCTCCTCCATCTCCTGCGGGGTGTGCAGCGGCTTGCAGACCGTCGTGCGGAACTCGTAGTCCGCCTCGCCCTCCATAAGGATCCTCGCGCTCTCCTCGGCCTGCCGCAGCACGTCCACGCCGCCGCAGGTCTCGCGGTAGCGCGCCGGGCTGTTTTTGATATCCATAGCCACATAGTCCGCCAGGCCATCCCGCAATATCTCCCGCAGCATTCCCGGATTCGTGCCGTTGGTGTCCAGCTTCACCGCATAGCCCATCCCGCGCAGCTCCTTGAGAAGCTGCGGCAGCTCCGGGTTCAGCGTCGGCTCGCCTCCGGTCACGCAGACGCCGTCCAGCAGCCCCCTTCGCCTTTTCAGAAAATCGAACAGCTCCTCCTCCGCAAGCTCCGGCCCGTCCTCTCCGGACGGCAGCACCAGCCCCGGGTTGTGGCAATACGGACAGCGCAGGTTGCAGCCGGACAGAAACACCGTACAGGCGACCTTTCCCGGATAATCGAGCAGCGTGAGCCTTTGAAGTCCTCCGATGCGCACCGCAATCCTCCCCTATAACGCCTTAGTGCCATAAGCATACCATATCTTGCGTCCCTTGTCAATACTAAATACTATATATTGTGTGTCTTTTGAGGCGCTTTTTCCGTAATATTCAAAACGGCGCGTCCTCACGCCTCCAAAAGCCCTATGGCGGCAATCGCGGCTTCGGACGCCGCGGCGGACAAAACGGCGAAAAAAAAGACGCCAACGGCGTCTCCCGACGAGAAAGCAGAAGTCCTCGCCGGAAAGAACTCCTCCCTCCGGCGAGGGCGCGTCGGCGTTAAAGCAAGAATTTTTGTGCGGCGGCAGCAAAGGGGCCTCCGTTTTCGAGCTTCGTCCCCTGCTTTGAGGCGCCTACAGCGTCTCCGAGCTTCCCGTATCCTTTATCTCCCGCAAAATTCTCACAGCGCCACGGGAAAGACGAGCATGAACAGCAGCGTGTACGGCGCGGAGAACACAAGGCTGTCGAACCGGTCGAGTATCCCGCCGTGGCCGGGCAGTATCTTCCCGTAATCCTTGACCCCGAAATTGCGCTTTATCACCGACATCGACAAATCGCCGAACTGGCAGACGACCGCCGCCGTCGGCAGATACACCGCCAGCGCGGGATAGTCTATCCGCAGCGAGAGGCGTTCTCCGAAGATGAGGCAGAACGCGAGAGCCACAGCCGTCGGTACAAGCACGCCGCCTATCGCCCCCGCAATGCTCTTGCCAGGGCTGACCCTCGGCGCGAGCTTGCGCTTTCCGAAGGCAAGCCCGAGCAGATAGGCGAAGATATCGCTGAGCAGGCAGACGCAGGAGAGCAGCACCAGATAGAAAAGTCCGTTTTTGAGCAGGCGCAGCTCGGTGAACGCCCGGAAAAATACAGGCAGCATCAGAGCTATCAGGAACAGCTTGCTGTCGGTCAGGGTATAGCTCCCGAGGCGCAGCATCATATACAGGAACGCCGCCATCGCGACGGCGAGGCTCACCGCAAGCACGACTGTATAATGCGGAAAGCTTGCGAGCGACACCGCCAACGCCATGATCTCGGATATAGCCAGCAGCTCTTTCTTTTCGAGCATATCGCCTGCGCGGTACAGCTCATACACTGCTATGACGCTCAACAGCGTCATAGCCGCGGCAAGCAGGTACGGCAGATCGGAAAAATACAAAAGCAGCGCTATCAGCGTCACAAGAACAGCGCCGGTCAAGGTTCTTTTCAGCATATCGTCATCCTTTTCTCAGACCTTGAGCTCCGCTCCGGCATGCACATGGGAACGAACCGAATACTCTGTCACGCCGGTTATAGTCTCTCCGTCGATCTGGAGCGCGGTGGGCGCGTCAAACCGGACGGACACGTCGTGCCCGGTCAGTATCTCGACCATGTCGGCATGCTTGACGTGCTCACCCTTGAAGATGGAGGGGAACACCATCAGCGCGCGCAGCTTGCCCGCGCCGTAATAGACCATCGTCGAGACAAGACCCTCGGCGTTGCGGCGATCCTGCGCCGGGGTGGGTATCATTCCGCCTCCGTAGAAGCGCCCGTTCATTGTCGGCGCAAGCCAGACGTGCTTATAGCGGTGCTCGACGCCGTCCACAGTGACGACGGCGTTTGTGGGACGGTAGCGGAACAGCAGCCCCTTTATCGCGATGGCGGTATAGTTGACCGGCTTGTCCGATACCGCGCGCTGAGCGTCGCCAACCTCGCAGCAGTAGCCGTCGATGCCGTAGCCGATGCCGTTGATAAACCTGTAGGTTCTGCCCTTGACGGCCACCTCCGGCAGCTCGCGCAGGTATTCGTTTATGCAGATCGGCGCTCCGTCCTCGCCGGAGCCGACGTCGCGGAGAAAATCGTTTCCGCTCCCCGCGGCGAAATAGTAGACGTCGCGACTGATATCGACGCCGTCGGTATCGTTGACAAAGCGGTTGAGCGTGCCGTCCCCTCCGCAGAGAATCACGCGCTCATCCGGCGCAAGCGACGCAAAAAAGTCGGAATAGCTCCCGACCTCGCAGATGTTGACCAGCCGAACCTCCCCGTCCCCGAGCGCGCCGGCAAGCTTTTTACTCTCGCCAAAACACCTGCCGCCACCCGCAAGCGGGTTATAGAGTATGCAGTAATCAGCCACTGTTATCACCCTTCCGTATGCTTTCGTCTCTGCCGAAGCCTCCGGCGTCTATTCAACCGTTAGTTTAGTTTAGCGTTCCGCACGCTTATATATCCGCTCGCCTGCCCTGAGGCTCAGAAGCAGGGGCTTGCTTTTGCAGATTATCCAGCATCATCGCCCGTATGCCCTCGCCAAGCACGGCGGTTCTCTGCGCCGCCGCGTCCTCCGCGGAGACGACGCCAAGGATATCCAGACTGACTCGCGACGGACGCAACGGGAGGTTCTTCGCAATCCGCTCTGTCCCCTGCACCGTCGCCACGACTATCGGGGCCCCCGCCCTCTGCGCTATCTTGAGCACGCCGTTGTGGAACGGCAGCAGCTCACCGCCGTGGCTGCGCGTGCCCTCGGGATAGACCGCCACCGAGACCTCGTCCTTGCGAATAAGTCCGGCGGCGCGGTTTATCGTCTCCATCGCCCGGCGCGGGCTTTCGCGGTCTATCGCCATGAAGCAGCAGCGCCGGATAATGCGGCCAAACACCGGGATCCTGAAGTTCTCCCGCTTTGAGATGAATGCGAGGTCGTTCCCCTTCAGCGCGTACCATGTGACTATCGGGTCAAAGTTGGAGCGGTGGTTGCAGACAAGCAGAAAGCGTCCCTCCGGCAGCTTTTCCCGGCCCGTGACGCTCAGCCGGATGCGCATTATGAAGATGCAGCAGGCAGTCGCGCCGTTGAGCAGCCAGCGATAGAACCGGCTGTTTTTTTCGTATTCGCGCCTCGTATCCACCAGCAGCGCGCTCACGCAGAGCAGCAGAATATACGCGGTCACAGCGCCCGGAATCAGCCACAAAAGACGCAGCAAGGCATATCACTCTCCGTCGTATCCGGGAAAATAATGTCGCTTTTTGATTTACCAACGAGTATTATAGCAAAAAAAGCCGGCGCCGCCAATAGGCAAGCGCCGTTTTAAGCATAAATTTCAGACATTTTTCCGTTTTTGCACAATGAAGGGCTTTTCAACCGTCCGTTGCTCCGCCGGCTCGCCCCGGGGATAGCGGCGCTATTTTCTCATCACGTCGCCCTCCGCGTCTATATCGCCGCCTACGCCGCCGCAGGTCACGTCTCCGCCCGCGTCGACCGAGCCCTCGACGTCTCCGCACTCGACAGACACTTCGGAACTGACGTCGCCTCCGACGTTTGCACAGGCCACCAATCCGCCCGCGTTCACATCGCCGCCTACGCCGCCGCCGCAGGTGACACTGCCGCCCGCGTCGACCGAGCCCTCGACGTCTCCGCACTCGACAGACGTTCCGGCGTTGACGTCGCCTCCGACGTTTGCGCAGGCCACCTTTACGCCCGCGTTCACATCGCCGCCTACGCCGCCGCAGGTGATGCTTTTGCCTGCATTCGCATCACTGCCTACGTCGCCGCAGGTGATGCTGCCGCCCGCGTTCGCATCGCCGTCTACCCTGCCGGTAACGGAGACGTTCTCTCCTGCATTCGCATCGCCGTCTATCCTGCCGGTAACGAAGACGTTCTCTCCTGCATCCACGCTTCCGCTCACGTCTCCGCACCTGACCGACAGCATTGAAACGACGTCAAGAGCTTCGCCGTTATACTCAAAGACTATCTTGTCCAGAAGCTTGTCATATTCCTCCAGAAGCCTGTCGCCCCTGAACAGCAGCACCCGCAGCTTTCCGTCGTCCTGCGGAACATATTCGCTTCCCGCGCGATATTCTCTCCTGTCGAAAACGCCCCGGCGCCACTGGTGCCCCTCGCGCCTCGCTCCGTCCTTGCCGCCGTCCTCAAGCCCGTATTCGAGCTGCGTGCCTTCCGCTCCGTTCGGCTCCGCGCTCCCGCCGCCGTCCTTTTCCTCAGCCTCTCCGTCAGCCGGCGCATCATCGCCGCTATCCTCTTCATAGTCGTCATGCCCGATCTCCGGATCCGCCTCGACAGCACCGTATTGCTCTCTCACCGGCTCCGTGCCGAACAGCTCGTCGATGCTCACACCGAATATTTCTGCGATTGACGGGAGCAGGCTTATGTCCGGACAGGACTGTCCGCGCTCCCATTTGCTCACCGCCTGAAAGGTGACGCCCAGCTTTTCGGCCAGCGCCTCCTGCGTCATTCCCGCACGTCTGCGCAGCTCCGATATGCGCGCGGCAAGCGCTCCGGTATAGTCGGTATAATCGTTGTATCCCATGATCGTTACTCCTTTTCGATTTTTCTGTCGGCCAACATGCCCTGATTATACAGCACGATTTGCAAGCTTGGCAATCAATTATCCGTTGAATTATGCGGTTTTTTTGATATTCAACCAATGGTTGAGCTCCGCTGTGGCAGGCATGCTCCGGACTGCCTTTTTTGCGGGCCTATCCGGCTGCCGCAGACGGAAAAGCCTGTCGAAAGCGGTGGCTCACGCGTCCCTCCTCGCCGCAATTATTTTTTTGACAGCGAACAGAAGCGTCGCAGAGACAAGCACGCCGAGCGTGTTGAGCATGATATCGTTTATATCGAAGGCGCGGCCCACGAGGGGCTGAACAAGCTCGATGCCGAGAGAGCAAAGGAAGCCCGCAAGCAGCGTCCGCTTCCATGTGCGTCTGTCGCCCGCCAGCGGATAAAGAAAGCCGAACGGCAGATAGAGCGCTATGTTCGCAAGCGATTCTCCCTCAAGCCATCTGTGGATATGCGGAATAAGGTTATAATCCCACGTGTTGGCACGGACGCCGAATTCGCTTCTGTGATAAAGCAGCAGATACCACACGTCGCCTATCGCGTCGAGCGCCAGCAAAAGGCAGACAAGCCCCGCCATATAGCAGACAAACAGCGTTCCGCACAGCATTCTTCCCTTTGTAATCTCGCGGCGTCCGCGGAATTTAATCGCCCAATAGACCGCGCCCGCCAGCAGCGCGACGGGCAGAATCTGCAAAAAATAACCCGGATAGGTGCTGAAGAAGAAATACTGAAAGTTCATATCCTTCGGAAAATACATCCGTGTCTCCCCCTAAAAACATTTTTGTCCTGCATCTGCTTTCATTATATATGATAGCGCGGACAAAAACAAGGACTATCGCTTCCGCCCTTGAGGGCTCATTGCGCTCACAGCGCGTCCGAAAAGCTGCGCTGCGGCGGCGAAAATCGCAGAATTATCAGCAGATGTGTATGGCTGTTTACATTTTTTTAATTGAAATATACAAAAATTTGCGGTACAATAGTTGATATGAAAGGGGCTTTGGCGTGTTCGGCTATATCAGACCTTTAAAACCGGAACTCAGAATCAAGGATTTTGAGACCTACAACGCCGTATATTGCGGACTGTGCCACCAGCTCGGCCGTTCTTTCGGCGCGTTTGCACGCCTGACGCTCAGCTACGACTTCGCGTTCTTTGCACTGCTGTATATGTCGGTAGCGCCGGAGTGCCCGTCGTTCAAAAGGTGCGTGTGCATTGCCAATCCGCTGCGCAAGCGTCCCTGCTGCACCGACAGCAACGCCCTCTCCTTCAGCGCAGACGCCGCCGCGATATCCATGTATTACAAGCTGCTCGACAACATCGCCGACAGCAGTTGGTGGGCAAGGCCGTTCTGGCGGCTGGCACTGCTCCTTGCCGCGGGGGCGCGACGGCGCGCGGCAAAGCGCCGACCGGAGCTGGAGAGCATATTTGCGGCGATGATGGACGCGCAGGCGGCAGCCGAAAAATGCGGCGCCGGCCCGGACGAGGCCGCCGAGCCGACGGCAAACGCGATATCGCGCATTCTCGCGCTGTGTCCGTGCGACGGAGCGTCGCAGAAGCGCGTGCTGGAGCGGATGGGCTACCTTATCGGGCGCTACATCTATCTCTGCGACGCGGCGGACGACCTTGAGGACGACATAAAAAAGCGGCGGTTCAATCCGCTGAAAAACGAGGAAAACGGCGCTGAGGCCGCAAGGGCGGCGATATACGTGACCATCGCGGAGACGCAGGCGGCATTCGCGCTGCTGGAGACGCACAGATACGCCGAAATCGTGGACAACATCGTCTCGCTCGGATTGAAAAGCCGGGCGGATCAATTGCTTGACAAAAAAGAAAAAAATAAAGCGATAAGGACAAACAGTCATATATGACAGGATTTTGCAGCTTCAACGATATGATTAGAGAGGATTGCAGATGAATACTTCCGACCCGTACAAGATCCTTGGGGTGTCGCCGGACGCGACCGAAAAAGAGATAAAAAAGGCATACAGAGAGCTTGCGAAGAAGTATCATCCCGACAACTACGCGGACGACCCGCTCAGCGACCTTGCGCGCGAAAAGATGCTCGAAATCAACAACGCCTACGACGAGGTCATTCGGATGCGCCGCGAGGGCGCGTCGGGACAGCCGGGCGACTACGGCTCCGGATACTCCTCCTACGGCTACGGCTCGTCGTCGCAGTTTGCGGACATCCGGCGGCTGATAATACAAAACCGGCTCTCGGAGGCGGAGGAGCTGCTTGAGGGCGTTCCGTCGGCGAGCCGCGACGCGGAATGGCACTTTCTCAAGGGCAGCGTGCTCTATCGCAAGGGCTGGCTGAACGGCGCGAGGGAGCACTTCACGGCGGCGTACAATATGGATCCGGGCAATGCGGAATACCGCGAGGCTTACAACCGCATGATGTACCAGACGCGCAGCGCGCGCGCCTACGGCTACAACCCCGGCGCAGGCTACAGGACCGGCGGCTCGGATTGCTCGGCGTGCGACATGTGCACGGGACTCATCTGCGCGGATTGCTGCTGCGAGTGTATGGGCGGCGACCTCATCCGCTGCTGCTGAACGGAGCGTTTGTATGAACAAGATAAAGCGCAGCGCTCAAGTGGCGCTATGCGGAATGATAGCTGCGCTGTGTATGCTGCTGATGTTTATGACGGGGCTTATCCCGTTCGCGACCTATGCGATACCGGCGCTGGCGGGGATACTGATGATAGCCGTGGTGGTGGAGACCAACGCAAAATGGGCGCTGCTGGTATATATCGCAGTGTCTCTGCTGTCGATATTCATCACGCCGGATCGCGAGGCGGCAATGATGTTCATCGCCTTTTTCGGGCACTATCCCATCGTTAAGCTGTATCTCGAACGGGTGCGGCCAAGGGCGCTGGAATATCTGCTGAAGCTCGCATGCTTCAATGTGTGCATCGTCGCGGCCTATGCGGTGATCGTATTCATCTTCAAGGTGCCGGACATCATGACCGAAATGGGCGCATTCGGCAAATATTCGGCGCTGGTGCTGCTGGGACTTGGAAACGTGGTCTTTCTGGTATACGACTTTGCGACCACAAGGCTGATCGGCGCGTATATCAACTGGTTCCGGCCAAAGATACTGCGCCGGTTTAAATGAGCCTCGAATTTAGCGCATAAAACAAAGGGTTTGCAGGGCATCTCCGGCGAACGGCCTCAAGGGAAGTCGTTCCGGATGCTCCGCAAACCTTTTTTGCGTCGTGCTCTGCCGCACGGCGTCAGTCGATTAGCTTCATGCCGTGCGACAAAAGTATCTCTCTTGCCTTGGCGTTGTCCTTGACGCGCAGTATGACGTCGGCGCAGCCCTCCTCTTTGCCGAGGAATGCGTACATGTAGCCCACGTCAACGCCCTCCCTCGAGAGCATCGCCAGCACCCTTGCCAGCCCGCCCGGATGATCCTCTACCGCCACCGCGACGACCTCCGTCACCTTGGCCGGAAACCCCGCGCCGGTCACGGCCCGCTTTGCAAGCTCCGGATCGTTGACTATCAGCCGGAGAATCCCGAACGCGTCGGTGTCCGCTATGGAAAGCGCCTTGATATCCACCCCTGCGTCCGCCAGCACCTTCGTCACCTCCGCCAGCCTCCCGGGCCGGTTCTCAACGTATATGGATACCTGTTTCATCTGCGCTCCTCCTTACGTTTTCTGCAATCATTATTCATACTGCCGCCGGTCTATCACGCGCTTTGCCTTGCCCTCGCTGCGCTCCAGCGACTTTGGCGGCACAAGCTTCACCTTTGCCGAAATGCCAAGCGTCGATTCGATAGCCTGAGTCAGCTCCTTCTCCTTGTTCTGGATCAGGCGCACCTCGTCGAACGGCATGTTTTCGCCCATCTCGACCAATATTTCCATCCGGTCAAGGTTGTTTACGCGATCCACCGTTATCATATAGTACGGGCTTACGTCCTCCACCGTCAGCAGTGTGCTTTCAATCTGCGACGGGAACACGTTCACGCCGCGGATTATCAGCATGTCGTCGGTGCGGCCCCGCGGCTTGCTCATCTTGACAAGCGTGCGTCCGCAGCCGCACACGCCGTGCGTCAGCGTCGCTATGTCGCGCGTGCGGTAGCGCACCAGCGGCAGCGCTTCCTTGGTAACGCAGGTGAAAACCAGCTCGCCCTGCGCGCCGTCCGGCAGCACCTCGCCGGTGTCCGGGTCGATTATCTCCGGGATGAAGCTGTCCTCGTTGATGTGCATCCCGCCCTGCTCGCAGCATTCGAACGCAACGCCCGGCCCCATCACCTCGGACAGCCCGTAGATGTCGTAGGCCTTTATCCCGAGCAGCTCCTCTATCTGTCCGCGCATATGCTCGGTCCAAGGCTCCGCACCGAAAAAGCCCGCGCGCAGCTTCAGCTCCGAACGATCCAGCCCCATCTCCCGCAGCGTCTCGCCGATATACAGCGCATAGGACGGCGTGCAGGCGAGTATCGTCGAGCCGAAATCGCGCATTATCTGTATCTGGCGCTTTGTGTTTCCGGTCGATACCGGTATGACCGTCGCGCCGAGGTATTCCGCTCCGTAGTGCAGCCCGAGCCCTCCGGTGAACAGGCCGTAGCCGTAGGATACGTGTACGAAATCGCTCTCGCTACCGCCTATGGCGGTCAGCGCGCGCGCCACGCACTCGCCCCATATGTTCAGGTCGTTTCGGGTATAGCCCACCACCGTCTGCTTGCCGGTCGTGCCGCTGGAGGCGTGTATCCTTGTCAGCCTCTCCTTTGGCACCGCGAACAGTCCGTAGGGATAGTTGTCGCGCAGATCCTGTTTATAGGTGAACGGCAGCCGGCTCAGGTCGTCCACCGAGCTGATATCCTCCGGCTTTATCCCCTGCTCGTCGAATCTTTTGCGGTACATCGGCACGTTCTCGTAGACGCGCTTCACCATGTCGGCCAGATTCCTCGACTGCACTGCACGCATCTCCTCGCGGGAGGCTGTTTCTATCGGACTGTAATACTTGTTTGACATTTTATACCATTCCTTTGCTCAAATGAATCTCATTCTATGCCTCTGCCAAGCTCAAACGCTTTAAGATTCATCTGAGTAAACCTGTCGGGCACGGTGTTTTTGATAGCCGTAACCCATTTATCCTCCGAAAATTCCATATGCCTTGAGAGCGCGCCGATCATGACAACGTTGACCGCCCTGGAGGAGCCCGCCTCCTCGGCATATTTCAGCGCGTCGATCTCAATGACGTTGATATTTTTCGCGCGCAGCCTGTCCTGAATGTGCTCGGGATAGCTCATCG